>NZ_JANIKI010000002.1:0-357807 GCF_024580435.1 Corynebacterium sp. 5QC2CO | reverse complement strand
CGGCCATCGTGGTTATCCCTTTCGAGGAAGTGTGGTTATGGAATCGAAAGGTACTACGGTGGTCGCCTCATGCATTCATCAGGCCCTCACCGATAGTCACAGATACACCACGCTAACGGACGCAACCCTCCTACCAGGGAATTAGCAGCAAGTTGCGAAGACTATGACTTTGACATGCAGCGGTTTTTCAGCTCTGGAAGACTGTTGGATTTCGAGGTACCGTTCGCTAACGGTGAACACGTCGAGGTACTACATCCGACGGATGTGGCTGAATGGGAACAAACCCATGGCAGCGCGGCGCCCAAGGATAAAAATGGTGAGGTAAGTTACCTTTTCCATCCGCTGGATTTAGGTAATGCTGCGGTTAAATGGATTTTCGGCATCGAGGGAGAAACACCATTGCAGGACAGTGTGATGGACTCACTGCCTGACTGCTCTCATGTTAATGGGTTACCGATGTACAACTTCGTGGAGCGCCGTTAAGAGCGTACGGGTAGGCTGTGTTTCAGCTGCGCAATTCCGTAGTAGCGACTCCCCATGCCGTCGATGACATCGATGGTGGTGGCAGTGTTGTCGTGATGATTAATGGATTAATAACAAAGGGCGAGCGTGCGGCGAAGCAATTGACTGCACTCGGTAAACGGGTGCGGGCGAAGTCGCGAAACATGCGGTTCGAAGTTGAGTAGTGTTTTGCGTGTTAGTATTAGCAGTCCTTTGTATTGAACCGTTTTGCCGGATCCCAAATGGGTCTTTGTCAGCGAAGGGGCACTTCAGGCCCCACGCTAAATGGGGTCTAGCTACGAATCGTTACGCACAGGTAGAGATAGATAGGGAGTAGCCAAAAATGGCAGATCCAGCACGCGCGCGCAGGCTGTCCAAGCGTATTCAGGAGATTGTCGCCAGCGCAATTGAGCGTGAGATTAAGGACCGGCGGCTGGAGTTTGTGACTATCACCGACTGCCGCGTCACCGGCGATTTGCACGACGCCACAGTTTTCTACACTGTGCGCGGACGTACGCTCGACGAGGAACCGGACTACGAGTCGGCAGCAGCAGCGCTGGAAAAGGCGAAGGGGCAGCTGCGTTCCCTGGTCGGTCGTGGCACCGGTGTGCGCTACACACCGACGCTGGCTTTTGAGGTTGACACCGTGCCGGAGATTTCCGCGCACCTTGAGGAGCTGCTCGATAAGACTCGCGCGCGCGACGCGGAATTGGCTGAGCAGGCTAGAAACGCAAAGCCCGCAGGCGATGCCAACCCATACCGCGACGAGGAGTAAAACTCTCCACCGGCCACATCTATCGATGAAAGGGGCACCCACGTGACCACTTCTCCGCAGGCTCAGGAGCAGGCAGCTCACCAGCTTTCCCAGGCGATTAATCGCCGCATGTCCAAGCCGATTCAGCAGATGCAGGATATGCTTGCCGACGCTAAGAAAGTCGGCGTCATTGCCCATGTTCACCCCGATGCGGATGCGATTGGTGCTGCATCTGCGATGGTCATGGCACTTGTACAGCGTGGCATTTCGGCTGTAGCCAGCTACGGTGAGAGCGATTTGCCAGCCAAGTCGCTGCTGACCATCCCCGGATGGGAGCGATTTGTCGAGTACACGGACTTGGATGAAGACATTGACACGTGGGTGACTGTCGACTGCGCAAGCCCGGGGCGCCTCGGTGCGCTGGAAGATCGCGTGATGGCCTCCGACCGCGTTATCAATGTTGACCATCACGCGACCAACACTCGCTTTGGGTCCGTCAACATGGTTGACGAACGCGCAGAGTCCTCGACCATGGTGCTCCTGGACTTCTTTGGTGTCTGGGGTATCAAGCTGACCACGCCGATGGCTCATGCTCTCTATGCAGGGCTGTTGACGGACACCGCATCGTTCCAGTTCGGCCATTCCCGCATGCACACTGCAGCGGCGCGCCTGCTGGATAAGGGGCTCAATCCGCGCACGATTGGTGCACAGCTGCTGGAAGAACATCCGTTTGCCTACCTTCCATTCCTGGGCAAGGTGCTTTCCACCGCGACATTGGTGCCCGAGTGGGGCGACGGCGCTGGCCTAATCCACGTCGTCATCGAGCACGACCAGACCAGCGATGTCGGTCACGATGAGATTGAATCGGTCGTGGACATTGTGCGTACGACTAATGCGGCCGACGTCTGTGCCGTGCTTAAGGAGTATGAGCCAAACCAGTGGGCCGTCTCGCTGCGTTCTCGCGAGCTTGTCGATGTCTCCCAGGTCGCCCTGGAAATTGGCGGCGGTGGCCACGAGCGTGCCGCCGGTCTGACTCGGGAGTGCAGCAAGGATGAGCTGCTGCAGGCCATCCTGGACACCAGCGATGTCGCAGCCCAGGCACGCCGAGGCACGAGCGAGGCCTAGGGGATTGTCGGACTCGCGAGAAACTCAGGAGCGCACTGAGATCGAGCAAACTGGCATAGAGCGAACCGGCATAGAGCGAACCGGGCACAGTGCGAAGTCAGATGTCAGCCTTCGCGCAATCGTTTCGCTTGCGCTGCCAGCGTTGGGTGTTCTTGCCGCGCCCGCACTCTATGTGCTGCTGGATACGGCTGTCATCGGTCGGCTTGGAGCTGTTCAGCTTGCGGCGCTTGCCGCTGGTTCGACGGTTTTTTCTGTGGTAACTACGCAGCTTACTTTCTTGGCTTACGGCACGACCGCCCGATCAGCGCGAGCCTTTGGCAGGGGCAACGTGGACGAGGCGGTTGAAGAGGGACTGCAAGCGACGTGGGTCGCCATCTTTGTGGGCCTTAGCCTCTTTGCCATCATCGTGGGGTTGGCACCAGTATTTACCGGTTGGTTAGCTCCTCATCCGGAGGTCGCTCATGATGCCGGGCAATGGTTGAGAGTTGCTGCTTTCGCCATTCCGCTGACGTTGATTGCACAGGCCGGAAATGGTTGGCTGCGCGGTATCCAAAACACCCGCGCGCCGCTGCTATATGTGCTCTCAGGCCTTGTTCCGGCCGCCATTGTGATTGTGCCGCTGGTCCGCGCCTTCGGTCTCGAGGGCTCTGCGATGGCCGTTCTTTTCGGCGAATTGATTACCGGCGGGCTGTTCCTCCGCCGTCTTTTCAAAGAGTGCTCTAGCCGCAAGCTCTCCATGCGCCCGAATGGCGCCATTATCAAAAGCCAGCTGGTCCTCGGCCGCGATCTCATCGTTCGCTCCTTGTCCTTCCAGGTAGCGTTCCTCTCCGCCGCAGCGGTTGCTGGCCGCGTTGGGCCGACCACGCTCGGTGGGCACCAGGTCATGCTGCAACTGTGGAACCTGATTTCGTTGGTGCTCGACTCGCTAGCGATTGCTGCACAGACGCTCGTCGGTGCAGCGTTGGGCGGTAGCTCCACGGCCGTTGCCCGCTGGACTGGCAAGCGCGTGACTGTCTGGTCAAGCGTCATTGCCCTCGGCCTAGCGGCTGTTTTCGCAGTAGGTAATGCCAGTATTGTCCGCATTTTTACCGACGCCACAGGCGTGATTGACGCAGTCACCGCTGGACCATGGTGGATTCTTGTCGCAATGATTCCTATCGGCGGCGTCGTCTTCGCGCTCGATGGCGTGTTGCTCGGCGCCGGCGACGCAGCCTTCCTCCGTAACGCCACCGTTAGCGCGGTCTTGTGCGGTTTCCTCCCACCGGTCTGGCTGGCGCAGGCATTTGGCTGGGGGCTGACCGGCGTGTGGTGCGGTCTCTTGGCCTTCATGATTCTGCGACTCATCTTTGTCGCTACCCGTTTCCGTGGAGAGAAATGGTACGGCATCAGCGCATGAGTGTGCTTGCCGACGTCCAGGAGTACCTGGCCAGGCATTTGCCCGCCGGTAGCCGGCTGGTTATTGACTCCAATGCCGAGCGTCCGTTTAGTGATGCGGAATTGCAGCAGCTCCGTACTGCTGAGTTGAGGCTGTCTGATAGTGCAGCACCTGCTCGAATCCGTGATTTCACCCGAGGGCGCCTCGCTGCGCATGAGGCGGTGCAACGGCTAGGAGAGTCTGCCCCACATGGGATTGGCATGTCGGCCACCGGAGCGCCGCTGTGGCCACAAGGGATCGTGGGGTCAATTAGCCACTGCGGCAGGGCCGTGGCAGCCGTGTCCGCGAGCGCTGAACAGCTGCAGGGGATTGGCATCGATGTCGAGGTCGAGCAGACTCTAGAGTTAGGAATCATCGAGGCAGTCTTGCGCACTGACGAAGCACGCCTTGACCCGCTGGTGCAATTTAGCGCCAAGGAATCAATGTACAAACTCTGGGAGCCGATAGTCGGGCAGTGGCTAGACTTCGACGAAGTCTCCGTCCAACTGCGAAAGAAACGGATAGCAGCGCGAGGTTTTTCCCGAGGACTCACAGGCGGACCTTTACAGCTAACGGTTCACCGTGAGATTCCCGACGCCTTCTGCGGAGTAAAAGGCTTCTGGGCTCGCGGTGCAGGCATCGTTGCAACCGCGGTGTGGCTCGAGCAGTCTTAAAATCCTTGAGAGGTAGTCACAGCGTGGCCGGGCGCACCACGAAGACCGTCTTAGCCCGTTTGCCAGATTCTGTGAGCAGCGCCGGAACCTTTCCCGTTGGTGACACCGCCGCATAGACTCCAGGTTTTCCGATTGGCTCCAGCCACTTGCCCTGAGCCAAATCAGCCGCCTGCTGTTCAGTAATGTCGCGGGTATCAAAGCAACGCAGGCAGGCCTCGTCCAGACTCAGCGGCAACAAGGAAGCGGCGCGCTCCGGGACTGGTCGTCGCATCTCCGCAATTTCTGGATGGGCGGTGTCGAACTGCTCGGCTTTCGCCGTGAGCTCGTCGATAGTCAACGACTCATCAATAGTGAAAACGCCGGCGGCAGTACGCCGCAGAGCAGTGAGATGACCACCGACTCCCAGTGCATCCCCCAAGTCACGAGCTAGGGCGCGGATGAAAGTGCCGGCAGAGCAGTCGACCTCCACGTCGATATCGATGCACTCCCCGGGACGGGAAGGATCGGAGTCGTGGCGGATGTCCAGAACCTCGTAGCGGGAGATAGTCACCGGGCGCGCAGGGATATCGACCTTCTCACCACGGCGGATGCGCTCGTAGGCGCGGACACCGTCAATCTTCACCGCTGATACCGCCGCGGGTTTTTGCATGATTGTGCCGGTGAACTTCGCAATTTCCGCTCGAACCATTTCATCAGTCACCGATGCCGCCGAGGATTCGGAGAGCAACTCGCCTTCGGCGTCGTCGGTAAGCGTGGCAGCGCCGAGTCGAATGGTGGCTTGGTAGGACTTCGTGTCCGCGTGGACATGCGGTAGGAAGCGCGTGCCGCGGCCGATGCCGAGGACGAGCACACCGGTGGCCATTGGGTCGAGGGTGCCGGAGTGGCCGACCTTCTTGGTTCGGAAGATTCGACGGAGTTTGCCCACTACATCGTGGCTTGTCCAGCCTTGGGGCTTGTCGACGATGACAATGCCGGAGTCTGCAATCGGATCGAAGTCGGTCATAGACGCAATCCTATGTTGCGCTATATGCGGTGTGTTAAACGGTGACCAGTTACACTGGCTCTCTGTGGAGATTTGGTATGGCTTGGACAATGCACCCGAAGACCTGGGGGACACGGTCGTAACCATCGGAGTGTTCGATGGTATTCATCTAGGACATAAGCGCCTGATGGCTGCTGCGGTCAGTGACGCTCGCGCTCGTGGCGTGAAATCGCTGTTGATGACTTTCGATCCCAATCCCGTAGCGCTGTTTGCCCCGGATAAGGTACCGCCGGCACTGTCCACCGTGTCCCGTCGCGCCGAGCTGGCAGAAGCGGAGGGAATCGATGCCATGGTTGTCGTGCCTTTCGACAAGAACTTCTCCAGCATCCCCGCAGAAGACTTTGTACGCACCGTTGTCCGAGACAAGCTGAATGCACAGGCCGTCTTCGTTGGCCAGAACTTCACCTATGGGCAGAAGGCCGCAGGTACCGCCGAGACTATGCCGGAGCACGGCCGTAAGTGTGGGGTCGACGTCACCATCGTCGACCTCCTCGACGTCACTGCCGCGGACTCGACCGAACGTGTTTCGTCGACACGTATTCGCGGTTTGCTTGCCGACGGAGCGGTGTCCGCAGCCGCCTCGTGTCTCGGGTACTTCTACCGTGTTGATGGTGATGTTATTCCAGGTCAGGGGCGTGGGGGAGCGCAGCTGGGCTTTCCGACCGCCAATATTGACTTCGCTGAGGGCCTGGCAATCCCGGCTGATGGTGTCTACGCGGCATGGTTCACGGCTCAGCCGACGGCAGCCCGCCCGGAGCCAGACCCGAAGGGCGATATCAAGTTTGGGGTGCGCTACCCAGCAGCCGTGTCGGTGGGCACTAATGTGACCTTTGGAGACACTGATCGAACGGTCGAGGCCTACGTGATTGACCGTCATGCGGACCTCTACGGCACCGCCGGGCAGGTTGAGTTTGTCGACCGGATTCGCGGAATGGAGAAGTTCGACTCGGTCGAGGAGCTCATTGACCGGATGAACAAGGACGTCGCAGACACCGAGGCCATTTTGGCTAAGGCCGATTAGCTGTTAAAGTAAAACGTCGGCTGTGACTGCGGTCCACAAGCAGTTGCGAGGAACTAGCTGCCAGACGCTGTTTGGTTCCGGGAAAGCCGAGAATGTGGACTGAAAAAACGACCATAATTTGATTCAAGGAGTTAGATTTACATGGCTTTGAACACTGCAGAAAAGGCTGAGATTCTCAAGGAGTTCGGCCTGCACGAGACCGACACCGGTTCCCCGGAGGCTCAGGTTGCACTGCTGACCGCACGTATTCGTCAGCTGACCGAGCACCTGAAGTTCCACAAGCACGATCACCACTCCCGTCGTGGTCTGCTGCTGCTGGTCGGTCGCCGCAAGGGCCTGCTGCAGTACCTGCAGGACAACGACGTTGAGCGCTACCGTAAGCTGATCGAGCGCCTGGGTCTGCGTCGCTAAGGTTCTCCTTAAGGTCCTGTTTGTCAGAGCTTCATTGGTGTAAGTTGCTCTGTTAATTCAAGGCTTTTAAGCTTTTTAGACTCGCCGTTTGGGTTTCCATTGGATGGAAGCTCACGGCGGGTCTTTTTTGATCACTTGTCGTTGTGGTATTCACTCATCGATGCGCTGTAGCGTGGCCACAAGTGAATACCTCATCGACATGTGGAGGGGCTGATCGAAAGCGTGCGCATAAGTGCCGGGGCCCCATCGATAAGACACGGTAATTCGTCGATAAGACACGGTAAACCATCGATGAGTCAAGAAAAGTCATCGATAAGTGCCCCCCCGCCCCGCAAACTCCTAGAACCCCGCGTAGGTGCAAGAACCCAGATGGCAGTGAGATATCTCCGATCCGTCCAATACGAGAACTTTCCGCGTTAGCTGGTAGAATGCGTGACGCAAACGAAGTTCATTCGATCTTTTACAGGCGACATCGATGATCGCCGCTATTTCTAGGAGTAAGAAACCTATGGCCAACAGCAAGGCTGTTGAATTTTTCTTTGATGAGGATTTCGGTATTACCGAGGCCGTTGCCACCATCGACAATGGTGATTTCGGCACCCGCACCATTCGCTTTGAAACGGGCCAGCTGGCTCGTCAGGCCGATGGTTCGGTGACCACCTACTTGGACGAGGAGACCATGCTCCTGTCCACCGTCACCGCTTCCAACCAGCCCCGCGAGGGCTTTGACTTTTTCCCGCTGACCGTCGACGTTGAAGAGCGTATGTACGCTGCGGGCAAGATTCCGGGTTCGTTCTTCCGCCGTGAGGGCCGCCCGTCCACCGACGCCATCCTGGCATGTCGTCTGATTGACCGTCCGCTGCGTCCGACCTTCGTCAAGGGCCTTCGCAACGAGGTACAGGTTGTCGTCACCGTCATGTCCTGGGATCCGAAGGACCGTTATGACGTCGTCGCAATCAACGGCGCGTCAGCTGCAACTCAGCTTTCCGGGCTGCCGGTTTCCGGCGCTGTCGGTGGCGTCCGCATCGCGCTCGTTGCTGATGACAAGCACCCAGAGGGTGCATGGGTCGCTTTCCCGACCGAGGAGCAGCACGAGCAGGCTCTGTTCGAGATGGTCGTCGCTGGCCGTATCGTCACCCGCAAGCGTCGCGGCAAGAACGTCGAAGATGTCGCCATCATGATGGTGGAGGCCGGAGCTGGGGAGACCGTCGTCAAGCGTATTGCTGACGGTGCACCGGCGCCGACCGAGGACATCGTCGCCGCTGGCCTCGAGGCAGCAAAGCCGCACATCAAGGTTCTGTGTGAGGCACAGAAGGGTCTGGCTGAGCGCGCAGCGAAGGAAACGCAGGAGTTCCCGCTGTTCCCGGCATACGGCGATGAGATTTTTAACGCAGTCGAGAAGAAGTCCGCTAAGAAGCTGGCCAAGCTGCTCACCATTCCGGGTAAGCAGGAACGAGATGACGCCACCAATGAGTACATGGAGGACGTCGAGGGGCAGCTGCTGGAGCGCTTCGTATCCGATGATGTCGACGAGCAAGCTGCGTCCAAGCAGATTCGCGCTGCATACAACGCAGTGATGAAGCAGATCGTCCGTGAGAAGATCCTGGCTGAAGGCTTCCGCATCGATGGTCGCGGTGTCACCGACATTCGTGACCTGGGCGTTGAGGTCGGCTTGATTCCGCGTGCCCACGGCTCTTCGCTGTTTGAGCGCGGCGAGACCCAGATTCTGGGTGTCACCACTTTGGACATGCTGAAGATGGAACAGCAGATCGACTCGCTGACTCCGGTTACCTCGAAGCGTTACATCCACCACTACAACTTCCCGCCGTACTCCACCGGCGAGACCGGCCGTGTTGGCTCTCCGAAGCGCCGCGAGATTGGTCACGGAGCACTAGCCGAGCGCGCCCTGCTGCCGGTCGTGCCGTCCCGCGAGGAATTCCCGTACACCATTCGCCAGGTCTCCGAGGCTCTTGGATCCAATGGTTCGACCTCCATGGGCTCGGTCTGTGCTTCGACTCTGTCGCTGTACAACGCCGGTGTGCCGCTGAAGGCTCCGGTTGCCGGTATCGCCATGGGTCTAGTTTCCGGCGAGGTTGACGGTGAGAACCGCTTCGTCGCACTGACCGATATTCTCGGTGCCGAAGACGCATTCGGTGACATGGACTTCAAGGTCGCTGGTACTGCGGACTTCATTACCGCACTGCAGCTGGACACCAAGCTCGACGGTATTCCGTCGAAGGTTCTGGCCGATGCTCTGTCCCAGGCTCGTGATGCACGTCTGGCCATCCTGTCCACCATGGCTGAGGTCATCGAGTCTCCAGACGAGATGAGTGGTCTCGCTCCGAAGATCACCACCGTTAAGGTTCCGGCTTCGAAGATCGGTGAGCTCATCGGTCCGAAGGGCAAGACCATCAACGGCATCACCGAGGAAACCGGTGCTGATATCTCTATCGAGGACGACGGCACCGTATTTGTCTCGGCAACTTCCGGTAAGGCCGCGGACGCTGCAATCGAGCAGATTAATGCGATTGCTAACCCGCAGCTGCCGAAGGTCGGCGAACGCTACCTGGGCACTGTCGTGAAGACTGTCGCTTTCGGTGCTTTCGTCTCCCTGACTCCGGGCCGTGACGGTCTGATTCACATCTCCAAGCTCGGTGGCGACAAGCGCATCGAGAAGGTCGAGGATGTCATCAACGTAGGCGACAAGATTCAGGTCGAAATCGCTGATATCGACAACCGCGGCAAGATCTCGCTGGTTCCGGTCGAAGACAACTAATGCTTGGCGACGGAGGATGTGCTGTAGGTAGCCTCCGACAACGCGAGTAGCGATGGCGCGGTTAGGTCACAAATTGACTTAACCGCGCTTTTGTTTTTGGTTAATCTCGGCTTTCGAAGGGATTAATTTTCGAACCCACGTGGAAGGTGATTTGCGCATGCAATTTGTCGCGCACGATCATGAATTCATTGACATTGCGGCCGGTGACTATGTCGCAAGTATTTCCCAGTTCGGTGGTGGTCCGAGATCACTGGAGTACTGTGGCCTGCCACTGCTGACTGACTATCCCAAAGGGTTCAATCCACCGTTGTCCGCAGGTACGCTCCTGGCTCCGTGGCCGAACAGGGTCGCTGACGGAGTATTCATCTTTGATGGAGAAGTCCATCGGCTAGATATTTCGGAGCCGTCCCGGGCGAATGCTATTCACGGGTTTGTTGCAGATCGCGTTTGGTCTGTGGTCGATTCTGATGACAGCAGCGTCACCTTGGGCGTGGAAGTTGAGCCGCAACCGGGCTGGCCTTGGGAACTCGGTATGACCGTGCGTTGGCAAGTCACAGCCTCAGATGGCCTATCGGCGGAGTTCACAGTGCATAATCTCAGCGATAGGGAGTGCCCGTTTGGTCTGGGCTGGCATCCCTATTTAAGCGCGTTGGGCGCTGACTTCGGCAGTTGCACACTGCGGTTGCCCGTTGATAAAAACCTGCCACTGGAGCCAATTCGAAACTTGCCCGCCGGCCCAGCGGTGCCAGCCGAGACGGTGGTTCCCAGCCTTCGAGAGGGAGTATCCCTGGATGGACTGTGGCTGGATCACTGCTTCTTTGCTGCCGAGGAGACAGCGGGGAGTGACTCGCCGCGCCGTCGTGAAGCGCATTTGGTTGGGCCAAATGGCAAGGGTGCTGTGCTCTGGGCCGATGATGAATTCAGGTTCTTCCAGGTCTATGTTGCGGACGCCGGACGACGAGAAGGATTTCCTGGGCACGGGAATGCGATTGCGGTGGAGCCAATGACATGTCCGCCGGATGCGCTACGCTCCGGTACCGGTTTGCTGCGAGTTCAGGCTGGAGAGACAACAACTCTTGCCATGGGACTGCGCGCGGAAACGGGCGGAAAATAGTTTTCCCAGCGCAGAAGAGTGCAGCCCCCTCAATCGGGTTAAAACCTTCTTAATTAATTCACCTGGAATTAAGAATGGAAAATACACTTGGGGACGAATGTAAAAGAATAGGTCTTCCTTTTGTTCCGGATAGTGGCTATCTGGCCCCACACTTCGGGGTAGGTCGAGCCACTTTCACGGCCTTGATGGGCGTGCACCAGCCAGGTGCCGAGGAAAAGAAATCCCAATTCGTGCATTTCCTGAATACGTTTTGACCCCCCCTAATTGTGAGGAGGCCGTCGTGATAGTGGCGCAATCAGCCCTACGGCTCGAGGCATCATGGGTGGATTACTCCATCGTTGCTCTCTACTTCCTATTCGTCCTCGGCATTGGCTGGGCTGCACGAGCCAAAGTGTCCAGCTCCATTGATTTCTTCCTCTCAGGGCGCTCACTGCCAGCCTGGGTGACAGGGCTGGCGTTCATCTCAGCTAACCTAGGTGCCGTGGAAATCGTCGGCATGTCCGCAAATGGTGTGCAATACGGTTTCCAGACCATGCACTACTTCTGGATTGGTGCCGTCCCAGCCATGGTGTTCCTGGGCATTGTCATGATGCCCTTCTACTATGGCTCTAAGGTTCGCTCAGTTCCGGAGTTCATGCTGCGTCGTTTTGGTCCCGGTGCACACCTGGTCAATGCAATCTCTTTCGCTATCGCGCAGCTGCTGATTGCAGGCATTAACCTTCTGCTTCTGGCCAAAGTGGTCAATGCGCTACTCGGCTGGCCGCTGTGGCTGACGTTGGTAGTCGCCGCAGTCATTGTGCTGTCCTACATCACGCTGGGCGGACTGTCCGCGGCAATCTACAACGAGGTACTTCAGTTCTTCGTGATTGTCGCAGCTCTATTGCCACTGACTCTGATCGGCCTGCACAGCGTCGGCGGATGGTCGGGGTTGAAGGAAAGGGTTGCCACTGAATCGCACTTCCACACCTGGCCTGGCACGGATATTTCTGGTTTCGATAACCCGGTAGTTTCAGTCATCGGACTGGTCTTTGGCCTCGGCTTCGTGCTGTCGTTTGGCTACTGGACAACCAACTTCGTGGAAGTTCAGCGCTCCATGGCCGCCGACTCACTGTCGGCCGCCCGCAAGACTCCAATCATCGGTGCTTTCCCGAAGATGTTCATCCCGTTCATCGTGGTGCTGCCGGGCATGATCGCCGGCGCCACCGTCGCACCCATCATGGATCAGACCGCCAAGCCTAACGACGCAATTCTCTACCTAATGAGAGATTTGCTACCCAACGGTCTGCTGGGCATCGCAATCGCCGGTCTGCTAGCAGCCTTCATGGCAGGTATGGCGGCGAATATCTCCGCGTTCAATACAGTCTTTAGCTACGACATTTGGCAGACCTACGTCGTGAAAAATCGAGCAGATGATTACTATCTCAAGGTTGGCCGTATCGCTACCGTTGGCGCGACCGGCATCGCAGTGTTCACCGCACTGATTGCCGATAATTTCGGCAACGTCATGGACTACCTGCAGACGCTATTCGGCTTCTTCAACGCACCGTTGTTCGCCACCTTCCTTATCGGTATGTTCTGGAAGCGCATGACGCCGACAGCAGGTTGGACGTCTCTGCTTGCAGGAACGGGCGCTGCGATTTTGTACTGGTACATCTCCGAGTTCACGTCGGCAAGCGCAACCATCTTTGAGCTGCCGGGGCAGGGCACTGCGTTCGCTGCCGCCTCCGTGGCATTCGTCGTCGATATTGTGGTGGCCGTGGTCGTTTCTCTCATGACAACGCCGAAACCCGATGAGGAGCTGGTGGGCTTCGTCAAGTCCGTCACCCCGAAGGCTCACTTCACAGACGCTGCTGAGGCAGAGCTGCCATTGTTACAGCGAACTGTCCCGCTGGGTATCTTGTGCCTGGTGATAGCCGTAGTCCTCAACATCGTTTTCGCATAGGAGCTAGTGAGAGATCATGTCACGGACACACAACAATTCAACTGTAAACGCGACGGTCAGCACCGGTAAAAGGAAGGCAGGTGCCTTTGACATCCGCAACGTCATTGGGGCGCTGCTTGGTGTCTACGGCATCATTTTGCTGCTGTCGTGGCTGTTCCTTGACCCTGGGGTCAACCCGGAGACCAACGCTGCCAAAGAGCCGATGTATAACCTGTACAGCGGAATAGCCCTACTCCTCTTTGCAATCGTTTTCTATGCCTGGGCAAAATTGCGCCCAACGGTTGTCGAAGAATCATAAGGAGGAAAAATGACAACCGACGACCAGCATTCTCACGCTTTTTCGGTAACGCGCACTACGCTTGCCGACGGTCGCGAGCTAATCTACTTCGACGATGAACCGGACTATGTCTCGGGCAGAAAGACTCGAAAGTTAACCGACGAACGTGATTTGCCACAGGCGATTACGGAGTCTGAGCTGCGCCAAGATCCGCTGACGGGTGATTGGTATTGCTACGCGGCGCACCGCATGAACCGCACCTTTATGCCTCCTGCTGGTGAGAACCCACTGGCCCCGACGCTGCCGGGACAACTTCCCACAGAGGTGCCTGCCAGCGACTACGACGTGGTGGTTTTTGAAAACCGTTTCCCATCGCTTTCCATGCACATGGAAGTTCCGGATGATTTTGCCCAGACTGTCGACGGAGCCGAGATTTTCCCACGGAAGCCGGCCTTGGCCCGGTGTGAGGTTGTCTGCTTTACCCCGAATGTTTCGGACTCCTTCCGGGGTCTGACTTTCACACGTGCTCGCACCGTTATTGAAGCGTGGGCGCACCGCACTGCGGAACTCAGCAAGATTGACGGCGTGCGGTTGGTGTTCCCCTTTGAAAACAGGGGCAAGGAAATTGGGGTAACACTGCAGCATCCCCATGGGCAGATTTACTCCTACCCCTATCTGCCACCTCGTGCGGCGGCCATCGCTGCACGCGCGAAGGCCCACTTCGAAACCACCGGTCGTGACCTCTTTGAGGATGTCCTGGAGGCCGAAAAGGCTTCAGGTCGACGCATCATCGCAGAAGGGAAGTACTTCACTGCCTTCGTGCCAGCTGCAGCTAAGTGGCCAGTCGAAGTCATGATTATGGCTAACCGCGCCGTCGGTGACTTCCAGGAGCTGACCGGTGCGGAAAAGGACGAACTGGCAGCAATGTATCTTGACCTGCTGCGACGTATCGACCGATTCTTCCCCGGCATCGACAAAACGCCGTACATCGCAGCCTGGAACCAAGCTCCGGTAGGCGAAGACCATCAGTTCGGGCGCTTCCACCTGCAGCTCTATTCCATGATGCGCTCTGCCGGACGCATGAAGTTCCTCGCCGGTTCAGAGTCCGGGCAGGGAGCCTGGATCTCGGATACAACACCAGAGGCAATCGCTGACCGCTTCCGGGAAGTCGGCCAGACTCGTTGGCTGCCTACTCGTACCCAGAAGCAGGCAGTATCCGATGTAACAGAACGGTTCCGCCACAGTTTCGGTACGCAGCCGCAGGGCGTTTTTGCAGCTCCTGGCAGGGTGAACCTGATTGGTGAGCACGTCGATTACGCCGAAGGTATCTGCCTGCCGTTCGCGCTGACACAGAATACTTTTGCAGCGGTGAGTGCTCATACGGATAGCAGCCCGTGGACAGTGCGAATCGTCTCGGACCTGATGACAAAGGACGATGCAGCAGAAGATGACAAACCTGTTGCCATCGCAATGTCCGATGTTGGACCTAGCTCACCTGCAAATTGGACGGGCTACGCAGTCGGCACCATCTGGGCGATGCGAGAGGCGGGGCTGCTGCCTGCGGATTGCCCAAGCTTTAACATTGCAATTTCCTCGGACGTTCCAATCGGCTCTGGGCTATCCAGCTCTGCCGCATTGGAATGTTCCGTCGGCGTTGCAGCCTTCGAGCTTGTGCATGATCGCGCAGCCAACGAGGAGGAGCAGCAGGGAATCATTGAGGCGGCAATCCGCGCAGAAAATGAGGTCGTTGGTGCCTCTACCGGCGGTCTGGATCAGCGTATTTCCATCAAGGGCAAGGAAAACCACGCACTGGCCATTGATTTTGCGAAGAGTTCTGACCAGCTTGTAAAGGCTGCTTTCGCAGACGAGAACCTAGAAGTTTTGGTAATCAACACCAACGTTCGGCATAGTCTCTCGGATGGTCAGTATGCGACGCGTCGCGGAATCATCGATGCCGTGACAAATGGTCTTGGGATATCTGATTTTCGCGGTCTGGATGATGCAGTTGGTGCTGCTATCAATTGGGCGAAGGAGAACGTCCCAGCTGAGGCAGATAGGGATCAGTGGGTTGATACCGTGGCGCGCCGAGTACGTCACGTTGTTACCGAAATTGACCGGACGGCACAGGCGATTGAAAAGCTTTCCGAGGGGGACTTCGAGGCCTTTGGCACGTTGATGGTGGCAAGCCATCTTTCGCTGAGGGATGACTACGAAGTTTCCTGTCCAGAGCTGGATCTTGCTGTGGACGTAGCGCTTGAGCAGGGGGCGCTTGGTGCCCGAATGACTGGCGGTGGCTTTGGCGGCAGTGCCATTGCGCTGCTGCCACACGACCGTGTCAGTGCTGCAGCGAATGCTGTTGCGTCGGCCTTCCGTGACAGAGGAATGCCGGAACCGGAGTTTTTCGTTGGAAATCCCGGGCCGGGAGCAAGCCGCCTAGTTTAGGCGGTATTACCCCCGGTCTTGGGGGGGCTACTGCAATGCAATCTTCTTCCGCTGCGGCTTGAGCAGCGTGGTGAGGAAGATTAGCACCACGGCAAATCCCGCGGCGGTAAACATCGCAATGCTATAGCCACGAATCAAGTCGTCGGCGGCAGGAGCTGCTGCACCAGTGCCGGACAGGCCAGCGGCAATAACAGCTGACAGCGCCACAAACAGTGCGGTACCGACAGCGCCGGCAACCTGCTGTAGCGTGTTCATGATTGCTGAGCCATCCGGGTAGAGGCGCTTCGGAAGATCACCAAGACCGAATGTGAACAGCGGAGTAAACAGCAGCCCCAGGCCAATCTCAAGGACGATGTGGCAGGCGACGATCCACCATAGCGGAGTCGATGCTGAGATGAAGCCGAGCCCGAAAAGACCGAGGGCAAGGACAATGGAGCCGGGAATTGCCAGTGGGCGCGGACCATAGCTGTCAAAGAGCCGGCCGACAGCCGGTCCCATAAGGCCCATAACCAGTGGACCAGGCATCACAATCAAACCAATAGTCTTGACGTCGACACCTCGCAGATTGAGGTAGAGCGGCAAAATGATGATCACACCGAACATCAGCATGAAACCAATGGTCAGAATGATTGTGGACAGCCTAAAGCTCTTTGTGCGGAAGGTTCGAAGATCCAGCAGAGCTCGGTTGTGCGGTGCCAAACGGCGCTGGCGCATGATGAAGAACACCAACAGCACGATGCCGACTGCGCACAGGATTCCGTCGATAAGCGAAAACTCTGCGCCCACGCGGCTCAGCGCGTACACCAGCGGACCGAATGCGCCGGCACTGAGGAACACCGAGAGGATATCGATGGACTTCGCGGAGTTTTCCTCAATATTGGGAACGAGAATGACACCCACTACCAGCACAATTAGGCCGAGCGGCAACATCGTGTCGAAAAGCGCATGCCAATTGTTATTGGCAATCTCCAGAATGAGACCGGAGATGGTCGGTCCGATAGCAGGCGCGACAGCGATGACCACGCTCATTCGTCCCATCATGCGCCCGCGCTCATGCTCCGGTACTACGTTGAGCACGGTGGTCATCAGCAGCGGCAGCAGCACTGCGGTACCGGACGCTTGGACAATGCGTGCGAGCAGAACGATCGCGAAGTTTGGCGCGAAGGCACCGATGAGAGTGCCCACGACGAATAGTCCCTGACTGACCGCGAAAAGAATGCGGAACGGCACTGCCGAAATGAGAAATCCAGTGACCGGAATGACAACTGCCATGGTCAGTAGGAACGATGTTGTCAGCCAGCCTGCGGTAGCTGCGCTGATTCCGAGGTCCGCCTTGACGACGGGAATTGCGACGCTCATGACCGTCTCGTTCAAGATAGCCATGAATGCCGCAGCTAGTAGCACGTAAATGGCCATATAAGCACTTTTGGGCGCATCGGCCTGTGGTGCCTCCGAACTTGGGCTGAGTTCGGAATCTCCAGATTCAGAAACCAATTGAAGTCTCTTTCTATATATCGGTACAGAAATAGGTGATTGTCGAAGATATGGAATCTTAGCGCAACAAAAACCCCGTCGTAAGTCGACAAAAAGGCAAAGCGGACGGGGGCATTGGCACACAAGTCGGCCAACACATTCTAAGGTAAGGGAGAAAGATAAACCCGTTGGGAAAGGACAATAGCTGTGAGCAATATCAAGGTCGGCGTACTTGGCGCCAAGGGCAAGGTAGGGTCCACCATCTGCGAGGCAGTTGAAGCCGCCGACCATTTGGAGCTGGCAGCGGGTCTCGACTCTGGCGATGACCTGAATGAACTTGTCACCGCTGGTGTGCAGACGATTGTTGACTTTACTCAGCCCGACGCTGTGATGGGCAATCTTGAGTTCTGCATTAAGAATGGCATCAACGCCGTCGTGGGTACTACGGGCTTTACCAAGGAGCGCCTCGATCAGGTGCAGCGATGGCTTGACGACGCCGCCGGTGAGGCCAATGTTCTTATTGCACCGAACTTCGCAATCTCCGCGGTACTGACCATGAAGCTGGCGGAGCTAGCCGCTCCGTACTTCGATTCCGCTGAAGTTATCGAAATGCACCACCCTTTTAAGAAGGATGCCCCTTCGGGCACCGCTATCCACACTGCTGAGACTATTGCTCGTGCTCGCAAGGAAGCCGGCATGGGGGAGCAGCCGGACGCCACTGAGCAAACTCTCGATGGTGCTCGCGGTGCTGAGGTCGAGGGCATTCCGGTGCACGCAGTCCGTATGACCGGTTCGGTGGCTCACGAGACCGTTATCTTCGGTGCAGAAGGGCAGTCGCTCACCATCAAGCAGGACTCCTACTCGCGCACCAGCTTCGTACCAGGCGTTCTGCTGGGTGTGCGCAAGATTGAGGATTTTCCGGGCCTGACTGTGGGACTGGAGCCGTTCCTGGGACTTTAATGGCCGGGAGTTAACTGAAAATGTCTGAAAATGTCACTCTCAAGGCGCAGCTAATCGCCGCGACCAACTTCTTCCCGCCGGAGGACATCGACTTTGATAGCGATGCCGATGGTGGGGAAGCATTGATTGAGTTCTCCGGCAGGGCTTGTTATGAAACGTGGGACAAGCCCAATCCACGAACGGCGACGAATAGGGGATATCTGCGACATGTGCTTGAGGTAGGCCACACCTCACTTTTTGAACACGCAAGTGCAAGCATCTATGTTCGTGGGCTGTCGCGCTCGTGTGCACATGAACTCACACGGCACCGCCACTTTTCCTTTTCGCAGTTGTCGCAGCGGTTTGTGCCGGCCAGTTCCAACAATGTTGTGGTTCCTCCCGCAATTGCGGAGGACCCGGATCTGTTGCGAGTTTTCGAAAGCGCGGTTGATCAGTCCCGTTTCGCCTATGGTGAGTTATTAGACGCACTGGAAGAGAAGTGGGCCGACGAGCCCAACGCTATCTTGCGGCGAAAGCAGGCACGCCAGGCAGCCCGGGCGGTTTTGCCCAATGCCACCGAAACTCGAATCGTGGTTACTGGTAATTTCCGGTCTTGGCGCCACTTCATTTCGATGCGTGCGACTGAGCATGCCGATGCTGAAATTCGGGAGTTGGCAGTGGTTTGCCTGCGGGAGCTGCAGCGCTGTGCTCCTGTTGCTTTTGGGGATTTTGAGATTAACACTCTGAAGGATGGGTCGGTCGTCGCGTCGAGTCCTTACGCCTTCGAGGGGTAATCGCACGTACAGTGTGAAGATATAGTCGATTGAGATTTTTAAGAAAAGGTAGTCAACAATGAGCACAGGAATTGCGTCAACTCGCGGTGCTGACACTTTCGGCACCGTCGCCGTAGCTATGGTGACCCCTTTTGACAAGGACGGAAACCTCGATGTCAAGGCGGGTGTGCAGCTCGCTGGTCATCTTGTAGACGGTGGCTGCGATGCACTCATTCTGGCCGGTACTACCGGCGAGTCGCCTACTACGACGGTTGAGGAAAAACTTGAGCTTCTCCGAGCTGTCCGTGCAGAGATGGGTGACGAGGTTAAGCTCGTGGCCGGTGCCGGCACCAATGACACGGCCGGGTCCATCGAGCTGGCAAAGGCTTCTGTGGAGGCGGGCGCGGATGCGCTGCTCGTCGTCACGCCGTATTACTCCAAGCCGTCCCAGGAGGGGCTGTACCGTCACTTTACGGCAGTGGCTGACGCAACCGAGGCGCCGGTGTGTTTGTATGACATTCCGCCGCGTTCGGTTATTCCGATTGAAGTTGATACCATTTACCGGTTGGCGGAGCACCCGAGAATCCAGGCTGTTAAGGACGCCAAGGGGGATTTGGGAGCTGCCGCCGGCATTATCGCTAATACTGATTTGGCGTGGTACTCCGGTGACGATGTGCTGAACCTTCCGTGGCTGTCTATTGGCGCCACCGGGTTTATTTCCGTTATTGGACATGCAGCCCCGCAGCTGCTGGCTGAGGTGCGCTCTTGCTTTGACAAGGGAGACCTTGCTGGTGCGCAGGCTGCCCACGCGAAGATGACTCCGCTGTTTGCCGCTCAGGCTGCACTTGGCGGTGTAAGTTTTGCTAAATCCGCTCTGCGTCTGCAGGGCATTGAGATAGGAGATCCACGCTTGCCGCAAATTGCAGCAAATGACCAGCAGCTTGAGGTGCTTGAAGAAGCTATGCGGAAGGCAGGTGTTCTGTAGTGGCTGAAGGACGCAATCGCGCCCGCAAGGTAACTCGTAAGGCTGGTCCGCCTTCCGAGTCCGACGTGGCTGCAGCAGAGCAGTCCAATAACTCTGCATCCAAGGGCTCCGACAAGGGTGGAGCTAAATCCAACGGCTCGAAGTCCTCGCAGCGTTCCGGTGAGCGTAAGAACTCCGGTAACGCTAAGAAGTCCCAAGGTTCTTCGAATTCTTCCAACCGCGGTTCCCGCGGTGGTCGCGGCGGCCGTGGAGGTAACCGCGGAAATAGTTCGAGGGGTGGCCGTGGCGGACGCGGTGGCAACCGTCGTAACGTAGTCCAGTCGATGCAGGGTGCAGACTTGACGCAGCGTCTTCCTGCACCGCCGAAGGCCCCCAAGGACGGCCTGCGCGTGGTTGCACTGGGCGGTATTTCCGAAATCGGTCGCAATATGACCGTGTTGGAGTACAAGAACCGTCTGATTATCGTCGACTGCGGCGTGCTGTTCCCGAGCTCGGATGAGCCTGGTGTTGACCTGATTCTGCCTGACTTCTCCTACATGGAAGACAAATGGGATCGCGTGGAAGCTCTCGTGGTCACCCACGGTCACGAGGACCACATCGGCGCTATCCCTTGGTTGCTCAAGCAACGCGCGGACATTCCGATTATTGCTTCTCGCTTTACCTTGGCACTGATTCAGGCCAAGACACAGGAGCACCGTCAGCGCCCGAAGGTCATTGAGGTCAACGACACCAGCCACATTCAGCGTGGTCCGTTCGATCTTCGTTTCTTCAATGTCAACCACTCGATTCCGGAGTGCCTTGGCATCGTAATTAAGACCGGAGCTGGCATGGTCGTCCACACCGGTGACGTGAAGATGGATCAGACCCCGCCGGACGGAAAGCCGACTGACCTGCCGGCGTTGAGCCGCTACGGTGATGAGGGAATCGACCTCTTCTTGTGTGAGTCGACCAACGCTACGATTCCGGGCTTCTCGGGATCCGAGGCGGAGTTGGCTCCAACTCTGCGCCGCCTGATTATGGATGCCAAGCAGCGCGTTATCGTCGCGGCCTTCGCATCGAATGTCTACCGCGTGCAGGCGGTCATCGACGCAGCTGTTAAGGCTGGCCGCAAGGTTGCCTTCAACGGTCGCTCTATGATTCGCAACATGCGCATCGCGCAGGAATTGGGGCTGCTGACTGCACCGGAAAATACCATTGTGGAGATGAACGAGGCCGCTCGCATGGCGCCCCACAAGGTCGTGCTGGTGACTACCGGTACGCAGGGTGAGCCAATGGCTGCGCTGTCTCGCATGGCCCGCCGTGAGCACCGTCAGATCACCGTCCGTGATGGCGACCTGATTATCCTCAGCTCTTCGCTGGTACCGGGTAACGAAGAGGCAGTCTTCGGCGTTATCAACATGCTGGCCCAAATTGGTGCCACGGTTATCACCGGCAAGGATGCGAAGGTTCACACCTCCGGTCACGGCTTTGCCGGCGAGCTGCTATTCCTCTACAACGCAGCTCGTCCGTCGAACGTCATGCCGATTCACGGTGAGTGGCGCCACCTCCGTGCCAACAAGGAGCTGGCTGTGTCCACTGGTGTGAAGCCAGAGAACGTTGTCCTGGCTCAGAACGGTGTGGTTGTCGACCTCGTTGACGGTCGCGCTCGTGTAGTTGGCCAGGTTCCGGTCGGTAACCTCTACGTCGATGGCGTCACCATGGGTGACGTCGACGCTGACGTGCTGGCAGACCGTGCTGAAATGCGTGAAGGTGGTCTTATCACCGTCACAGCCGTCATTGATAACCGCACTGGCCGCCCGTTGGAGAAGCCACGGGCTCAGGCTCGCGGTTACTCGGACGACGTCAAGGAAGTGCTCGAAACCGTCGAGCAGGTCGTTGACGATACTCTCTTTGACCTGGCTGGCAGTGGCGAGAACAACCCGTACCGTATGGCTCAGGAAGTTCGTCGCCGCACCGAGCGTGTCATTAACCAGAAGTGGCGTCGCAGCCCGATGGTCGTTCCGACCATCGTGCCGATGTCCTCTGAGGCAGCCGAAGAGGTTACCGATGAGGAAATCCAGGAGTCGCGCGAAAGCATCTAAGTTTCTAGAGCGTCTTTTAGCCTAAGAGCCCGCATCCACCTACAACCGTGTGGATGCGGGCTTCTCCGTGCCTGGTCTAGGCTGGAGCTATGACTTTTGCTGAACGGGAACGTGAAGATCTAGCTAATCTACTGCTCAGCGTCGGCCCCGACGCCCCGACCTTGTGCGAGGGGTGGACGACCCGGGATCTTGCCAACCACCTGTACATTCGTGAAAACCGTCTGGATGCCGCGGGCGGGATGTTCGTCAAGGCGCTTTCGGACCGCCTCGATGCTGTTACCGCTGAGGTCAATCGAATGCCCTACGTCGAAGTGGTGGGGAAGTGGGGTAGTGGTGCTCCGCGGTGGAATCCAATGAACTGGGCAGACCGCTACGTCAACGCTGCGGAGAACTTCGTCCATCACGAGGATGTCCGTCGTGCCCAGGAAGGATGGACCGTTCGTCAGCTGCCACCCTCCGGAGTGTCGGACCTGTGGCGTCTGGTCACTACTGCCGGCCGTATGATGTTGCGCGGTTCGACCTCGACCGTGGTGCTAATGCGTGACGACGGAGTTGCGGTGACTCTAATCGACAACAGTGCTAACGGTGCTCCGGTTGTGACTGTCCGCGGAAGCGTCGGGGAACTGGTGTTGTGGCTCTATGGCCGAGGCGAGGTGCGCGTCACCATCGACGGCGACGAATCGGGCATCAAGCGCAACAGTCTTTAAGATCACGTTCTCAGTTCTGGACGGTCGCGACAGCACGCCTGTTAAACAATGACACGCGTGTGACTAATGTGAAAACGATCCGGTGTTAGCTGTAAGGTAATGGTCATGTCTGCGACCAGCCGAACCAGAACTGACAATCGTCGTGGATCTTCCCGCTCTGCGGAGACAGATGCCACGCGGCGATACCCCGTGCACAGCGCCACGGAGGAATTCGAGCGCACTCCTAGCGCCATGTCGTTCGTGGGCAATAGCTTGGCCAGCGCCTGGACTGAAACTGCCCGCGGCGTGGCCGGTCTCGCCCGTCGGGTAGGCGGTCGCAAAAATAAGCGAAACGAAGAGGAGAATATGTCGCGGCGCGAAAGTGACGCCGATTTTTCGACGAAGCCCCGTAGGAAGCGTCGTAAAGCAGCTAGCGGCTATGACGATGTAATTGAACCTCCGGCACCGGCCGCCGTGCCAGCTGACGAGTTCGATGCAGACTTCGATGAGGGTGGCGAACCGGGATCGAAGGATGGCCTGGCACTACTCGTGCTGGCGTTGGCAATTGTGCTGGCTGGTTCGACATGGTTCCACCTGGCAGGGCCAGTGGGGGAGTTCATTGAAACGGCAGTGCGCACGCTCATTGGTATCGGCGCTTTTGTACTTCCGGTGCTGCTCGGTGTTGTTTCCGTATTGATGATGCTGGATGCGATGCCGCGTCGTGAACGTCTGACACCTACCATTACTGGAGCTTCGCTGATTGTGGTGGGTCTGCTCGCAATTGTGCATATCGGCTCTGGTCGTCCTGCGGACTGGCAGGGGCGACGTGCAGCTGGTGGCGCAATCGGTGGTTATATCGGTTCGCCGCTAGCAGCCGGGTTTACCTCGTGGGTCGCCGTCGTTTTGTTGCTGGGCATCGTTTTTTACGGCGCTCTGGTGCTCTCTGGCGCGACGGTGCGTCAACTTATCGATGCCACTAAGGAGTACTTCAACTTTTCTGAATGGTCTTCGCGTCGTGCCGGCGACGAGCCGGAATCGGACGATCCCTACGGCAATGTCGATGACATGCTGGAACGTCGTGCGAGCTGGGATTCGGATACCGCATATGCCGATGAGGACTTTGACCAGCCGACGCAGCTAATCGAGCGTCGCCCAAGCCACAGCGGCCGCACGCATCATTCCTCGTCGCGTTCGACCGATCGCTCTGCTTACCGAGCTCCTCGCCGTGGCGCGGTTAGCCGTATGTCTGCACCCGAACCCGCGCCTTACGACGAACCGGATGCTGACGGTAACCTCTACGATCTTTTGGACGAAGAGCCGCAGAGGACTCGACAGGCTCCGCGACCTGCCCGTCAGGTTGAGGATGTCGACTACGATTCGGCAAAGACCACAGTGTTTGATGTCCGGCATGGGGCACAGCACTCCAACCGAGTCTCCCCGGTGGAGCCGGCGTTTCCGGCGGCTGAGTACGTGGAGGAAACTCAGTCGGATGCTGTGCATCGGGACACCGCCGAAACGGAATCGACTATTCCGGCTGTCGGGGGCACGAACTACCATGCTGCCGACGAGGAGTATGACGAGTACTCCGAGTACCCGACGCAGGAGGCTGCTGCAGCGAGCAGCAGCGAACGCAATCGTGTTTCCGCTTCCCGAGCTCCGAAACAGCCCGTTCAGCCTGAGACCGTAGCGCCCGAGAGTGCCCCGCAGGGCGAGTCGTCTGTCGACGATTCGCGGGATGCGGTTTCTGAGGCTACCCGTCGCACTATGGATGCCATTGCCGCTCGTTCTGGCATCGATGCCTCTAAGATTCCGGCCACAACTCCGAAGTCTGAATTGGAAAAGGACGCCGAGGGTACGTCCGCTTCGTCGGCATGCACGCCGGAGTCTGACTACCACCTGCCATCGACTAACTTGTTGATCCCAGGTGAGCGCCCCAAGACACGTACGGCGACGAACGACCGCATGATTGAAGCGATTACTGAGGTATTCGCAGAATTCAAGGTCGACGCTGCGGTGACTGGTTTCTCTCGCGGTCCGACGGTGACTCGCTACGAGGTCGAGCTTGGCCCGGGCGTGAAGGTCTCGAAGATCACGAACCTCCAGTCCAACATTGCCTATGCGGTAGCGACCGACAATGTCCGCCTACTGACTCCGATTCCGGGCAAGTCAGCCGTTGGTATCGAGGTACCGAACAACGACCGTGAGATGGTTCGGCTTGCCGACGTACTCAACGCGCCCAAAACCGTTGCGAACGATGACCCGATGCTGATTGGCCTCGGTAAGGATATTGAGGGCGAGTTCATCTCGCACTCTATCCAGAAGATGCCGCACCTTCTCGTTGCCGGTTCGACCGGTTCGGGTAAGTCCGCGTTCGTAAACTCGATGTTGGTGTCGCTGCTGACGCGTGCAACCCCGGAGGATGTCCGACTGATTCTGGTGGACCCGAAGATGGTCGAGCTGACTCCCTATGAGGGGATTCCTCACCTGATTACGCCAATCATCACTCAGCCGAAGAAGGCCGCGGCGGCTCTGCAGTGGCTGGTTGAAGAGATGGAACAGCGGTACATGGACATGAAGGCCGCCCGCGTCCGTCACATCAAGGACTTCAACCGTAAGGTCAAGTCCGGCGAGATTACGACGCCACTTGGCTCGGAACGCGAGTACCGTCCGTACCCGTACATTGTCTGTGTCGTCGACGAGCTGGCAGACCTGATGATGACCGCACCCCGCGATATCGAAGATGCGATTGTACGCATCACGCAGAAGGCCCGTGCCGCCGGTATCCACTTGGTGCTGGCTACGCAGCGTCCGTCTGTGGATGTGGTCACCGGCTTGATTAAGACGAATGTGCCATCGCGACTGGCATTCGCTACCTCGTCACTCACGGACTCCCGCGTCATTCTTGACCAGGGCGGTGCTGAAAAGCTCATTGGTATGGGCGATGGCCTGTTCATTCCACAGGGTGCAGGCAAGCCGCGACGGCTGCAGGGTGCCTTCGTCACAGACGAGGAGATTCAGGCAGTAGTCGATGCGGCTAAGGCACAGGCCGAGCCGGATTACACCGAGGGTGTCACAGAGGATAAGAGCGCTGAGGCTGAGCGCAACATTGACCCCGATATTGGAGATGACCTGGAAGATTTGCTTCAGGCAGTCGAGCTGGTGGTCACCGCACAGCACGGGTCAACCTCGATGTTGCAGCGCAAGATGCGAGTCGGCTTTGCCAAGGCTGGTCGACTGATGGACCTGATGGAAACTCGCGGAGTGGTCGGGCCATCAGAGGGCTCTAAGGCACGTGAGGTGCTGGTCAAGCCAGAGGAGCTCGAAACCATTAAGTGGATGATCAAGGGCGCAAATCCGGAGGACGCTCCTAAGGAAGAAATAAACGTAGTCGACGCTGATCCGAATCAGTCTATGGCGTAGGACGACCTAGCCTCACCGCGGTTTCTGATTGCGTGTATAGTCGGCACACGTGGAGGGGAGTATCCCCGGTAAGAGCGGATGTTTTCCGCTAGCCCGTGACGGTTATCGTCAGCACGGATTGGACGCACAGACTTGCTTTGTGCAGATTCAATCCCGGTGCCGTCACTTTTGCCACTTTGGCAGAAGCAGGAGAGACCTCCGGTTCATGTTCGCACGACCGGAGGTCTTTTTTTAATATGCATGTCCCCGCATTGGTATGGATTATCACCATTGTGGTCGTCATGGGTTTTATCGCCTTTGACTTCTATGCACACGTTCGCACGCCGCATAACCCAACTATGAAGGAAGCCGGCGGCTGGACCGCTTTCTACGTAGTCTTGGCATTAATTTTCGGCGGAATGGTGTGGTTGTTATGGGATCACCACCGAGGCATTGAGTTTCTATCGGGCTATATCACTGAAAAGGCGCTCAGCGTAGACAACCTGTTTGTCTTTGCACTCATCATCGGTGCGTTTAAGATTCCGCGCCAGTACCAACAAAAGGTTTTGCTGTTCGGTATTGCGATGGCGCTGGTATTCCGAGGCCTGTTCATCTGGGCTGGTGCGGCCGTTATTGCCAAGTGGTCTGACGTTTTCTACCTGTTTGCAATCTTCCTGATTTACACGGCTGTCAAGACGGTGTACGACGAAGCCGTCGATAAGCCGGAACCCGATCCGTCGGATATGAAGCTGATTCAATGGCTGCGTCGAATTGTCCCAATTTCGGATCATTACAACAAGGACAAGCTGACCGTTAAGGAAAACGGCAAGCGTTACTTGACGCCGCTTGCCATCGCGCTGGTGTCCATTGGTTTTATCGACGTGATGTTTGCGTTTGACTCTATCCCGGCTATCTACGGCCTGACGGATGAGGCATACATCGTCTTTACTGCAAATGCCCTGGCTCTCATGGGTTTGCGTCAGATGTACTTCTTGCTTGACGGTCTGCTGGATCGCTTGGTGTACCTGGCTTATGGTCTGGGTGTCATCCTGGCCTTCATTGGCGTGAAGTTGCTGTTGCACGCACTGCATGAAAACAACCTGCCGTTTATTAACGGCGGTGAGAACGTGTCGGTGCCTGAAGTATCGACCTGGATGTCGCTGGCGGTGATCGTCATCGTACTGGTGGTGACTGTCCTGGCATCGTGGCTCAAGATTAAGCGTGATGAAAACATGGGTGCGATTGCCCTTCCGCGTGTTCACCACGATGATCATGGAAACGACGATGGCCTTGGCTCTCACGCTTCCTCTGCCTCTGTCGGTGAGAGGTCAGCGTCGGCCGGAAACGAAACTAACGGTTCGCACACGGGTAAGAACGAGCCTGGGCATTAATCGAACACGATTGTGAGATAAGGTAACAACTGTGACTGCTCCAAGTGCTGATACAAGCCGTGTTTCCAACTGGAACTTGCCCAATTTCCTGACCGTGCTTCGCATCCTCGGAGTGCCGGTATTCCTGTGGGTACTTCTTCAGGAGGGCGGCGAAGCCACCAATTGGCGCTGGTGGTCGTTTGTCGTTTTCGCGCTTCTGATGGCGACTGACAAGTTGGACGGGCACCTCGCACGCAGCCGTAATCTCATTACCGACTTTGGCAAGATTGCCGATCCGATTGCCGATAAGGCGCTGATGCTGGCCGCGCTGATCGGTATGAATATCATCGAGATTCTGCCGTGGTGGGTGACTGTCATCATCGTAATTCGCGAAGGTGGCATCACCATCTGGCGTATGTTCGCACTGCGTCAGGGGCGTGTTGTTCCGGCTTCTCGGGGCGGCAAGATAAAGACGGTCCTGCAGTCTGTAGCAGTGGGGCTATTCCTGATGCCAGTGGACTGGTTGTTCTGGCCGTCCTGGATTGTGATGATTGCCGCCATCGTCGTCACCGTCGGTACGGGTATCCAGTACATTGTGGATGCGCGTAAGGTCTCGTAGAGGAATTAAGTGGAGGTTAAAGCTGTGAACACAGTCGAACACCTCGCCCAGAGCGACCAAAACGATGACGCTGTTGACGGCGTTTCGTTTCAACTCGTCCAAGCGCTTGCCTCCCGCGGAGAGACTTTTGCAGCCGCAGAATCTCTTACCGCAGGTCTTCTCTGCGCCACCGTCGCCTCCGTACCGGGAGCCTCCGCCGTTCTGCGCGGTGGCGTGGTCACCTACGCCACTGACACGAAGGCGTTGCTTGCCGACGTGCCAAAGGATGTTTTGGCCGCATATAGCCCCGTGTCCGAGTTGACGGCCCGGTATATGGCACTTGGAGTGGCGAATAAGACAGTGGCGGACTGGGGGATTTCGCTAACTGGCGTTGCTGGTCCAGCCATGCAGGATGGGCACCCAGTAGGTGAAGTCTGGTGTGGTCTGAAACCGCCGGGGGTTTCGGACCTTGATGGGGTAACCGCTGTTTGGTTGCCGGTGAATAAAGAGGGTTCGCGCGCGGAGATTCGTCGTCAAGCAGTGGTATTGGCGTTAGAACTGTTGTTGCAGAATCTCGACGGTGAGTAGAATTTTTGAAAATTGGGAACAGGTCGGCCTTCTAAAGCGTTAGAGAAAGTGATGACCAACAATACTGCACTTATGACCATTCGCTACCCAGAGGTAGATAGCGCTGCCGCTTTCGAAGCTTCCATGGATGCCACAGCACCGTCGGCGCGGGTGGCTGTAGGGGAGCAGCCTGGATCGGTTGCAAAGTTAACGGCACAGGATTTGGCGGAACGGGGAGAATCCCGTGAGCCACTCCTGCGAGAGGCACTGGGGGAGACGCTGCGTGATATCCGTTCGCGCAGTGGACAGACGCTGCGTGAGCTTTCTGAAAATGCGGCTATTAGCCCTGGTTATTTGTCTGAGCTTGAGCGTGGACGGAAAGAAGTCTCGTCTGAGCTGCTGGCGTCGGTATGCGCGGCGCTTGGTGTGACGGTGTCGGATTTGATGATGGAAGCGGCCACAGCGATGGCTCTGCATTCGGCGAGCCCAGAATTGGCAGCGATGTAGAAATTGGTTGCGCCGGTGGAATTTCATTCCATTGCTCGGGTACTTAGCACCCGAAGACGCTCGGCTTTAGTTAAGATTGGGTGCGCGATAAGCACAGACCTGCTTTGAGGTAGTTGCAATAAGAAAGGTGTATGGGACGCTATGGCTAATCCATTTGTAAAGCTGTGGAATTACTTGATGGCCGCTTTTGACTCCAAGATTGAGGAAAACGCTGATCCGAAGGTGCAGATTCAGCAGGCTATCGAGGATGCCCAGCGGCAGCACCAGGAACTATCGCAGCAGGCAGCGGCGGTGATTGGTAATCAGCGCCAGCTGGAAATGCGCCTTAACCGTCAGCTCGCTGAGATTGAGAAGCTGCAGGGGAACACTCGTCAGGCATTGCAGCTCGCTGACAAGGCTCGTGCTGAGGGGGATACCGCCAAGGCTACGGAGTATGAGAACGCAGCTGAGGCTTTCGCAGCTCAGTTGGTTACTGCTGAGCAGTCGGTAGAAGATTTGAAGGCTCTGCACGATCAGTCGCTGCAGCAGGCAGCTCAGGCTAAGAAGGCCGTCGAGCGTAATTCCATGCAGCTGCAGCAGAAGGTCGCGGAGCGCGCAAAGCTCCTCAGCCAGCTGGAGCAAGCAAAGATGCAGGAGAAGGTCTCTGAGTCCCTGCAGTCGATGAATCAGATTTCTTCGGGGGCTACACCTAATCTGGATCAGGTTCGTGACAAGATTGAGCGTCGTTACGCTAACGCTCTTGGTCAGGCTGAGCTGGCTCAGAACTCGGTTCAGGGGCGTATGGCTGAGGTAGAGGCCGCAGGCGTTCAGCTTGCTGGGCACTCTCGCCTGGAGCAAATCCGCGCAGAAATGAACGGTGGCAACGAGCTCTCTGGTGGCGCGGCTCAGAAGTCCATCGAGGGAAGCGCTGCCTCCAACGTTGACCCTGCTGTTGCTGAGCGCATGCGCCAGCTGCGTGAGGGCAATTAATTCTCCTACTCACCTTCGCCACGTGCGATTAGCGAATCGCCCATTGCCTTCGAGCGATTAATGGTTCGGATGACCACAGGTACGCCGAAGGCAATGATTGAGCCGGTAGCCCCTCGGGCTTTTCGAGCCTCCAGTACCTCGGCAGCGGCCATAACCTGAAGCGGAATCATACGCAGCGTCAGCGATAGTGCGAGCGCGATGGTGTCGACTGGTAGGCCGAAACGGGCGAACGGCTGCATCGCAGCGGTCAAAGTATCCATGATGTCGCTGACGCGGGTCGTCAGCGTTAGCAATATTGCCGCTGCGATTGCGGCGAGAAGTGCGAGGAAGGTCGTCAGCGCTTGCTCACCTCCGGCGCGCCACCACAGGAGAAGCGAAAGCAGCGCCAAAATGACTACGGCTCCACGGAGCTGTCGGAAAGCAACCATGGGTGGCACCTTGGCCACCGCATAAGCGAGGGTGACAATTGCCAGGGCGATCGCCCCGCCTAGCCAGGTATCCACGAGAATCCCGGTGAGCAATAAAAATGCGATGACAATGATGAGTTTGGGGGCCGTCGGGAGCCTGTGCACAGGGGACTTATGGTTTAGGTAAAGCCCTAACGGGACATCGGCTGGATGAATCATGAGCGGCCTTCTTCCGCACGAGTCATATCGCTGACGTATCGGTCAATAACTTCCTTCGGCGCACCGTCGTCGACGATTTCTCCTGCGCTTACACGGATAACTCGGTCGAAGTCCATAAGAAAATCCAGATCATGAGTGACCACGATAATTTGCTGCTCAAGCTGGGCGAAAATACTCCGAATGTGGAGACGATTGCGCAAGTCAAGGAGCGTAGTGGGCTCATCGGCAATAATGGTCGTGGGATTAAGAATTAACACTGCCGCCAGCGCCAGTAGCTGTTTTTGTCCACCCGAGAGCAAGTGTGGCGAGGCGTCAGCATGATTGGCGAGCCCAAATCGCTCAAGAGCTTCCTGCACCAGCTGGTTGCGCTCATCCTTTGGCAGTTTTCGCTTGCGTAGTGAAAAGGCAATGTCCTCTGCGACTGTCGGCATCACAATTTGGTTATCCGCATCAGAAAAGATGAAGCCGACATTCTTGCGAATTGCCTTTGCCTGCTTTGCGACATTCATGCCCTCATACGTGACCGTGCCACCAGTGACCGGGCCCAGGCCGTTAATGAGTCGCACCAGCGTGGACTTACCGCCACCGTTTTCGCCGATAATGCCAATGCGGTTCTCTGTGAGAGTTAGCGTGGTCGGCTTCAGTATCTGGCGTCCCGAATAGGTTGCGGACGCGCGGTCAAAAGCGATGGTGGGCATAGTGCGACTCGAGACCCTTTCTAATTCTGTGGGGTTAATTGCCCGAGGTGGCTGCTTCCTTAACCAAACGCCTTTGCTTACGGTTGGCAGCGTCGGGAAGCAAATCAGGGAAAGCCTGCAGTACGGCAGTAGCAATAAGTGCGGCTACGACAACCTTTGCCACGTCGCCGGGAATAAACGGGACATTGGTAATCAGTGCATCGGTGAAGCTAAGTCCCATACGCCATGCCAATCCGACAGATCCGAAGAAGTACTGTAGTAGAACTCCGACGAGGCCTGCGCCGATGAAGACGCTGATACGTGAAACCTTCGCCCGTGGCGCTTGCTGGGCAATCGCGCCGATTGTGAAACCGGCAATTAAGTAGCCGACAATGTAGCCCACGGTAGGGCCGGGGAATGCGGCGAGAAGTGGTTTCCAGCCCGCCATGTTTGGGACACCCACGAGACCAACGGCCAGAAACAGGGTAGTGGCGAGGCCGCCGCGTTTGAATCCGAGAATCATCCCGGCCAGTGCGATGCCCATGTTCTGTAGTACGACTGGCACGCCTAGTCCGCCAACGGGAATGGCAATGCCGCCGAGCACGATGATGAGTGCTGCAAAAGCGGCGATAATAGTGAGGTCATATACCTTGGAATTATTCACAGCTCTCATCTTAAACCCCTGGGTTGAGCACTGTTCAGGCAGGGGAGCGGGGATGAGGTTATGAAAAGAGGGTGGCCAGGTAGGTATCAGTGACAGGTATCTTGTACGTTGGTCTCATGCGATTGGCCGATTTTCACAACTTCGTCAACCACGAATTTGGGCCTCAGCACGGCCCGTGGCTGTTGCATTCCCACGTACTGATGGAATATGGAAAAACTCCCGCGGAATTGCTCGAGGACGGGGTCGAACCTCGGGATATCTGGTGGGCGCTGTGTAGGGAACACGATATTCCCGAAGACCGCTGGTACGGTCCTGACGAATAGGTTCCGGCGTAGACGACGGTGAATGCTTGCCGACGGCTCTTGCGTGTCGTTGCCATTCGAACAGGGTTTCGCATATTATCGAAAGTGCTGATGAAGTCAATCCGTCTGATTCGGTATAACTTCCGGGTGTAACCGGCAGTAGAGGTGTCGCGGATCAATTTGGAACCGGAACGGCTAGTTTCGCGCCTAATTAAGTGTGAGCGAAGTTTCTGTTTTGGATGAAAATCGGGACACACATTCTCTGAGTACGGCTCCAGAACCCGATACCGTACGCGACAATGACCGCGACAATGACAATGAGGAAGAACAACGAACTATGGCTCGTAAGAAGGCTACGGCTTCGAACCAGGGCAATGATCGCCTGAAGGCGCTCGATGTAGCTCTGGCGAATATTGAGAAGGACTTTGGTAAGGGTGCAGTTATGCGCCTGGGGGACGACAATCGTCCTCCGATTCAGGTTATTCCCTCCGGCAATATCGCTATCGACGTGGCCTTGGGCCTGGGCGGGTTCCCGCGTGGTCGTATCGTAGAAATCTATGGTCCAGAATCCTCAGGTAAGACCACAGTCGCACTGCATGCTATTGCAGAGGCGCAGCGGCAGGGCGGTATTGCCGCTTTTATTGATGCGGAGCATGCGCTGGATCCGGTTTATGCGCGCAAGCTTGGAGTAGATACGGACAACCTTCTGGTATCCCAACCAGATACCGGTGAGCAGGCACTTGAGATCACAGATATGTTGGTGCGTTCCGGTGCTATTGACATCATTGTGGTTGACTCGGTGGCCGCGTTGACTCCGAAGGCTGAAATCGACGGTGAAATGGGCGATTCCCACGTTGGTCTGCAGGCGCGGTTGATGAGTCAGGCGCTGCGCAAGATGACGGGTGCGCTGTCCCACACCGGCACCACTGCCATCTTCATTAACCAGCTGCGTGAAAAGATTGGCGTCATGTTCGGCTCTCCTGAGACCACCACGGGTGGTAAAGCACTGAAGTTCTACGCTTCCGTTCGCTGTGACGTACGCCGAATTCAGACGTTGAAGGACGGCCAGGATGCGGTGGGTAACCGCACGCGCTTGAAGGTAGTCAAGAACAAGGTGTCGCCGCCGTTCAAGCAGGCAGAGTTTGACATCATCTACGGCGAGGGCATTTCGCGTGAGGGCTCGTTGATTGACATGGGCGTTGATAACGGCATTGTCAAGAAGTCCGGTTCGTGGTTTACCTACGAGGGCGATCAGTTGGGTCAGGGCAAGGAAAAGGCTCGTATGCACCTGCGCGAGAATCCAGAAATTGCCCAGGAAATCGAAGTCAAGATCAAGAAGAAGCTCGGTGTCGGGGAATTCGCGGAGGTCGAGGACGAGACCGATATCGATGCCCCTGTCGATGTCGTGCCGGACATCGACTTCGATGATTTGGAAGACTAGCTAGCTCGAGGCGTAGTGCCGCGACACACGAAAAGTGAGGACCGTGGAGGATCGTAACGGCCGGGATGTGCGGGAGACTATCGAAAAGCTTGCTCAGCAAATTGCGGAAGCTGACGGTAGTTCGCTCTACGATGCGGGTCGGGAGGAATCCAAGGCCCCGATTCGTGCTAAGGCACTGCGCTTGCTCGATCAGCGAATGCGTTCCCGCAAGGAACTCGTAGAAAGGCTCGAGGCAGTCGAGGAGTTTCCAACCTCGATGATTGAAGAAGTCGTTGATGACCTGACCCGAAGTGGATTGGTTAACGACGAGCTTTTCGCATCCGAATGGGTGCGGCAGCGCTTTGCCAGTCGCGGCAAGTCGAAGATGGTTTTGAACCGGGAGCTGCAGGAAAAGGGCATTGATGCTTCGCTTCGTGCAGATGCGTTGGAGCAGATTACGCACAACGCGGAAGAAGAAGTCGCCCGGAAGCTAGCGGCGAAGAAAGCGGCCACTATTAAAACAGCGGCACCTGACTTCAACTCCAAGCAAAAGGATTTACGCAAAGTCGTCGGTGTGCTGGCGCGGCGCGGTTTCCCCTCTGAATTGTCCATGAGCATTGCTCGGGATCAGTTAGAAGAGCGATACCGGGAACTCGAAGAGGACACAGATTAGCGCCGGTGCCACCGCACGCCGGATTAGCACGCCGGCTGCGGACCCGTCAGGTTTAAAGGGGTCGCTGATTGGGGAAATGGGACATAAACAGCTAACCTAAACTGCCGTGACTACCCCTTCTTTGAACTCTCAGCAGCAGTCTTCGCCACGCACATATGAGGTACGTACGTTCGGTTGTCAGATGAACGTCCATGACTCGGAACGACTGTCTGGCTTGCTGGAAGAAAACGGTTATGTAGCGGCTGCAGAAGGCGATAATCCTGATCTGGTCGTTTTCAACACCTGTGCCGTTCGAGAGAATGCCGACAATCGCCTCTATGGCACATTGGGACAGCTCAAACCAGTCAAGGAAGCTCACCCAGGCATGCAGATTGCCGTCGGTGGCTGCTTGGCCCAGAAGGATAAGGACGTCGTCGTAAAGAAGGCCCCATGGGTGGACGTAGTCTTCGGCACACATAACTTGGGTTCGTTGCCAGCACTGTTGGAACGCGCCGCCCATAATGACCGGGCTGAAGTCGAGATTAAGGATGCTCTGGAAGAATTTCCCTCGGTGCTGCCGGCCAAGCGTGAATCCACTTACGCAGGTTGGGTGAGTATTTCCGTAGGCTGCAATAACACGTGCACCTTCTGCATCGTCCCCAGTTTGCGTGGTAAGGAACGCGATCGTCGTCCAGGCGAGATTCTCGCTGAGGTACAGGCACTCGTGGAGCAGGGCGTTACTGACGTGACTCTCCTCGGTCAGAATGTCAACGCCTATGGCGTTAACTTCGCCGACCCTGACATGGAACGCGACCGCTCGGCTTTTTCCAAGTTGCTGCGCGCCTGCGGCCAGATTGAAGGGTTGGAACGTGTGCGCTTTACGTCTCCGCACCCAGCTGAGTTCACCGATGATGTCATCGACGCTATGGCGGAGACACCGAATGTGGTTCATCAGCTACACATGCCACTACAGTCCGGTTCCGACCGAGTGCTGAAAGACATGCGCCGTTCCTACCGCACCAAGAAATTCCTGGGAATTCTGGAGAAGGTTAGGGAAAAAATGCCGGACGCGGCCATTACCACTGACATCATTGTCGGTTTCCCAGGCGAGACTGAAGAGGACTTCCAGCAAACTCTCGACGTGGTGGAAAAGGCTCGCTTTAGCTCGGCGTTCACCTTCCAATACTCGCCCCGCCCGGGAACTCCGGCGGCAACCATGGCGGATCAGGTTCCACCACAGGTTGTGAAGAAACGCTATGGTCGGCTGCTAGCACTTCAGGAGCGTATTTCCGAGGAAGAAAACGCCAAGCTAGTCGGCCGGGAAGTCGAGCTGCTGGTCAGCCAGTCCGATGGCCGTAAGAATGCGGAGACTCATCGCATGTCTGGTCGGAGTCGGGATGGCCGCCTGGTGCACTTCAGCCCGTCGGAAAGCAAACCAGGCGTCGTCGACCGCAAGATTCGCCCAGGTGATTACGTGACAGTGCGCGTGACCGACTCCGCACCGCACTTCCTCATTGCTGACTCCGGTGTGCTCACACACCGCCGCACAAAGGCGGGGGATAATGTAGAGGTCGGTCAGACACCGACGACCGCTCCGATTGGAGTTGGTCTGGGCTTGCCAAAGATTGGGCGCCCGGAGAAAACGAGTGTAAGTGAGGGATGCGGCTGTGAGTAGTGACAAGGCTTCGCCGGAAAGTGATATGGAATCCACTAGCGAGCAGTCGGTGGAATCCGCGCAGGCGTTGCGGGTTCAGGAACGCAAGGCCGCTGGCGAGCTGGATCTCGGCCGTGCGGTGATTCCGATGATGGTTGCCGTCATCGGCCTCATTACGAGTTTCTTCCTTCCGCACTCTGGCGTCGTTTTGGGCTTTGATGTGTTGCTGGATACGGATGTTGCGCATCAGTACTTCACGACTCGACCGGAGCGAATTTACTCCATTCTCGTGGTGGTAGGTGTCTTGCTAGCTATTGCCACGCTGATTACGCGGACGACGATTCTCGCATTTGTCACCTGGTTTTTTGCCTGTATTCAGATGGTCTACTCAGTCTTCGCTGGCTGGATGCGTCAGTCTCGTCCACAGGAACTGGCCGGCGAGGGTATTTCCTTCGGCCTGATGCTCGGTATTTTCTGCAGTTTTCTACTGGCCATCTCCGTGACTTTCATCGCTTTCCGACGTAGTAAGGAGCAGCTCGCAATCGCGACGAAACGTCGCAAGCACGCTGACACCGATCCGGTACTGCGCGCGCAGCAGGTTTACCTGCGGGCGGGCCTGACACCGAATACGACTACGGATGTTGAGGTCGTCGACGACCGCCGTGAACGTGCTCGCCGACGCAATCGTCGCCAGCAGGGAAGTAGTGCGGACAATGTCTCTCAGCAGACCGGCGAAAAGGCCGAACAGGTCAGCGACGAGTAGTGAGACTTTCTAACTAGCGCAGTAAGTAAGGGGCTCTCTTCCACTCCGGAAGAGAGCCCCTTTCTTTTAACCAGCGACGCGTTGCCAGCGCGTAGCTGAGCCAGAATTCTGTTGCGGACGCCGGAGAGCGAGAACCTGCTTCCCCGACACACAACTAGCTTCTGTTAGAGCTCCTTGAGAGTCTCCGCGGCCTGCTCTGCCCACTGTCGCCACTGTTCGGCCTGCTCCCGAGCCTTGGCTGCCTGAGAAGCCTTGCCCTTCGCCTCGAGTTCGGCGGCCTTCTGCTCAAACTCCGCTGCGCGGTCGGCAAACTGCTGGACGCGAGCCTGTGCTTCGGGGTCGGTGCGGCGCCACTGCGAATCAGCAGCATCGGAGACGCGCTTTTCCAGTGCGCCAATGCGGTTTTCATACTCACGCACACGACCACGCGGCACAAAGCCGATGGCCTCCCATTTCTCTTGCAATTGACGCAGTTCGTTGCGAGCGTGATCGAGGCCCTTGGACGGATCAATGCGGTCGTCGTATTCAGCCAGCAGTGCGTCCTTGGCCGCGGCGTTTTCCTCGAACTCCTTGTCTCGAGCTTCGTTGACCGCGTTGCGAGCACCAAAGAACTCATCCTGGGCGGCCTTGAACTGGGCCCACAGCTTGTCATCGACCTCGCGTGGGGCTCGACCAGCGGCTTTCCACTCAGCCATCAGGTCACGGAAGGCAGCAGCGGTGCCACCCCAATCAGTGGAGGTCTTCAGGGCCTCAGCTCGCTCAATGATGTCCTCCTTAACGCGGCGAGCAGCCGCACGGTTGCGGTCCAGTTCCGCAAAATGGGCACCGCGGCGGCGGTTGAAAGAATCACGCGCGCGGGAGTAACGGCGCCAGAGTTGATCATCAGTTTTGCGGTCGATGCCGCGAATCTGCTTCCACTCTGTGAGAATTTCGCGGATACGGTCGCCGGCGACCTTCCACTCGGTGGAGTTCTCTGCGAGCTCTTCGGCCTCTGCGGCGAGCTCTTCCTTACGTGCGATGGCGTTCTTACGGCGCTCTGCCTTGTCGTGAGCGACTTTTTCCTCTGCGACGTGGGAGGTGGCAATGACCTCTGCAAGGCGCTTATCCAGCGCATCGATATCGCCGAGGACCGTGGCGGTGGCAAGGCTCTCACGCAGTTCAACTGCGTTGTGAGAAATGGTCTTTGCCTCCTGCGGGTGGGAGACTACACGAGATTCCAGTAGCTCGACCTCGGTGGCCAGATCCTCGTAGCGCTTGCCGTAGTGGGCATAACCCTCTTCTACGGTGCCAGCCTGCCAGGAGCCAATATTGCGTTCGCCGGCGCTGGTGACCAGCCAAACAGTGCCGTCTTCGTCAATGCGGCCAAACTTCTTTGGATCATTGTGGACGGCATGTGCCACAGCGGCCGACCCCGCAGGCGCTGGAGTAGCTCCAGGGGCCTTACGATGAGCCGGCATTGAGCCTGGTCGAGGTCCCGGACGTGGACCCGGGCGTGGACCTGGCTTAGGGGAATTGCTGGTACCGGTCATAGTGGGTAAACCTCTTCCAATCTTCATGCAGAACTGCCGCGCGACACGGCTGCCATCAAACACTTACGGTATGTGCTCGAGTATCCCAAAAATTTTGGCACAGCGCGCGTAACACCGCCGGATTAAGGCATCGACTAGCCCCTCACGGTAGCGTTGAGGACGTGAATTCGCGTTTGCCTCGGCTTGTTATCGTTCCGCGTGCGCTCCTCATCGTCGAGGAGCTGGGTGGTTTTGCACCTATCACCACGGAATTGCGCCGTCATGCCCGTGAAACCGTCGCGACGCTGTGGAGACATGACGAGCCCGGGGAGCCCGGCGCGGTCGCTATTATCACTGGCAGGATGCAGGCGAAGTCCCCGCACCAGACCAGCGCACCCGGCAGTTTTTCTCCGTATGGGGTTGATGTCACGGTGTCAGGCGGAACCGAATTACCTGAGCTGCTGGGACGCTGGCTTATCGAAGACTACGCGCGACGGAATTCTGAAGGACCCACTGGCCGCGTCATTCAGGCAACGTGCTTCGACTCTATCGCTGAGGCACTCGCTGCCGGTCACACGCGTCTGCTTGTGCTTGTCGACGGCGCATTCGGCCTTGCGGACGATTCCCCGGTCGGCGTAATTGAAGGTGCAGCGGAGGTTGATGCGCTGTGCAGTCTGATTGCTGGTCAGGACTGCTCAAGTATTAACGTGGAAAATATTGTGTTTCCAGCTCCCGGCGCGTACGCAGCCGAGTTATGGCAGCAGCTGAGTAAAGCTGCTGAAAGCTGGAAGGGGTCTGGAATGACCGTCGTAAAGCGTTCTTACTATGACAGGGCGCCTTACGGCATCGGTTACCACGTGGCCAGCTGGCAGTGTGTTGCGAAGTAAGAGCGCGCGTTTTTAGTTTTTGTGCAGGAGTGTGAACTGGGTAGTGACGGCTTTCGAGAGTGAGAGCTTGCCGGTGCCGATTGCGGTGGTAGGGCCGACGGCGTCGGGAAAGTCGGATTTGGGGCTGGTACTTGCGGAGCAGCTTGGCGGTGAGGTCGTCAATGTTGATTCGATGCAGCTCTATCGAGGAATGGATATCGGAACAGCGAAGCTGTCGGTGGACCAGCGGCGGAGGATTCCGCACCACCAACTCGATGTGCTGAACGTGACGCAGCCGGCGAGTGTGGCGACGTATCAGCGTGAGGCGGTCGCGGATGTTGAGGCCATTCGCGCGCGGGGGAAAGTCCCCATCCTTGTCGGCGGGTCGATGATGTATGTGCAGGCGTTGGTGGACGACTGGCAGTTCCCACCTACGGACCCTGAAGTACGTGCGAAGTGGGAGACAGTGCAGGACGAGATCGGTCCGGCGGCGTTGCATGATCGGCTGGCAGGGATTGATCCGGATGCGGCGGCAATTATTGAGACCAATGACCCGCGGCGCACCGTCCGGGCCCTGGAGGTCATCGAGCTCACGGGCAAACCTTTTGCAGCGTCGAAGCCGTCGATTGATAAGCCACCGCGGTGGAACACTCGCATATTGGGGTTGCGCACGCAGGCGGAATGGCTAAATCCGCGGATTGAACAGCGTACGCGGGGCATGTTTGCCGCTGGCCTGGTGGAAGAAACTGAGAGTTTGATTGCGCAAGGGTTGCGCGAAGGTGTGACCGCTAGTCGCGCGATCGGCTATGCGCAGGTGCTGGACTACTTCGATGGGGTTTACGACCTGGATACGGCTTGTGAACGCACGATTACTGGTACGCGCAGGTATGTGCGACGTCAGCGCTCCTGGTTCAACCGTGATCATCGAATCACGTGGCTAGACGCTGCCGGTGACGTGCCGGGACAGGCGTTTTCCGCACTTGGTCTGTAAGAGATTCGGACCTCCCGCTAGCATCAAGGGCATGGTTTCATTCGCCAAAGGCCACGGTACTCAAAACGATTTCTTGATTTTTCCAGATGATTTGGTGTCGATTGATTTGACCGAATCACTGGTCGCAGCAGTGTGCGATCGACAGCGAGGTCTTGGCGCTGACGGCGTCCTGCGGGTTGCCCGAGCGGGGAAACTCGTCGATGCCGGTGTTTTGGCGGCATTGCCGGAGGGCGTTAAAGCCGACGATTGGTTTATGGACTACCGCAATAGTGACGGTTCTATTGCCGAGATGTGCGGGAATGGTGTCCGCGTCTTTGCACACTATATTGCCGCGATTCACAGCCCGGACAGTGTCGTCGACGGAACTTTGCGGGTGGGCACTCGAGCAGGGCTGCGCGCTGTTTCGATTGATGAGCTCAGCCGCAGGCACGCGGTCGTTGGGGTGGATATGGGCCAGCCGGAAGTCCTCGGCCTCGCTACTGCGTTCATTGGTTCGGGCAACAATGCCCAGAAATTCGCCGGGATTGGTGTCGACGTGGGAAATCCGCATTTGGCCTGCGTCATGCCTGGCCTAAATGCCGCCGCTCTGGCGGAGCTGGAATTGGAAGCGGCGGGTAGTGTCGCGAAGCCAGTGCGTGCCGACGAAGCCATGTTCCCGAACGGCCTCAATGTGGAAATTGTCACCCCGCTGGATGCCTCTGATTCGGTGTCCATGCGAGTTATTGAACGCGGAGTTGGTGAGACTCGCTCGTGTGGCACCGGTACGGTTGCGGCAGCTATTGCCGCGCTGGCCGATGCCGGCCGGACTGAGGGGGCTGTGACAGTCAAGGTGCCCGGCGGTGTGGTGACTGTGGATGTCCACAAGGCCAGCAATGCGGATGGGGACTTCTCGGCGACCTTGACCGGGCCGAGCGTGATTCACACGCTCGGCGATATTGAGCTGGAAGCCCTGTGACTGGTAGCTAGTGCTGCAGGAGCACTAGCGGGGTAGTGGAAGCGGTGGGGGAATCAGCGGACTAGTGTCCGCCGCAGCCACCGTCGCCACAACCACAGCCGCCATCGCCACAGCCGCCTCCGCAACCTTGAGGCGGAATGATCTCACCGGTCAGTGAGAAAGTACCGGAAACGACCATGCCTGGCTGGGGAGCTTCGTCGCCGCCGGGGACAAGTACGTCCATAGGAGTCGGCAGAGCAAGGTTGAGCACCCAGAACTTCTTGCCGGTTAGCTCATTGACATGCTTGCGGGAGTTATTGATAACACCAGCCAGTTTCACGGTTGCGCTAGGCGATGCCTTCCCGACCTGATCTCCGACAATTGCCTTAGCACCTTCGAAGTCCAATGTTGTCGGGGTTGCCCCGGTGCGCTTCTCGTACTCTTCGCTGGATGCGTCGAGGGTGAAATCAGTTGCTAGAGCTGATAGCGCGACATGCTCAAAAGTCTGAGTTCCGGCATCAACAATCATTGGCCCCTGTGACAGCAGGCAGGTAGCGACCTCGATGACCTTGTCAAAGTTATCCGAGGAGGGATCATCCTCGACGATTTCCACGAGCGCCAAGACATCGTCCACGCTGGATACATGGGCAGTGACGGTCGGGCTGCCCGCGAAGCCGGCGTAGGTAGAAAATGGTTCAACACCCAGGATGTGCAGACGCGCACCAGAGGAATCTTCGAAACGGACCAGCTGGCCACCGCGGACCTCGCCGATGACCGACAGATTGTCACTGGCAATCGCGGCTTCCATCGCGTCTCGCCAGCTGGGGTAGTCCATGCCAATGCTTCGCAAGTCAGTAGTCATACTTTTCGATGATACTTCCCATATCTTCATCTGCGAACTAACGAATCGCACGTGAGCACATTGTGCTCTGGGGTACCTAGAACCATTCCTGCACGCCGCGGCAACTATTCGGATGGGGCTAACAATTCTGCCACGCCAAATAGGTAAAGGTTAAGTGTGGCATAAATAACTTTCCTTAGGTGTGCCGGGTTTATTCCATTTAGGCATGCCTAAGAGTAAGCTCATCTCTGTAAACACGATTTGCTTAGCTTAATTCTTATCTATATAAGCGAGGTTTCTCATGCTCGGATTGCGGTCTCGAAAACAGTCGGATGACATTCAGTCGCTTGCCGACGTCCCGGTGGGGGTAACCGTCACTCTGGGAGCGTCGCATGTGGATGAGCGCCTGTGCCGCAGGCTTTCGCAACTGGGGCTTCGGCCTGGAATGAGTGTCACTGTGGGACGGAGCACCAGCGGCGGTGGGCGAATCGTCCATGCTGGCGCAACGCGCTACGCCATCGATGCCAGCACGCTGCACAAGATGTCCGTCGCGGGTTAGGTCCCCTACATCTCTTTTCTCACCTCCCTTCTGAAAGTAAACAATGACAACACCTACGGATTCCTCAACGCGAAAATTCGCATCCACGCCCAGCTGCCATGCATGCAGTGGCGGAGCACCAGCAAAGGATGGTGCACCTGTTGTCGCAGTAGTCGGCGCACCGAACTCCGGTAAGTCAACACTGTTCAATAGTTTGACTGGTGCGAAAGCGCAGATGGGCAATTGGCCCGGTACGACCGTAGAGGTCAGCCGCGGCGCGTGGAAGACCGATGCCGCTGAGTACGATGTCATCGATTTCCCGGGTGCTTACTCGCTGGATGCCATGAGCCCGGACGAAGAGCTCACTCGCGAGATGCTCATCGAGAAACCGGAAGAAGAACGCCCGGATCTCGTCGTTGTCGTTGTCGACGCCACGGCACTGGGCCGTGGTCTCTACATGGCCGCGGAATTGGCGGAACAGCCCCAGCGCATCGTTCTGGCTCTGACCAAACTAGATGTTGCCAAGGCCAAGGGCATCGATGTGAATCCGGACGCATTGCAGTCAGCTATGGGGATGCCGGTGGTGGCGCTGGATCCCCGTCGTAAAGCGGGAATGGCGCGGTTGGCCGACGCGGTAGCAGCGGCTCTGGACGGATGTAGTTCTGTGTCGTCACCGATTCGCCAGGTCGATGGTGAATCGATTGAACGCCTGGACGACGCACGCTTTGCCGCGATTGATGCGGCGGTTGCGGCATCTACGGGCGGGGTGGAAGATCGCCAGACTTTCTCCGACCGCATTGATAACGTGGTTCTTCACCCGGTGCTCGGACCGATTGTGTTCCTGGCAGTTATGTGGGCAGTCTTCCAAATCACGACGACGGTAGCAGCACCGTTGCAGGACGGTTTGGAAACCCTTATTACCGGTAATTTCGCAGATTTGGTTACCCGTGGATTAGAAGCTGTGGGATGGGACCATCCGATTGTCACCGGGCTGCTTGTAAACGGCATCATCGGTGGTGTCGGCATGGTGCTGACCTTCGTTCCGCTGATGGCACTCATGTTCCTGTGCCTCGCAGTACTCGAGGATTCAGGGTATATGGCGCGTGCAGCCGTGGTGGCTGACCGTGTCATGCGTGCAATTGGTCTTCCGGGTAAGGCATTTATTCCGCTCATTGTTGGCTTTGGTTGTAATGTGCCAGCGATTTCGGCAACACGTGTGCTGAGTAATCCGCGCCACCGCATTTTGACGGCTCTACTGGTTCCGTTTACCTCCTGTTCGGCGCGCCTAACCGTGTATGTCATGTTGGGTGCGGTGTTCTTCCCGGAACACGCGGGCACAGTCGTCTTCGCTATGTACGTGATCTCGATTCTGCTGATCGTTCTGACCGGCCTTGCACTGCGTAAGACCCTGTGGCGCACGATGCCGTCGGAACCGCTGGTCATTGACCTGCCAACCTACCAGCTTCCGACCGCACGGCTGGCACTATCTGTGATGTGGATGCGTCTGAAGGGCTTCCTGCAGACCGCTAGTGGAATCATCGTCAGCACCGTCATCGTCGTATGGCTACTGATGTCTATTCCGGTTGTCTCCGGGCACTCCTTTGCCGATGAAAATCTAGCACCGCAGGACTCCGCATACGGTGCAGTCAGCGCAACTATTGCTCCTGTGTTCAACCCGGCAGGTTTCGGTACATGGTCTCTGACAGGTCCGTTGGTGACGGGCTTTGTGGCCAAGGAAGCCGTCATTTCTACCTGGGCACAGACCTATGCAGTGGAGGACGTCACCGATTCCGATTCGAGCGAACAGGCCTCCAGCCCGCTCGCGGTGAATATTCGACGTGACTTTGACAATGCATCCGATGGACACGGATTGGCAGCAGTTTGGGCCTACATGATCTTCCTGCTGGCTTACACACCGTGCGTGGCTACGCTCGCGGCACAACGTCGAGAGATCGGCTTGAAGTGGACGGGCTTCGGTTTGCTAGCGCAGCTGGTCGTTGCATGGGCACTGGCCGTGATTGTTTTCCAAGGGTTGAAGCTGTTCCTGTAAAGCCTCGTTGATTCCTAGTAGCTTCGGCAAAGCTACTAAGTCACACTTGCAAACTAGAAATCAGATCCAACAAGAATCGCGATATGGAAAGGAGCTATCGCCGTGGGACTCTTTAGAGCCAGGAAGAATACGACGGTTACTCGTCGGCCTTCAGAAGCCGTTCAGGATGCAATTGCGCAGGGCATTAGCTCCCGACGCAAGATTTGCGAAATCACTGGCCTGCAGCGAGCAACGGTAGACCTCATCCTTGACCGCATGGAACACACCGGCCAACTGCGCCGGGAATCCCTCGGTGGCATGTGCCCAGGCGGAGGTTGTTCCAACTGTGGAATGTCCGACAGCGGTACGTGTGCTGGCGGTAGTTCTAATAGTGGTCCGGTCGCACTGGTTCTGACACGCAGGCCACCTTCTGCAGCCTAAGTCTTGAGCTTCGGCTCGGTATTCTCCGCACACAATGCGGAGAATTTGGCTTGTCATGCGACAATAGCAGCTAGTATGACGAATTTTTCCAACAACTTTGATGAGGTCAGCGACGACACGTCGCAGCAAGCTCGCACCTCGCACGAGATGGACGATTTTTTCATCGGCGCTAACGATGCTGGCGAAAACGCCGATAGTGCCTCCGGAGATGCGTTCGCAACGGACGTCGGCACGCAAAGGGAACCTACCGTCGGTGATTTGGATCTGGAGGCGCGATCCTCTCTGCGCCGGCTGACCAGGTCAGTAGCACATACTGAGTCTGAAGAAGTGATGGTCGAATACCGTCAGCTCCGGCTGGAACGCGTTGTGCTGCTCGGTGTCTGGACGTCCGGGACCCTTCAGGAAGCCGAAGTGGCGATGGAGGAGCTCGCCGCACTGGCAGAGACTGCAGGTTCGGAAGTTTTAGAGATGGTGCTGCAGCGCCGCGATAAGCCAGACCCTGGTACTTACGTGGGATCTGGCAAGCTCAACGAGCTTCGCGATATTGTCGCCTCTACCGGCGCAGATACAGTTATTTGCGACGGTGAGCTGTCTCCCGGCCAATTGGTGGCGCTGGAGGACCGGCTTGACGCCAAGGTTATTGACCGCACCATGCTGATTCTGGATATCTTTGCTCAGCACGCGAAGTCCAAGGAGGGCAAGGCGCAGGTCTCGCTGGCACAAATGCAGTACCTGTACACGCGTCTGCGCGGCTGGGGCGGCAACCTATCGCGTCAGGCTGGTGGTCGCGCGGGCTCCAACGGCGGCGTGGGTCTGCGTGGTCCGGGTGAAACTAAGATCGAAACCGATCGTCAGCGACTACGCCAAGATATGGCGCGGATTCGCAAGGAATTGGCTGGCATGAAGACTGCGCGTGAGATTAAACGCGCACGTCGTAAGGCTGGACACCTGCCGCGCGTGGCAATTGTCGGCTATACCAACGCGGGTAAGTCTTCGTTGCTCAACGCACTGACAGGCGCTGGTGTGCTGGTGGAAGATGCGCTGTTTGCGACGCTGGATCCGACGACTCGTCGCACCAAGCTTCGCGACGGTCGCACGGTGATTATGACCGATACGGTCGGATTTGTTCGCCACTTGCCGACGCAGCTCATTGAAGCTTTTCGCTCGACTTTGGAAGAGGTGCTCGAAGCCGACGTCATCATGCACGTCGTAGACTCCTCTGACCCATTCCCGCTGGAGCAGATTAAGGCTGTCAACAAAGTCATCACCGAAATCGCGGAGGAAGAGAAGGCCGAGATTCCGCCCGAGCTGTTGGTAGTCAACAAGGTGGACAAGGCCGATGGCATTACCCTGGCGCAACTGCGCCACCAGCTCGATGATGCGGTTTTTGTCTCTGCGCGAACGGGTGAGGGGATTGGTGAACTGGAGACCCGACTCGAGCTTGCTCTCAATGAGTTGGAGTCTCACGTCCATATGTTGATTCCCTATGACAAGGGCAATATTGTCTCCATGCTCCACGAAGATGCGACCGTGCTGTCGGAGACATGGACGGAGCAAGGCACCCAGATGGATGTGCGTTTGCCCACTAGCCTCGCGGATGAACTGTCGGCATACCACATCGAATCTGCAGAGAATACTTGCTTCACGGCCGATGCGGATGAGGATAGTAGCAACGACGCCTAGTTGGAATAGGGCGAGGGGAGTCGGAATAGGGAGAGCGACAAAGAGCTCCGGCAGTCCTGGGTTTAATGCGGTATCCGTGGCGTGATCTGCGGTGGGCATCCACTAGCATTACAACCATGAATTCTACTTCTGACGCGGAGACCCAACAGGGAACCTCCGCAAATCCGCCTGCTGAAAACGCCGAACGTGGCCGTCTTTTCGGTTGGAATATTCACGGTGACGGTCGAAAGATTGCACCGGGAGCCGTGGTGGCTCCCAACGAACGCCTCGATTGGCCTCGTACAATTGGCATTGGCGCACAGCACGTCATTGCCATGTTTGGTGCAACTCTTCTGGTGCCGCTGTTGACTGGTTTCCCAGTCAATACCACACTGCTGTTCTCGGGTATCGGCACGATTGTCTTCCTGCTAATCACCCGAAATCGCTTGCCCTCTTACCTGGGCTCGTCGTTTGCCTTCATCGCACCATTGACCGCGACACAGGCGCAGGGTATTGGTGTTCAGCTCGGTGTCGTGCTCTGCGCCGGCATCGCGCTCATGCTCGTTGGCTGCGTTGTAAAGTTCGCCGGCAAGCGTGTCCTCGATGCAGTGATGCCACCTGCAGTAACCGGTGCCATCGTCGCTCTCATCGGACTTAACCTGGCGCCTGCTGCCACGGAGAACTTCGCCACTCAGCCGTTGGTCGCATTTGTCACGATGGCATCCATTGTCTTCGCAACCGTCGCTGGCCGCGGTATGGTCAGCCGTCTGGGTGTCCTTATCGGCGTACTAATCGGCTGGGTCTTCGCCGCTGCCACTGGAAATCTCTCGCCCGAGGCTACAGAAACTGTCGGCAATGCCGCCTGGATTGGTCTGCCCGCATTCCACGCGCCGGAGTTCCACTTCAATGCGATGCTGATTGGTCTGCCCGTCATCGTAGTACTCATCGCAGAGAATGTCGGTCACGTCAAGGCTGTTGCTGCCATGACCGGCCGAAACCTCGATGACATCGCTGGCGATGCTCTTATTGCAGACGGTCTAGCCACTACCATCGCCGGTTCAGCTGGTGGTTCTGGTACCACTACCTACGCTGAAAATATCGGTGTTATGGCCGCTACCCGTGTCTATTCGACCGCAGCTTACTGGGTGGCAGCTTTCACCGCCATTGCACTGGCTTTCATTCCAAAGTTCGGCGCACTCATCTTGACCATTCCTACCGGCGTGCTCGGTGGGGCAACGATGGTGCTCTACGGCCTGATCGGTTTGCTCGGTGTGCGCATCTGGATGGACGAAAAGGTCGACTTCAACAACCCGGTTAATCTCACCGCTGCCGCCACCGCGCTGATTGCGGGTATCGGCAACCTCACCCTCGACATTGGTTCGCTGACGCTGGAGGGCATTGCTTGGGGGTCGGTCGGCATTATTATCGGCTATCCAATTTTGAATTGGCTCTACAACCGCATCGGCGAGAACCGCTCGTAGGCCACCCGTCTAGGGCAGAATCTCGCACGAATGCTTAACGACGGAACCACGTGACCGTTGCCACGATGTTTCGTCGTTAAGCTGATTGCTTTTAATCGCTCAGATCTTGGGCGATGAGTTCGGCGATTTTCTCTACCGCAACCGCGTTGCTACTGGTCACAGTGACTTCATCGCCGAATTCGGCCCCGAGTGCCATGAGCATCAACGAGGATGAAGCATCGGCCGGTTCGTTGTCGGGCTCGTCTGAGTCAAGGAGCTCGACCAGAATTTCTTCCTGAAAACGGGAGGCACGCTCAGCGATGACCGTTGCAGGGCGGGCATGAATACCCACCTTGGAGCCGACGTGGACATGTTGAGTAACCATGCGAGCGGCATCCTGCCTTTCTGCTTCTCGATTTCCTCGATGCCATTTCTGAGCTTAATAGGTTGCCCGGATGGGTTGGGGAATGTTTGCTGAAAATCGTAGAAATGCTCGTTGGGATAAACCAGCCGGTGCGGTAAAAACTACGCTTCCGCTGAAACGTCTGCTTCTAGGTTTTGATTATCGGTGCTGACTTGCCGCGGCCACAGGCTTTTAGCTGCCACAACGAGAATTGCTGCCACTATGCTGCCCAAGACGATTGCAGTAAGCCATGCGACAGGGTTGTCGATTGCAAACAGCACAAAAATACCTCCGTGCGGAACACGTGTGGCCGCACCCAAAGCCATTGAGGTGCCACCGGTGACGGCACCGCCAATCACAATCGACGGAATCACACGTAGCGGATCTGCGGCGGCGAAGGGAATCACTCCCTCTGAAATGAAGGCCGCACCGAGCACCCAGCCCGCTTTGCCGTTTTGACGCTCCGCCGAACTGAACAGCTTTGGTCGGAGCACAACTGCCAGAGATGTAGCCAATGGAGGTACCATGCCCGCCGCCATCACAGCGGCCATGACCTTCCATGATGCGGGATCTGCTGAGGCGATGTTTGCGACGGCAAAAAGATAAGCAGCCTTGTTGATCATTCCGCCCATATCCACGCACATCATTGCGCCGAGAAGACCACCGAACAGGAACGCCGCCGTCGTATCCAGTGATTGCAGCCACTGCTGCAGAGCCGTCATCAGCCACGCTAGCGGCATCCCGAGCAGCAGGTACATGGTGAGCCCAACGGACATAGCGCCGAGCATAGGAATCACGACAACCGGCATCAGCGGTCGCAGCCAGTCCGGGACTTTCAGCCTCAACAGTAGGGCTACAACTAGTCCCGCCAGGATGCCTGTCACCAGGCCCCCAAGGAAGCCGGCGCCAACCGTGACCGCGATGGCACCGCCAATAAAGCCTGGTGCAATGCCGGCTCTGCCAGCCATGCCAAAGGCGATATAAGCACTCATTACAGCCACAATGACCTGCATGCCGTGGTTGCCAATGGCAAAAAGTGCCGAACCGAGATACAGCCACAGCCCACTACGGTCAACTAGCACAGTACCGAGATCCTGTGTCGGCACAGCAATCGGGGCATCGAGTCCGATAATCTCCGGCAGCCGCAAATCCCTAGTCACGGCGTCAGCTACTGCACCAACCTGATGACCGCCGACGAGGAATCCCAGCGCAATCAACAACCCCGATGCGGCCACGAACGGCACCATATAGCTGACACCGGTCATAATGGCATCACGAACCCAGTGTCCGATGCTCTTCTGGCCGCTTAACGACGATCCCCGAGCCCATTCCTCAGAGGCTGTCTGCGCGCTCTCGGTGGCTGTGGCGGTGCCGCTGTTGCCAGGCTGAGGGGGCGAATCCTGGTCGTTGTCCTCTTTTGGTTTCGGAGCCTTGCGGTCATATGCGCGAACACGAGACTGTTCTGCCATCTCCTTCGCTTGTTGTAGAACTTCGGCTGGCTCGTTCGCCGCCTTGCGAATAGGAACCTTGAGCTGTGGCTTATCAGAGAACCGCTTAAGCCCCGTAACCCCAATATCGGCTGCGATTACTAGCACGTCGGCCCGGGTAACTGCCTCTGCGGGGGCTTCCTGGGTTCCTGCCGAGCCCTGCGTCTCTACAGTTAGTGTGAGATCAGCCATGCTCTCAGCCGCGCCAGTGAGCGCTTCGGCTGCCAAATAAGTGTGCGCGATGCCCGTGGGGCAGGCTGTGATGGCGACGATATTGGTCTTCGTCGGAGGTTTTTTCGCTTTCCGACGAGGCGCTTTGGTGATGTGCTCGCTAATGATCCGGGCGGCCTCTTCATCGCCTTCAGCACCGCGAAGAGCTGCGCGAAACCCCTTATCGCGAAGTGCTTTTGCGAGTGCAGCTAGAATATCGACGTGGACATCGCTGTTATTAGATGGGACACCGATGAAAAAGAGCAGGTCCGCCGGCCCATCTGGCGTGGTGAATTCTGTTGCGCTGGTCAGACGCGCAAACATCAGGGTCGGCTTCGACCAGTCCTCATGGCGGCAGTGGGGGATGGCTATCCCTCCCGGCAGACCTGTCGGGGCCTTCTCTTCGCGTTCGAGGGCTGCTGCGACGATGCCGTTGCTGTCGGTGGCGCGGCCGGTCTCTACAGCTTTAGCGATGAGGTAGTTAAGGATTTTCTCCTTTTGCGGACCGATATCTAGGTCAAGGAACACTGTCGACTCATCGGCTAGGTCTGATGCTATAGCGGAAAAATCTGCCGAAGAAGACATGGTTTTCTAATGCTCCTTATCTAGGCATCGAAAAGCTAAGCGTCGAGCTGCCATAACCGGCCGGCCTCGGGGTGAACCTGTTCTGGATAGGGGATGGTCGTACCGGGAAGACTGGTTGCCGCCGCCCCATAAGCTACGGCGGTGGTTAGTGCATCTTGGTAGCTATCACCGCGTTTGCGGGACATAACGTAGCCGGCCAAAGCACAGTCTCCAGCACCGACCGTCGACTGAGCGACTATCGAGGGGGAAGTAGCAGCGAAACAACCGCCTGACTTCACTGAAAGCACCGCCCCTGCTTCGCCGAGAGTGGCCAGGACTTCGGAAACGCCAAGCTCGTTCAGCGCACGTGCAGCCTGCGCTACGGGAAGATAGTTCCCTTCGGCTGCAGCGGCTTCTAGCTCTTCGCCATCCTGATCAATGATTTGGCCAAGCTCGTAGGCGTTTGGCTTCATCAAAAAAGGTTGCACCTTCGGAAATGCGCGAACGACCTCGGTCAGTGGGCCGTCGCTAGTGTCCATTGCAACACGAATATTCGGGTTGACCGAATACACTGCTTCGGTGCATTGAACGTAAAAGTCCCTGGGGACACCAGGGGGCAGTGATCCTGCGAAAACTACCCAGGTGGCGCGTTTAGCATGGTGGATAAGCTTCTCCAAGACACGCCTACGGTGCGCTTTCGTCAATGTCATGCCAGGGGAATTGAGCTTGGTGGTCGTCCCATCTGGTTCTGCGAGTGTGAGATTAACGCGGGCTTCGTTAGTCGTGTTGATGGCTTCATGGGGTATGCCAGAGACTTCCAACAGGCGCGTGAATTTTCCGGAGTCCGATGCCGGGTAGAGCGCGAGCGTTTTTTCTCCGGCGTAGTGCAAGGCCTTGGACACATTAATTCCCTTGCCGCCAGCCATATCCTCAGCCATTGGTAGGCGGAACACTCCACCTCGTTTGAGCTCCGTATCGAGTCGAGCAAGTCGATCGATCGACGGATTTACGGTCAAGGTCAGGATCATGAAGCAACCACGACCTCGACACCTTGCTCCCTGAGGTCGTTCACGAATTGTTCCGGGGCAGAGGAATCTGTAATCACGACGTCGATATCTTCCAATGCTGCAAAGCTGACAAGGAAGTCGCGGCCGAGTTTCGTCGAGTCCGCCATAACGATAACTTTGCGCGCATTCGTGATCATCGCGCGCTTTACTGCTGCTTCCTGTGGATCAGCAGTAGAAAGACCGTGATCAATTGTCAAGGCGTTAGAACCAATGAAAGCGACATCGGCACGCATAACCGCGAGAGTGCGGAGTGCCGTATCGCCAGCTACCGCCTGAGTAATGACGCGAACTTGGCCGCCAAGGAGTTGAAGCTCAATGCGGTTCGATCCTGCGAGTGTGATGGCGTTGGGAAGAGAGTTTGTGACAACCGACCAACGGCGGTTATCAGGGGAGTGGACCATCAGCTCTGCAAGAGCCTCGGTGGTAGTTCCGGCATCGAGAAAAATTCCACCGCCAGAGTCAGGCAGAAAATCCGCTGCACAGCGGGCAATTGAGAGCTTCGCGTCTTTCTGTGCGTTCTTTCGAGCGGCAACTGAAAACTCAACAGTCTGAAAAGAACGAGTAGCTACAGCGCCACCGTGTACGCGGTGAACTGCGCCCTCTGCATCCAACTGAGCTAGGTCACGACGAATTGTCTCTGCTGTGACATCGAAAGCTTCCGCAAGATCAGCGACCGTCACGCGCCCTTCGACTGCTGTCAAAGACGCAATCTTCCGGCGGCGTTCCTCTGCATACATTCCCCGCTCCTTAGCTGTTAAGAAATTTCAGCTTTACTATCTGTTTCCAGTATGCCCGTTTATGTCTGTTTCGGGCAACGAAAATGTGGGAAATTAGAGGCTGCGTAGGACGCTGACAATCTTGCCGAGGATCTTGGCGTGCTCTGCGGGGAGTGGGTCAAATGCGCGATTATGGGGCATGAGCCACTTGCCAGCAGCGTCTTCGTGCCATTCCTTGACTGTTGCTTCATCTTCAAACAGGGCTGCGACAAAGTCTCCCTGTTCGACCACGTCTTGGGAACGGACTACTACCCAGTCTCCGTCGAGAATGCCCGCGTCAACCATGGAATCACCCACGACCTTGAGCAGGTATAGCTGGCCAGAGCCCGTAATCTCCATCGGAAGTGCCATGTGACTTTCCACATGCTGCTCCGCCAAAATGGGGTTGCCAGCCGCAATCTGTCCAACGATAGGAACGAAGATTGGCTCTGGCATGTCCTCTGGCATCTCGGGAGTTTGGGTGCTGCCAGTAGCCTTTGGTCCAGGCTTTACAGGTGTGAAAGTGCCAGCGGAGGACTTCGAATCCCTTACGTTTACCGCGCGGGGTTTGTGTGGGTCGCGGCGGAGAAAGCCCTTCTTTTCCAACTCCTTGAGTTGGTATGCCACCGACGAGGTGGAATTCAAGCCCACGGCATCCCCAATTTCTCGAATGCTCGGCGGGTATCCGCGAAGTACGACGGCATCCGAAATGACGTCAAGAATGCGTCGCTGCCGATCGGTGAGTGTTTTAGGGTTCGCTTTCTTCTTTTGAGCCATGGAACATCCCTTCTCAAACTCTTTCGAATGAATCATAACTCAAAACTGTTCGAATCGTCGAGCATCGAACACCGTGCGTGCTTGAATTCTTTGGAAAAGATGTCCATTATGCGTGTTCGGAGGCGGTGTCGATGTCGAAAATCGAAAATAAATCCGGATAGCAGTAGACAACGTTCGAACATGGTGTTATAAATCGAACATGACAAGTTACTCGAACAGTCGTTTGATGAAAAGGTCTAGACGGATTCTCCGCATCCGCCCTTGGACATAGTCTCCACAGCGTCGGGAAACGGTCGTACAACTCTTATTCTCTCGAGGCCGGCAACGGTGGGAGAGTCAACGTTGGAAAGGGAGAAAACATGATGTCTACGGTTTCAACCGCATTAGGTGTTAGCAGCACATCTGATATTGACTTTTCTCAAGTTTCCGAGCGCCCTGCTCGGACGACACGGAAAGCCCCGTTGGTGTGGGGTGAACGTAGTGCGTCTTGCACACAGCACGTCGTTCGGCCCGGTCAGCGTGCACGTAGTGCACAGCGCAATCGCAACGGGGCCTCATCGGCGCGAATGCGGAGGGACAGGTCGCGGCCCAGTCATGTCTCGGTCAACTACGGGCGTCCGTCTCTATCAGTTAGCAGGGCGCAGCAGTCCAATCGTAGTGATGTATCCGCAGGCACTAACCTGACTCGTTTGATGGCGGTATGGGCTCTAGGGCTTGGTGCTTTCTTCGGAGTTTTCGGCAGCGTGGTCTTTGAACAAGGGCAAAATGAGGCAGTCGAAAGCACCTTTACGTCTACGTACGCTTCCTACTCTGCGCAATAATCATTCCGGTTTCCGGTGTTGGGGTGGGACGTAGACTGGAGACTGTGTATTGCCAGTTTTGTCATCATGATCAGACACGAGTCTTGGACTCACGGTTAATAGATAACGGTATGGGGATTCGTCGCCGGAGAGAATGCCTGAATTGCGGTAAACGTTTTTCTACGATTGAACGCTCGCAGCTGATGGTCGTTAAACGGGATGGAATCCCTGAGGAGTTCAACCGTGAAAAGGTCATCCAGGGTGTTCGACGTGCGTGCCAGGGGCGTGAAGTATCAGAGTCTCAGCTGAAGAAGCTTGCACAAAAAGTGGAGGAGAGCCTCCGCGAGAAAGGCACGCCCCGGGTGGACTCAAACGATATCGGCCTTGCCATCCTTGAGCCGCTCAAAGAGCTGGACGAAGTTGGCTATCTCCGCTTCGCTTCAGTGTACAAGTCCTTTTCCTCCGCGGACGATTTCGCGCAGGAGATTGCCAGCATGCGGAAGGGGGAAAGAACCGCAGACAGATGGCAACGAGGTTAAAAAGAACTAACGCAGCTTATCCACACGTTTCTTTACTCGGGTTAGGGATACGCTCTGGGCGGTACCCAAGCGTTGTGCGAAAAGGCTGACACGCAGTTCTTGGATGAGCCACTGAATATCCCGTACCTCGGCGGAATTCGAACGTGCCTTAGGTAGCTGCTGAAGCTTTGCCGCCAAGTATTCGCGGGCCTCAGCCACCTCATCTTCACGTTCGGCATCGCGGTCCGGGTCACGGTTCATTTCCTCAAGTCGAATCTCCATTGCTTGGAGATAACGCGGCAAATGTCGTAGGTGCTGCCAACCGTGCCTTGCCACAGCGCCCTTAGGGAACATGAACTCGAGCTGGCGACGCATATCGTCAATGGCATCGCCTTCCCACTTGTTTAGCTGATTCACCACCGAGACATAACGGGGCATTGCCTGGGCAACGCCGACGACCAATTGGCGCACCTCTGAGGCAACCCCAGAACGAACGTGTTCGAGTAGCTTGTCGAATTCCTTCGGGTCGCGGACCGGGCCACCAGCAGCCATCATACGGTCGCGAATCACGGCGACACGGCAGTCCTCGACAAGCCCATCGGCGCCCCCATGCGGCCATGCGTCCACGCCAACACGTTGCTGAAGTGGAAGCCCCTTAGTCATTTGTGCACCATTTACTGGGCAATCCCGCAATAGCATTGTCAAATTTGTGGTCGCCAACGTCGCCTCAGCCTGAGCCTTAGTTGGTTTGACCTCGATGGCCACGCCATCCTTGGTGGTCACCAGTGTCGGATACATCGTGACGGACTGACCGTCGACAGTACTTTTGACCGTTTCTGAGACGGCGCCCAAGTTCTCTGAAGTCCACTTTTTCACAGCTTCTCGTGCTGCAGACTTCGAACGTTTCGACACAGCCGTTGAGACCGTCGAGGCATGGTTGTCTTGAAGCGCAGCAAGATCCCGGCTCTGGTCGACGATCTTTCCATGGCGGTCGACCACTGCGTAGTTAAAGCGCAAGTGTGCTGGAAGCTTCGAAGGGGCAAAGTCTGCACCATTGATGCCCGAGCCTCCGAGTCGTCGTAAAGCATCGGCAAAAATATCAACGAAGCGGCCTGAGTACGGAGTCATCGTCTCCAGCGCGCGGCGTGCGAAATCCGGGGCGGGGACAACGGACTTCCGTAGTGCCTTCGGCAGAGTGCGAATGTAGGCTTCCGCGAGCTCAGCGCGAAGACCTGGTACCTGCCAGTCGAAGCCATCTTCACGCAGACCTGCAAGAAGAGGCACGGGGACACGGAGAGTCACACCGTCATCAGGGGCGCCCGGTTCGAATTTATAGGACAGAGAGAAATCGACCGAGCCCTGCTGCCACATTTCGGGGAAGGCGTTGTCGTCGATGTCGCCGGCTTCGGGGTTGAGCAGCTTATTGGGATCAAAGTCCAGTAGATTTGGCTGCTTGGGCTTAGTTTTCTTCCACCAGCGGTCAAAATTGGTGGCCGTGGTGATAGAGGCGGGCAGCTTGGAGTCGTAGAACGCGTAGAGCACGTCGTCATCGACGACAATGCCACGGGAACGCTGCTTTTCCTCGATCTTCTCGGCTTCGGCAAGTTTGTCCTGGTTGTTCTTGAAGAACTCGTGATGTGTGTTCCACTCGCCGTCGACAAGCGCAGAGCGAATGAAGATCGAGCGTGCGGCGTCGGCATCGACTCGGTGATATGGCACCAGGCGATCAACCACCACAGGCACGCCGTAGAGCGTCGACTTCTGGTAAGCCATCGCTGCACCGCGCTTAGTCGACCAGTGAGGCTCTGAGTACTGGTGCTTGAGCAGATGAGGGGCTACCTTCTCTACCCACTGCGGCTGAATCGTGCCTACGTGGCGCGCAAAAGTGCGCGAGGTCTCGACGATTTCCGCAGCCATCACCCAGCGAGGCGGCTTCTTTGCCAACGCGGACGAGGGGTGAATGAGGAACTTAGTGTTGCGGGTGCCAGTAAATTCCTTGCCCTCGCCCTCGCGCGTACCAATCATCGACAACAGTCCCGGTAACAGCGACTTCGCCACCTCGTCGGGATTGTCGACACCACTGGTTGAGCTGCGGGCCGAAAGATGCCAGCCCAGCTCAGCCGTTGCCTGGTGGAGCTGACGCACCAAGTCCTGCCACTCGCGAACGCGCAGATAGTGGAGGTATTCGCGCTTGCACATCTTGCGGAACTGGTTACCGCTAAGCTCCCGGCGCTTTTCCTCCAGGTAGTCCCAGAGCTTCAGCAGGGAGTTGAAGTCGCTGGTGGTGTCCTTAAAACGGGCATGTAGCTGATCTGCCTGAGCTTGGAACTCCAGCGGACGTTCGCGAACATCCTGCAGAGACAAAGCGGCGACAATGACGGTTACCGCCCCGAGGGTAGTGTTCTCGTACCCTTCGACCAGCATGCGAGCAAGACGCGGGTCGACTGGGATACGGGCGATCTGTCGGCCGATGTCCGTCAGCTCGGGGCTGTCAGACCCCGACGTGGTGGCAATAGCCTGAAGCTCTGTGAGTAGGTTAATGCCGTCGCGGATTGCCTTGTGCTCTGGTGGCTGGACAAAGGGGAAGTCCTCAATCGCACCTAGCCGCAGTGAAATCATTTGCAGTACAACCGAAGCGAGATTGGTGCGCAGAATCTCCGGATCCGTAAACTCGGGGCGCGCGAGAAAATCCTCTTCGCTGTAGAGACGAATCGCCACACCATCAGCTACACGACCACAGCGTCCAGAGCGCTGATTCGCGGATGCCTGGCTGACGTCCTCGACTGGCAGGCGCTGCACCTTCGTGCGGGTGGAGTAGCGCGAAATGCGCGCGGTACCAGTATCGACGACATACTCGATACCAGGTACCGTCAGAGACGTTTCCGCAATGTTTGTCGCCAGCACAATGCGACGCCCGGAATGCGGAGTGAAGATCCGATGCTGCTCTGCATTAGATAGTCGACCGAATAGTGGAACGGCTTCTACACCCTTCCAGTGCTTGCCCTCGATGGCTTCGGCAGCTTCTCGAATCTCTCGCTCACCCGAAAAGAACACCAGGATATCGCCGTCGCCAAGCCGCATGAGCTCTTCACACGCAGCGATAACACCATCGATCTGCTCGATGGCGACTTCCTTCTCCTGCCCATTTTTCGCAACAACATTCCGCACCAGCGGGCGATAGCGGATTTCCACCGGATAGGTGCGCCCTGACACCTCGATGATGGGCGCAGGGTGCTCGTCGTCAGGCGCGAAATGACGAGCGAACCGCTCTGGATCAATCGTCGCCGAAGTGATAATGATCTTCAGATCTGGGCGCTGCGGCAGAATATGCTTTAAATATCCCAGCAGGAAGTCGATGTTGAGGCTGCGTTCGTGCGCCTCATCGATGATGATGGTGTCGTACTCACGCAACAGTCGGTCCCGGCCAATTTCGGCCAGCAGGATACCGTCGGTCATCAGTTTGATGCAGGTATCCTTGCCCACGCGGTCATCAAAACGCACGGCATAACCGACGTGCTGTCCAATCTTTTCGCCCAGCTCATGGGCGATGCGCTCCGCTACGGAACGCGCCGCAATACGACGTGGCTGAGTATGACCAATCTTGCCCCCCACGCCGCGACCCAATTCGAGGCATATCTTCGGGATCTGCGTAGTCTTACCAGAGCCAGTCTCACCAGCAATAATGACGACTTGATTGTTTTCAATTGCCTCTGCAATGTCGTCGCGGCGCGCGGACACCGGCAACTGGGCAGGGTAGGTGATGCGAGGAATCGCTTTACGACGATCTTCTAACCGCTCCAGCGCAAAGTTGAGGTCTGCAGAGATTGCAGACAGCGCCTTCGGCGCGGATGCTCGCTTTAGCCGGCGTCGGAAGGACTGAGCCTCCCGAATCGGCAATTGATCAGCGAGCTGGTAGAGCTCTTTTTTACGCGTGTCCTTAGCAGTTTTGCCAGAGCGCTGTGGCCTGGCGGAATTGCGGTGGCCGGAGTGGTGGTTTCCCGACTGGGCACGTGGAGCTGGTTTATCAGAACGGCTAGGAGTACTCATGATTGCCTACTAGATTAGCCGCGTCTGGGGAGACAACCCACATCTGTGCTGATTAAGAGGTGCTCGAGATAGTCCGATGGCAGCAGGGAGCGTCCTACTTTGCCGCCGCTAGCTCTTCGGCAACTTCCTTGCAGTCCTCGCGCCCACAGTGCTGTGTCTCGGTGTGCTCCCAGCAATCATCGCAAATAAGCACCTGACGACGGCAGGTATCTTCGTTGATGCAGTTCTGGAAGGTGTTTGTGGGCTTGCCGCAGTGGACGCAGTGTCCGAGCTGTACGTAGTCCTCGTCTTCGATGCCATCGCCAAACTCCATATGCATGCGCTTGTCGAAGACATAGAGGGAGCCTTCCCACAGCCCCTTATTGCCAAACTTTTCGCCGTAGCGCACAATACCGCCGTCGATTTGGTAGACCTCTTCGAAACCGCGGTTCTTCATAAGTGCGGAGAGAATCTCGCAGCGGATGCCGCCGGTGCAGTAGGAGATAATCGGCTTGTCCTTCATCCAGTCGTACTTACCGGATTCCAGTTCGTCGATGAAGTCGTGCGTGGTCTTTACGTCCGGGACGACAGCGTTTTTAAACTTGCCAATCTCGGCTTCCATTGCGTTGCGGCCATCGAAGAAGATGACATCGTCGCCGCGTTCCTCGACCAGTTTATTGACCTCTTCCGGCTTCAAATGTGTGCCGCCGCCAATGACACCATCGACATCGACTTTCAGCTCACCCGGAGCACCGAAAGCGACGATTTCGTCGCGAACCCTGACGGAGAGTTTTGGAAAGTCATCAGCGCCGCCTTCGCTCCACTTGAACTGCATGGAGTGAAAAGCGGGGTACTGCTTGGTTTTCTTGATGTACTTCTTGCAGGCATCGAGATCACCGCCGACGGTGCCGTTGATGCCGTGCTCGGACACCAGAATGCGGCCCTTGAGCCCTAACGACTCGCAAAGATCGCGCTGCCACAGCATGATGGCACGCGGATCGGACAGTGGGGCGAACTGGTAGTACAGAAGAATCTTGCTGATGCTCACGGGGACTATTCTAGTCTGCTCTCTCAGTTATCCTATTTTCGGCGTGAGCTGCTGGTATGGCTTAGTGCTTCTGGTAGAGAGCCTTCTTCTGGTACTTAGGCTCCGAAGTCACTAGCACACCGAGGTTGCGAAAAATTGTTTCGTCCACGCTGCCCAGAATGGTGGTGGTGTGGACATCGCAGTTTCGAAGGTTCTTCAGCTCGGCGAGAGCGGCGCGGGCATCGTCGCTGGTGGCGGCCGACACGGAAAGTGCGATAAGAACCTCGTCGGTATGCAAGCGGGGGTTGCGGCTGCCCAGGTGATGCGTTTTAAGCGTTTGAATTGGCTCGATGGCAGCTGGGGAGAGCAAGTGCAAGTCCGGGTCGATATTGGCGAGCTTCTTGAGCGCATTGAGCAGCATTGCTGCTGAGCATCCGAGCAGTTCAGAAGTCTTGCCCGTGATGATTGTGCCATCGTGCAATTCGATTGCGCTGCCCGGCGCCCCGGTAGATTTCTCAACTTCAAGCGCTGGTGCGACGACTCGGCGGGCGGCTGTCGACACGTTGGCCTTGCTCATAATCATGGCAATGCGCTGTGAGACTTCGTCGTCTGCGCTGTTCTTGTGTTCGTCGACAAGAGCCTTGTAGTAACGGCGAACGATTTCCTGGTTGGATTCCTCTCGGCACACTTCGTCATCGTCGATACAGTAACCGGCCATATTGACGCCCATGTCGGTCGGTGACTTGTACGGTGACTCGCCCGCGAGCTTCTCCAACAGAGTGCGCAGCAGTGGGAAGACCTCGACATCGCGGTTATAGCTAGTGACCTTGGTGTCATAGGCGGCCAAATGAAAAGGGTCGATGAGGTTGATGTCATCGAGATCAGCCGTCGCCGCCTCGTAGGCCAGATTTACCGGGTGTTCGAGCGCCAGGTTCCAGATAGGGAAGGTCTCAAACTTTGCGTAACCGGAACGAATCCCGTGTTTGTGATCGTGGTAAATCTGCGATAGACAGGTCGCCAGCTTTCCGGAGCCTGGGCCCGGCGCTGTGACAACGACCAGGTCCCGCGTCGTTTGCGCCCATTCATTGAGGCCGAAGCCGGCTTCACTGACAATTCTCTCAGTGTTTGTCGGGTAGCCCTCGATATTGCGATGGCGGATCACGCTCAATCCGAGTCGCTGCAGGCGCTCAATGAAGTTCTTTGCCAGGGTGTTGTCGTCGGAAAGCTGCGTGACGACGACGCTGCCGACTAGAAACCCGCGTTCACGAAAGACATCGACGAGGCGCAGCACATCGTCTTCGTAAGTGATGTCGAGGTCAGCGCGAACCTTGTGACGCTCCAAATCCTTGGCATTGATGCACACCATGATTTCCAGATCGTCCTTGAGGCGATCGAGCATAGCGATTTTATTGTCAGGTGTGAAGCCGGGGAGCACGCGCGAGGCATGCATGTCATCAAATAGCTTGCCGCCCATTTCGAGATAGAGCTTGCCGCCTTCACCTGCGATGTCTGCGCGCCGCTTCTTAATATGAGCGGATTGCATTTCGATGTACTTCTCGCGGTTAAAACCGACAGCCTGAGCCATGGTGCCCTTTCTGAAGTTGTGTCTGCGGGGGAGCGCGCTAAAGCTTGCGAAATTCTACTGTGTCCATGGTAGTGATACCGCCTTGCGAATGTCGTATCGGTTACTACTGTCGCGGGGGGAATTTTGGAAACTTTGGCTTATTAGGCCACGCGTAGGGGATTGGATGATTAATCTCCCATGTATTGATATTCAAAAAGAAATATGAAGAGGATGTGACATGCTCGATTCCCAGATGGCATCATCGTCGAATTCGGCAGAACCAACCGCACGCGCCCCGTACCAAGTGGGCAGGCGAGGTTTCCTCGTCGGAGCAACTGCCGTGTCAGCTGCGAGTATGATGCCTGCCGTAGGTGGTGCACCAAAGGCAAACGCGGCTCCTGCAAACGGGGCTTCTGCCGCCGCGGGGAATTCGACCACCAATTTGAATGTCGGTCGGGGAATGGCTGACATGACAGGCGAGCCACTCGGCGCTGGCATGAACGGGTATGCGGTCATGGATCAGACCACCTCGGGTCTGCGTCTTCGCCAGATGGCGCGTGCATTCATCTTCGGTGATGACAACGACAACCGTGTCGTCCACGTCACCGCAGATATGGGGCTCATGTTCCAGTCCATTCAGATGGAGGTCTTGCGGCGCCTACGGGCACTCTTCGGTGACCTTTACCATGAGGGCAACGTGCTTATCGGCGCCTCCCATACCCACGTCGCACCAGGGGGAACATCAGGGCATCTCATGGTCGATCTGACGACCCTTGGCTTCCGCCCGGTAACTTTCGAAGCCGCCGTCGTCGGCATTGTTAAGTCCATTGAACGTGCACATGCCGACTATCAGCCATCCACTATCCACCTGACCAAAGGCATTGCCACAGATGCTGGCGTCAACCGCTCGCGCGAGGCATTCGAGCGCAATCCCAAGGAAGAACAGCAACTTTTCCCCAATGGTGTCAATCCGGAAAGCCACACTCTTCATGTCAGCCGCGGTGGGCGGGCAGTCGGCCTCATTAACTGGTACGGCATTCATCCGACCACCTTTGGTCCAGAGCACACCATTATCGACGGCGATAACAAAGGCTACGCAGCGTGGAAGATGGAAAAGGATCACGGAGTAGTTCATCGCGAACCGGCTGGTGCTCCCTTTGTTGCCGCATTCGCTATGTCGTGTCCCGGTGACATCAGCCCGAACATGGGGCTCGAGCCAAATTCGGGCCCAGGCAACGGAGACGAAGCAGAGTCCGCCCGCATTCTCGGTCAGCGTCAGATTGACGCTACCCAAGGCCAGGCTATTGCACTGCCAGGAGGCGGAATCTCCACTGTCCACAAGTGGGTCAACCTTGGCGATGTCGACATCAAAGGCCAATTCACGCCCGACGGCCAGCCACACCGCACTGGACCGGCAATCCTCGGTGCGGCCTTCGCAGCCAGTAGCCAGGAGGACGGCGGCGGCGAACCAGCCCTAGGTTTCAACGAGGGCCAGCGCGGAGGCACACCGTGGGTACGTCAGCTCAATAACGTCGTGCTCCCGCAGAATATCGGGGAGATTCAGGGCGAGAAAGAATGCCTGCTGCCAGTGGGCTACATCGATGGTCTTCTCCAGCAGACCCACATGTTCTCCATCACCCGCATAGGTGGCTTCACCTTAATCACCAACGGCCTTGAACCCACCACGATGTCGGGTTACCGCATGCGTCAGCACGTCGCTGAAGTCCTCGGCGTTCCAATCGACACTGTCATCTGTCAGGGTTACACCAACAGCTATGGGCACTACGTCACTACTCCGGAAGAATACGATCAGCAGGACTACGAGGGCGGCGCAACGGCTTTCGGCAAGTACACGCTCAGTGCGATGATCTCCATCTATCACGATCTCGCCCACGCGCTTGCCGACGGCCTGGCTGTCGACCCAGGTAGTGCTGCAGGTGATCTCACTGGAGTTATCCCGCCGTCGCCAGCAGGAGGAAAGATTATCGATTCCGCACCAATGGGCAAGAATTTTGGTGACGTGCTCGAATCGACTGCAAGCGTCACGGTAGGACAGAAGGCCGTTGCCCAATTCGTCGCGGCAAATCCGAATAACGACTTGCGACTGGAAGACGGCTACCTACTTATCAAGAATGACCGCGGTGAGATTGTTTCCGACGACTGGGACCAGGCAACTGTCATTGAATTTGCCAAGGACGGTATTTACACCACCGCCAAGGTCACCTGGGAGACCGGAGGAGTCGCGCCGGGCAAGTATGACATCATCGTGCGTGGTAGCGCGTTGGGTGCCGGTGACTCGCTGAACCCATTCGAGGGAGTCGCCGCGGTGGAGCTCGTGTAAGAACGTCCAATTAAATACGTCCAGGCGCACAATGTGACTTATACTTCGGCCTTTAAAAATTCATCAATGGCTTGTCTCACGTATAGTCCGTTGTGCGCATTATTTGTATGTATCCGTCAATTTGGCAGGAGCAATTTGCTTCATGAATACCTCAAACGATCCATATAGCAACAACGATCCTTACGGTGACGGCAGCCGGGACAATGAGTCCAATAACTATGACTCCCAGAGTCACGGTTTTCCCAACAATGGTTCGCAGGACTACAACCCTTACGGGTTCGATTCGGACGCACAACATGGCCCACGTGGACCAGAGGATTCGCCACAGTGGAATCAGGCTTACGGCCGTGAACAGGCTTATGGCGAAATTCCTTCTTATGGAACTGGCGAGTCGCGCGATAGTTACGGCGGGCAACCCTATGGTGCGGACTCGAGCTACTGGCAGCACCAGTCCAGCGGGGCTTCTGCAGCCGGTGCACTTGCTCCCGGAGTCAACATGCCAGGTGGCGATGAGCCGCCGGTGAAGCCTGTGGCACAGGGGCCGACGAAGGTCGACATTGGAAGTGCCTTTTCCGCGGCGTTTCGTAGTCTAAACAGCAATTTTGCTTCCTGGCTTGGCATCATGCTGACGTTCTTCGCCGTACTAGTCGCCCTGATTGTTGGCGCAGCGGCAATTCTCTTTGCATCTGGTGACTTCGATCCGGACTTTGAGCCGAACTATCCAGGCGATGTTCCGTTTGAGGATCTAGGGTCAATGTTCGCGACTCTCGGCGCGATGGCACTCCTATTTGCTGTGGGCATGTTCGCGATGCAGGCATTTATGCTGCGCGGTGCATTCGAAGCTGTCGACGGGCGAGTGCCGAGCTACGGTACTTTCTTCCGTGTAAACCGGTGGGGATCTCTTATCGGTGTCTACATTGTCACGTTCCTGGTGGGGTTGCTCGCCATGCTTCCAGGGATGGCACTCTTCATCGCTGGAGCATCCCTGTCTGCCAACGGCAGTGAAGCTGCCGCGGCAATGATCCCACTGGGCTACTTGGTTTTGTTGTTGACGTCGATATTCATCATGCCAATCACAGCGACTATGCCACTACTTGTTTTCGATGGTCGAGCAACCGCGCTTGAGTCGCCGGTTGTCGCTTGGCGCTTGGTGAAGCCCCAGTATTGGACAATGCTTGTTGCATTCATTCTGACGTCGATTGTTTCTTCCGCAGGTGCAATGCTCTTCTATATCGGTATGTTGTACACAGTCCCGCTTGCTCTCCTCGTGCAAGTACATATCTACCGTCAGCTCATCGGTGGCCGGCGGGTTATTAATGAAGCCCAGGAGAATCCGGGTTATTACCCGCCACAGCAGTAGCCAAAAACGAACAAGAAATAGCGCCCAAGGAACCGGTACAAATTGGTTCCTTGGGCGCTATTTCGTTAGCAGGTAATCCTGCGGGGGAGCGTTCGGCTATCAAAAGCCGAACCGATGCTCCGAAAATTTAGCGAGTAGCCTCAGCGAAGACAGCCTGTGCAACACCAGAGACGGTGCCTGCAATCTTCACAGCTTCCCAGACCTGCTCCTTGGTCAGACCAGCATCGCGGACGACCTTTGCGTGAGAAGTCACGCAAGCTTCACAGCCGTTGATGGCAGAAACTGCCAGAGACCACAGCTCGAAGTCTTCCTTCTCGACACCCGGATTGGAGATGATGTTCATGCGCAGGCCGAACTTGACCTGTGCGTAGTCATCACCGAGCATGTGGCGAGTGCGGTAAGCAACGTTGTTCATGCCCATAACGGTGGCCGCACCAAGCGCAGACTCGAAAGCCTCGTCAGACAGGTGCTCCTTGGCTTCCTCAGCGATCTCGGAGAAAACGGTCTCGTTGCGGGTGGCAGCAGCGGATGCAAGCAGGGTACCCCACAGCTGCTGCTCGGAGAGTTCCGTAGAACGGGTGAGAGTGCCAAGGTTCAGCTTCATGTCCTTGGCGTACTCCGGTAGACCGGAACGAAGGTTATCGATGCTCATATGAGTTACTTCAGCTCCTGCTTCAGAACGTCCATCTTGTCGATGTTCTTGGTCGGGTCATTCTTCTGCCAGTTACATGCGCAGACCTCTTCAGACTGAAGAGCGTCGAGAACACGCAGAACCTCGTCAACGTTACGACCGACAGCGTCCGGGGTAACGGAGACGAACTGAATGATGCCGTCCGGGTCAATGATGAAGGTAGCGCGGTCTGCAACACCGTCAGCGTTCTCGACGCCGAGTGCACGCATTAGGTCGTGGCGGATGTCGGAGAACATCGGGAACGGGATGTCCAGCAGTTCCTCGTGGGTTGCACGCCAGTTGAAGTGGGAGAACTCGTTGTCGCCAGAGCCACCGAGAATAACGGTGTCGCGGTCCTCGAATTCCTCATTCAGCTTGCCGAATGCAGCAATCTCAGTCGGGCAGACAAAGGTGAAGTCCTTCGGGTAGAAGAAGACGACCTTCCACTTACCTTCGTAGGACTCATTGGTTACCTGCTCGAAGTAGTCATCCGGAGAAGAAGCGTTTGCATCACGCAGGTTGCCGCCCTTGAGAGCGGTCAGAGAAAACTCGGGGAACTTGTCGCCAACAGTCAAAATTGCCATGGAATCCTCCTGAATGTATTCCTTTTGGGGTCACACACCATTATGCCTATGGATTCCCGAACCGTCAAGAGGAAAAAGTTAATAAGCTCGTGTAGGCTTATAGGTATGCGTAATAGAGATTATCGGCCCACTTTGCCTCAGTTACGTGCCTTTGTCGCGATTGCCGATACCGGTCACTTCGGTCAAGCCGCTGCCCGCCTCGGCATTTCACAGCCCAGCCTGTCACAAGCGCTTTCCACCCTTGAGCAGGGACTGGGGGTGCAGCTTGTAGAGCGTTCGACTCGCCGAGTGCTGGTGACGCCACTCGGTCGCGGTCTGATTCCATATGCCCGCCAAGCATCTGAAATTGTTGACGAGATTGTTGCTCGCGCCTCTGGCCGTACAGATGATTTGTCCGGACCACTATCCATTGGTGTTATCCCCACGGTTGCTCCATACGTGCTGCCCAACTTCCTGCAGTTGGTTCGTGACGAGCTGCCAGATTTAAAGCCTAGGATTGTCGAAGAGCCGACCGAGCGCCTCATCGAATCACTCCGCTCCGGCACAATTGATGCAGCCATCATGGCACTGCCATCCGATGTGCCTTCCTTTGAAGAGATTTACCTCTACGACGAGGAGTTCTACATCGTCGTGCCAGAGGAGCATCCGCTGGCAGGTAAGGAAGACGTAAAGCTTGAGGCGATCAGGGACTTGGACTTGCTCCTGCTTGACGACGGTCATTGCCTGCGCGACCAAGTGTTGGATATTTGTCGCAAGGTCGATGCTGTTCACGGCGAGACCTCCAGCTTGGAAACACGGGCGGCTTCTCTATCGACCGTCGTGCAGTGTGTTGCCGGTGGGTTGGGGCAGTCGCTTGTACCGGAATCGGCTGTCAAGATTGAGGCCGACCGTCCCGGCCTGGCTGTTGCGCGATTCGAAGGTCCGGCACGGCCGGGACGCACCATAGGGCTGGTTCACCGGGCATCATCGGTACGCGGTGGCGAGTTCAATCGAATTGCCGAACTGGTACGGCAGGCATACATAGACGCTGTTGCCTAAAGTTCTCTTGGCGGATGCCGCAGTAGGGTATGAAATAAGAAAAACCGGGCTGGTAGTTCCAGCCCGGTTTTTGCGTTTATCCCTGAATAATTCGCAGCGATGCCAACCTGACCTCGCCGTATTCATCAGATGCAGCCAAGTCAACGTCCGCTTCAAAGCGCCAGCCGTGGTCGCCCTCGGGATCATCAAGTATCTGGATCACATGCCAAAGACCCTCACCAGCCGAGCGGTCAATCGAAATCATATCGCCGCCGCGAGCCTTTGCATCGATCCCTAGGTCATCGTATTCATCGAAGTAGTCATCCATCGCGGCAGGCCAATCTGGTGCGTCGTCGAGGTAGTTGTCCAGGTCGGCCAGCTCCTCCTCCTTTTCAAAGGCAAAGAGCTGCACGTGGCGGAACATGAGATTGCGCACCATACGGGTAAATGCACGCTCATTGCCGGTAAGAGGCCGAGACTCGTCGGTGCCAAAAGCCGCTTCTTTGAGAGTTTCTTCGTCCAATGGCTTGTCCGGATCGGCCATCTGCGCCCATTCATCTACCAGGGAGTTATCCACCTGCACAACGAGCTCGCCGAGCCATTCCACAATGTCCCGGAGCTCCTCGTTAGCAGCTTCCGGTGGGAGAGTGTGTCGCAAAGTGCGCCAGGCATCGGTGAGGTAGCGCAAGAAAATACCTTCGGAGCGGGCGATTCCGTACTCAGATACCACGTCCGAGAAAGTCATGGCCTTTTCCACCATCTCGCGCACCACAGATTTGGGCGACAGCGAAAACTCACGCACCCACGGGTGGCCTTGAGCATAGGTGTCGAATGCGCCCTCCAGCTCGTCGGCAAGCGGCATCGGCCATGTGATGTCTTCGACGATGTTCATACGTTCGGTGTAATCAACGCCTTCGGACTTGAGCGCGGCGATTTCTTCACCGCGTGCCTTTTTCTGCTGCGCGATGAGCAGTGGGCGAGGGTCTTCCAGAATTGACTCAAACACACTGATGACATCGAGTGCGTAGTTCGGGCTGTCCTTATCCAGCAGTTCGAGCGCGGCGATGGCGAAAGGCGACAGTGGTTGGTTGAGCGCGAAGTCACGCTGCAGCTCCATTGTCAGCTTGGGGCGGCAGTCATCGCCCTCGCCATGCGTGACGACGATTCCCGCGTTGACCAAACCGCGGTAGAGCTCAATTGCGGTCAGAATAGCCTCATTTTGCTGGTGGCGGGTGTCGTGATTGGTGCGCAGCAGATGACGCATGTGTTCGTAGGTATCGCCACCACGTGCAATGACGTTGAGCAACATACCGTTGGTAACTACAAAGCGGCTGGTCAGCGGCTCTGGTGGCTGAGAAACGATTTTGTCGAAGGTCTTTTCCGACCATGTCACTTCGCCTTTGGGAACGGACTTCAGCCGCAACTTCTTCAGTTTGGCCTCATCCTGGCCGGCACGGCGCCGCAGCTTGGCGTTTTCGATTTCGTGTTCAGGTGCTTCGACAACTACGGTGCCCTCGGTGTCGTAGCCAGCACGGCCGGCTCGTCCAGCAATCTGGTGGAACTCGCGTGACTTGAGAATACGGCTACGACGGCCATCGAACTTGGCCAAACCGGTAATCAGCACCGTGCGAATAGGCACGTTGATCCCGACGCCGAGGGTATCCGTGCCACAGATGACCTTCAGCAGACCAGTCTGAGAGAGACGCTCAACCAAGCGACGGTACTTCGGCAGCATTCCCGCATGATGGACGCCAATGCCCTGGCGCACCAACTTGGAAAGAACTCGACCAAAGGCCGTGGTAAACCGGAAATCGCCAATCTCTTCGCGAATCCGCTCCTTTTCCTCCTTCGTCAGCAGCTTCAGACCGGTCAGTGCTTGCGCCTGTTCAGCTGCTTGGCGCTGGGAGAAAAAGACAATGTAGATTGGGGCTTTGCCGGATTCCAGCAACTCCGCCAGCGTGTCATGAACTGGTGTGTAGACATAGTGGAAATCCAGCGGTACCGGGCGCGTCGTACCTGTAACAAGGTTGACGTCGAGTCCCGTGCGTTCCTTCAAATCCGTCTCAAACTTCGAGGTGTCTCCGAGAGTGGCGGACATCAACAGGAATTGGCAACGGGAAAGCTCGAGTAAGGGCACTTGCCATGCCCACCCGCGATCGGGATCCGCATAGAAGTGGAATTCATCCATTACCACCTGGTCAATATCGGCGTCGGCCCCGTCTCGCAGGGCGATATTGGCGACAATTTCCGCAGTTGCGCAGATGATGGGTGCACCACCGTTGACGGTGGCATCGCCGGTCATCATACCGACATTCTCAGCGCCAAAGACCTCGCAGAGGGCAAAGAACTTCTCGCTGACCAAGGCCTTAATAGGCGCTGTGTAAAAGCTGCGCTGGCCACGAGCGAGGGCGCAGAAGTGGGCAGCAATAGCCACCATGGACTTGCCCGACCCTGTCGGAGTGGCAAGGATGACGTGGTCGCCACCAGCGAGACCAATAGCGGCCTCCTCCTGGGCAGGGTAGAGCGTGATGCCCTGATCCCTGGTCCAGGCAATGAACGAGTCCATAATCGCATCGTCGAAAAGGGACTCAGGAACCTCAGCTAGGTCGGGAAGCATTTCAGATAGTGACACGCTTCCCACCCTAGCGGTAACCCCGGATTAGAAGCGGAACCAGGGCTTCCAGCCGCGCCGACGGCGAGGCTTTTCCGGTTCACCGGATTCTTCGCTTTCCGCCTGCTCTTCCCGAGGCTGTTCGGACTCAGGCTGTTCGGCAGTGTCGTCTGCAGAAAACTCCACAGACCTATCATCCGCCGAGGCCGACTCGGGTTCTTCCGAGTGTGCGTCAGTGTCCTCTGATGTAGTTGCCGAGGAATCCGCGTTGGCCGGGGTCTCCGCCTCGTCGTCAAGCGAGGAAGAATCTTCTACTGGACGCAGCGGCTGAGAAGCGAGGAACTTCTCGAACTCAGCGCCAATCTCGTCGGCCGAAGGCATCTCGCCGTTAGGCCCAAGCAGGGGAGACGCCTCCAGCTCTTGACGACGTTGAACCTCCTGGTCGTACTGTTCCTCGAGAAGATTGACCAGCTGAGAGATCTCGCCGGAATCATTCGTCTGCGTATTGAGCAGCTCCGCCACCCGCGCGGATTCCTTCTCCAACGCCTCAAGCGGGAGCTCGAGCTTGGCTAGCTTTGCTACCTCCTGCAACAGCCGCAGTGACGCCAGCGGATACTCAGAGGCCGCGACATAGTGTGGCACCTGTGCGGTGAAACCAAAGGCATCACAACCGCGGCTTGCGAGCTCGTACTCAATGTTCAGGCTCGCAGCACCCGGAACCGTGACGCGGTTTCCCCAGGTATGCATATCACCGAGTTTCCGCTTATCTGTGCCGTGGGCGATGATACCCAGCGGTCGGGTGTGCGGAACCGTCATCGGCGCCGAGTACAGCGACACAGTCCGACCGACATCGTAGCGCTCCGCCAAATCTGCCACGGCAGTCGAGAAAGCCTCCCACCGCATGTCTGGCTCAGGGCCAGAAAGCAGTAAGAACGGCTTGCCGATGTTGTCGCGAACCACATTGAGCGACAGGTTCAAATCGGATACATCCACAATCTGGTCGTGGTTCATCGTCACAGAGGGACGGCGAGAACGATAATCAATCAGCTCGTCGATAGAAAAGTTCACCAATGGACGGTGCTCGAGAGCGTCCAAGAGGAAACTAGCTGATTCCGAGACGGCATTACCGGCATCCGCATAACCGCTAAGTGCAATGACCAGGGTCAGATGCCCCTCGCTTCCCGTTACGTCAGGAACCGGGAAAACTACCTCGTACATATTGCCCTGAGGCTTGTCGGTCGGATCACTCACGTACGACTACCTCCTGCATCACATTTTTCGTCATTTGAAGTAAACAACCACGATACCGCAGAAATTATTCCAGTTATCCACAAGTTGAAAGTAGTCCACAGATGGGCCGATTTTTCCGGTCGCGCACAAGCAAGGCTTTTGCGGATTCGATAACAATGAGAGCCACCAGATGGCGAGAGGATTGTCCGCTGTCGAGCTATTCCAATGGGGGAAAAGGGGTAAGGAATTAATGGGAAACAAAAAGAACTTCGGTGCAGGACAAAAGCCTGAAATTGAGCCGAGTGTTTTTCTGACGAACCTGCCGGGAATCGTTGGATTCTATCCGCGGGGGCAGGTAGTGATTGCGGCGTTGTATCGTCAGCAGGTCGAAGATCTCATCGATGGCAAGGTCGAGTTTGATCCGACAGCGCATGCTGGCCCGATGCTGATTAAGGATGTGGACTCGATGGAGAACAACCCGGACATGGTGCGGGCAGCCGCGGACTTCCTGCTCGATGAAGGATGCACTCACGCAGATGTGTTTATCATCGACGAATCCTGGGGGATTGAAAAGAACTCAACACCTATTACAGGCTGGCTGCGAGAAGGCGGCCTGCACGAGGTGCGTTTGGCGGGCGTTGCCACTATTGCGGCGGGGGAAGTTGTCACGGACGAGCAGGGAGAGATCGTCGGCATTGTCGGTGACAGTCTGATGACCGACAATGCAAATCTAATCTCCCGGCAGGGAGAGCAGATTTTCAAAAACTATGAGGAGTACCGCAGCTATTTTCGAGGTGGCCAATTCCGCGACAGTAAAGACAGGGCTCTGATTGAACGCCTCCGGGAACGAGCGACAGCCGTTGAGCAGCCGAGGAAGCTCAAGATTGGTTCGGACAATCCCGCGCTTATTGAGCACTTCGACATGCTAAAAACCGCCGTGGAAAACGTGGCCGATGGTGTTATGGATGCACATGAGGCGGTGCGCGATGAAAACGCAGGATATGCCATTGCAGCAGCACTGACCAACGTCACCTTGCGCGATATGTCCATGATTTTCATTACTACGCAGTTGGCGCAACCAATGGGAGAAATCTGGCGCGAGGCCGCAATTGTCCACCGCGGCAGCCTGCGTGCAAACGCTTTAGCGTGTTTTGCCATCGCAAAGTTCGCGGCTGGGCTGGAGAACTATGCGCAAACAGCCCTTGATGAGGCAGCGGCGGAGCAGCCGAATCATTCACTGACTCAGTTGCTGGAAATTGCGGTCGCCAATCAAATTGTGCCGAGGTGCGTTGGCACAATTCTTGGTGCGGCACAAGAGGTACTGCGCAGGGTATACAAGGTGAAAATGCCGCGTATTGATTAGCGCCCCTGCAAACTGTGCTGCAGTACCTAGCGGTGCGCCGAGTGGGCTCGGTCGCCGAGGGTCTTGGTGTACTCCCATGCATCGGCGACGATGGTTTCCAGCTCCGTATGATTGGGCTTCCATCCGAGCTCGTCCATGGCGCGCTGAGAAGAGGCAATAAGGGTTGCCGGATCGCCAGCTCTGCGCGGCGCATCCTCAGCGGGAATCGGGTGACCGGTGACCTTACGGCAGGTCTCAATGACCTGGCGAACTGAAAAGCCGTCGCCAGAACCGAGGTTAAAGATACGGTGCGTACCCGGCGTGTTGGACTCCAGTGCCAAGACATGCGCATCGGCGAGGTCTTTGATGTGGATGTAGTCACGCACGGCGGTGCCGTCCGGAGTCGGCCAGTCATTGCCAAAGACCATAATCTTGTCGCGGTGACCGAGCGCAACTTGCAGTACCAGTGGGATGAGGTGAGTTTCCACCTCACGGTTTTCGCCAAAACCGCCCCAGGCACCCGCCACATTGAAGTAACGCAAGCTGGTGGCGCCGATGTTGTATGCCTTGGCGTAAGAGGCGATGGCGTAGTCCATTGCCAGCTTGGTGGCACCGTAAGGGTTGGTCGGCGCGGTTGGCATGTCTTCGGTAATTGGTGTCTTCTCTGGCTCACCGTAGGTTGCAGCTGTCGAAGAGAACACCAGGTTATTCGTACCGGTATCACGCATCGCGTCGAGTAGCTTCAGGGTTTGGCCCACATTGTTGTGCCAGTAGTCGGAAGGAACTTCGACGGACTCGCCAACAAGCGATTTCGCAGCGAAATGAACGACGCCGTCGAAGCTGTCGGAGGACAGAACCTCGTAGGCCTTGTCCGCCACATCACCTTCGACTAGGGTCGCGCCCTCCGGCACCGCATCACGGTTGCCAACAGAGAAGTTGTCCAGAATGGTGACGTCGTGGCCAAGAGAAATCAATACTGCCGAGCACACGCTACCGACGTAGCCGGCACCACCAGTGACGAGGAGTTTCATTTGATAATCACCATGATCGCGTGAGACAGAGTATCCGGAATGTCAAGAGAATGATCACCGCGGGCGAGAGTCACGCGGCCGGCGGCAACCTCGGCAAGTGCCTCAGCACCCGGCATAATTCCGGCCTTGTGGAGACGCTTCATGTAGCTCTGCTCGACCTGCAGGATTTCGTTAATCTGGACGATTTCAATGGTGTATTCACCGGGGTTTAGGTCGGACAGTCGGCGAACGTTCTCTAACGGCTTTGGTGACTGAGTCCCACCGAGGTCTTCCAAACCGGGAATCGGATTGCCGAATGGGGAGCGTGTGTAAGAGTCGAGCACGTCGAGAAGTTTGCGCTCGACCTCGTCACTCATTACGTGCTCCCAGCGGCAGGCTTCATCGTGAACCTTGTCCCATTCGAGGCCAATGACATCCGTAAGTAGGCGCTCAGCTAGGCGGTGCTTACGCATGACAGCCGTGGCCAGCCTGCGGCCCTCGTCGGAAAGCTGCAAGCTGCGATCTGGGGCAACTACGAGAAGGCCATCGCGCTCCATGCGCGCAACGGTTTGGCTAACGGTCGGCCCCGACTGCTCAAGGCGTTCGGCAATGCGAGCACGCAAAGGAATAATGCCCTCTTCTTCGAGTTCGAAAATCGTACGTAAGTACATTTCCGTGGTGTCAACCAAATCCCTCACGGTTTTCCTCCGATAACACAGTCTTAAAAGTTTTCACTCAAGTATTAGGATAACCACACTTGCGCAAGAATGATGTTAGGGCTCGCAAATCCAGTGGCTTTGGTGCCGATTAGGCAGCGAAAAGCTTGGTTCGGTGGGCGCTGCTGAGACGGAAGGGAGCGTACGCGATGTCGGAAGCTCGACGTGCAGACGAAAACGCCGACCGCCAGTGTGGATGAAACTCCCGCACGGGGTCGGCATTGAAGTCCAGCTCTAGCTCAGGGCTGAAATTGGGAACCCTATCGATGTCACCGCCATGTGGCGTTAGTTTGCGTACTCACGCAGCTTGTCAGCACGGTCGCCCTCGCGCAGCTTGGACATTACTTCCCGCTCAATCTGGCGGACGCGCTCTCGAGACAGGCCAAAGTGGCGGCCAATCTGATCCAGCGTGCGGGGCAGGCCATCGTCGAGACCGTAGCGGAGCTTAATGACTTCCTGCTCCCGAATCTCGAGAGTGGACAGAACCTTGCGGACATCGTGGTGACGCAGGGAAGCGACAACTGCCTCCTCGGCATCAGTTGCCTCTGAGTCCTCGATGAAGTCTCCCAGAGGAGCTTCCTCATCAGTGCCCACAGGCATGTCCAAGCTCACCGGGTCGCGGGACTGACGCAGCAGCATCTCAATCTTGGCTTCTGGAATGCCGGATTCCTCTGCCAATTCCTCATTCGTAGCCTCACGGCCGAGCTGCTGGTAGAGCTCACGCTTGATACGAGAAATTTTGTTGACCTGCTCAACCAAATGGACAGGGAGTCGAATAGTGCGCGACTGATCAGCCATACCGCGGGTAATAGCTTGCCGAATCCACCACGTTGCGTAGGTGGAGAACTTGTAGCCCTTGGTGTAGTCGAACTTTTCCATGGCGCGGATGAGGCCCAAGTTGCCCTCCTGGATTAAATCCAGCAGCGGCATGCCGCGGTTGGTGTAGCGCTTCGCCAGCGAGACCACAAGACGGAGATTGGCTTCGAGTAGGTGGGCACGTGCGGCCTTACCTTCCTTCGCCAAAATCTTGACATCACGCTTCTTTGCGCGGGTCATTTTCGCGCCGGTCTGCAGCAAATGCTCGGCGTATACGCCAGCTTCAATGCGCTTAGAAAGCTCCACCTCTTCTTCAGCGCTGAGAAGAGCAGTCTTTCCGATGCCGTTCAAATACACACGAACCAAATCGGCGGACGGGTTGGAGTTATTGCCGGAGCGGCGCCCCTTGTCCCTTGCCTGACCTTCCAGTTCGTCATTTTGAATATCGGCACTCTTCATGAATCTGCCTCCTGGATTTTTAAGTGGACTCAATAACTACAACGCACGGAGTTACGAAAATGTTCCCGTGAAAGACGATGAATGTCAATAGGGTAATTTTGCCATGCAAATATAATGTTAAGAATGACTACCGTCACTAGCATTCCACGAGAACTGTAAAGGGTCCATCATTGACTGATGTGACCTCCATCATTGCCCCAAATTGTCCCGTTTCGACCGTCAAGCCACGATCGCGCAAGTTCTCGACAATTTTTTCAATGACGGGCTCGGCCTCTGGGCCCGGAGCTGCGTCTACCCACGACGGCCGCCGTCCCTTCTTTGTCGCCCCCATCAACGTGAATTGGCTAACGACGAGCACCGGGGCGCCAGCGTCGACAGCGCTGAGCTCGCCATCCAGAATGCGCAGCTCCGCAATCTTGCGGGCCATCGTTTCCCAAGCATCGGCAGCGTCCTCGCGGCCAACGCCTACGAGCGCCAAAATGGCGCCAGTATCGCCTCCGTCAACGTGGCCAACAACGGAGCCGTCGACAGTGACTGACGCGGATTTAACTCGGGTGAGAACGGCTTTCATTTACTGTTTATCCTCCAAGAGCTCGGTGGGGAGAATCAGACCATGGCGAACCAGGTCAACGACAATGGGAACTAGGGCGTCCTTGATTGCAGGTACTTTGGACTCATCGAAGGCTCCAAACATTGCCATGATGTCGATGACGGAGCCCAGCGCAGCTTCGGGATGCAGCGCACCCAGAACGGTTGCCACGGACTCATCGATTGAGTGTGTCCAGGCGGGGCCGTCGGTGCGTGAGATGCGCGTATCGAACTCAGTGAAGCCCTGGCCGCTTTCGACGTCGGCAAGCGAAACGCGTTCGATGGCGACGCCGGGGCGCACAGTAAAGGCAGCTTCGAGGATGGTGCCAGCAGTTTGTGTACGAAGCCATTCGGCGCGGCCGAGATACTCCTCGGCTTCGGCGGCGAAGGGAGCACCCAAAGGCTGAGGCATTTCCTCACAAGCAGCGGAAGTCGGGCCGTTGATGCGTTGGACTGTGATGTAGCCGAACCCGATGCCTGTCACACCGCTGTTGCGGAAATGCTCCAGCCAGGCACGGGAGCGCTCGCAGCCTTCTGGACTGCGGGGGTCGATGGACTCGTCTCGAAGCCAGGTGCCGATGTATTCCGCCGGCGTAGCGAGATCCCGTTGTGTTACCCACACTTCGAGGCCCTCAGCAGGGAGCCAAGAGGCGATGCGCTGTTGCCAACTTTCGCCCTCGATATGGGCCCAAGCGCCGAGTAGATGCGCCGTGCCGCCGTCGGTAAGATAGTCGGCCAGATTGCGGATCATAAGCTCGGTGGCACCGTCCAGATTCAATCCTGAGTCACGGTAAACATGTTCCACACTTGGCAGCCCTACGACGAACGGCGGGTTGGCCACAATGCGGTCAAACTTTTGTCCTGCAACCGGTTCAAACCACGAACCTTCGAGGGCCTGCGCCTGGTCGAAGCTATTTGCTGCGAAAGTAGCGCGGGCAAAAAACAGCGCCCGGGGGTGAATGTCCGTCGCGACAATCGACTTTGCATCAGGCTGGGCAAGGCTCTGGATGCCACAACCGGCGCCGAGATCGAGGACGGATTCCACCGCCGAGGTCGGCGAAATATCGAGGAGGGAGCGGGAAGCCCGCCCTACGCCCAGGACATGATCGGGTCCAGGAACGTGATCGCTCATAGAGGCGTCGCGGTCGGAAAAGACAATACGGTCGACTCCCGCAATCTCGACCGGGCGCACATCGATACACACCTGTGCGTTGGCGGCGGTGCCGGCAAGTATGCCGCTGTCCAGTAACTTGGCTGTCAGCTCAGCCCCAAATAGCTGCTCTGCGTCGGCGAAATCGCCCAGGATGAGAAGCCGCAACGCGGTCACAGTATCCGCAGAAACGCCCTCAGTTTCGGTTAGTAGAACATCGACAACGCCGGGTTCACCGCGGTCCAGCGCGGCCAACCCCTCGGCGCCTAGGACTCGACGCAGTGACTCGTCGGAAAACTCAAGGCGCCTAAGCGTGGTTGCGAATTCCTCCGCACAGTCGACAAAAGCACGAAGCTGCTGATCAGTCGGTGGGGTGAAGGTGGAGGGGGAAAAGGTCATCGTAGGCACTACCTTCGTCGTAAAGCGGGGCGCAGGGGCTAGTTAGGGGAGCTTGATGACGGATCGTCGTCTTCCGGCATATCGATGATATTTGCATCATCGAAGGGATTTGAGGTGGTCTCGTTACCTGACTGCGGCGGTGTGTCGGTGTCATCGGTACTGGCGGCAGAACCGAGTGCGCGCATCTCCGCTTCCTTGAGGGCGCGCTGGCGCTGCTGCTCCTCCCATTTGCGGTTTTGCTCGCGTACAACTCCAGGCTTGTAGACGCGCGGTTTGCGCTTGTCAGCGGGTTCTCCAACACCATTGGCGATGACAACCGCGATCCACGGCATCGGTACGGAGACAACCATGAGAATCGCCGCAATCCACGGCACATCCCACCACAGATAAAAAGCGCCGGAAAGAAGCAGCAGCGGAATGCGAGACCATTGCAGGGCCGCGTAGACGTGGCGGCGGTGGTCATAGTTGCGAATTCGAGAGCCGCGGGCGTCGGTAATCAACGCCGCGTCTTTCTTGCGTCGCCGGGAACTTCCGCGCTTCGGCAGCGCGGAGTCGCGACGGTCATTGATTCGCGCCATGGTTGTCTAGCATACGCCTGTGGCGTGGGGTCGTCTCAACTAGCTATGCCCGTTGCAGCCGCATGCTCGCGTAGTCGTAGCGATGTTGTGGATGGCTGTGGAAGGCAGCGGTCAGCAGCGGCCAGCACCTGGGTCGCTAGGCATAATTTGACCGATGGGGCACAATTGGAATCTGTGAGCACTCCATTGAAGACGACAAAGACGATTGAACGCACTGATACCCGCGTCGATGAGTCGACGAGGGACGACACTCCGAAGTTCTTCCATTACGTCAAGAAGGACCAGATCGTGAACTCCGCGGTCAACGGCTCCTACGTCGTTGCTCTGTGCGGTGAAACCTTCCCTGTGAAGAAGTCGGCGAAGCCGGGTTCGCCGGTATGTCCTGACTGCGAGCGGATTTACAAGTCCCTGCGTCGCAAGTGAGCGGGCTTCGTAAATGGCAGCAGGAGGCCCTCGACAAATACCTGGCGACTAACCCCAAGGACTTCCTTGCAGTGGCGACACCGGGCGCAGGTAAGACGACCTTTGCCCTGCGCATCGCCAGTGAGTTGCTGTCGCGTCGGATTGTCGAGCGCATCATCGTCGTAGTTCCCACTGAGCACCTGAAAGTGCAGTGGGCTGCTTCCGCTGCTCGTTCGGGGATTGCGTTGGATCCCAAATTCACCAACGCCAAGGGTGTGGTAAACCCCTCCTACCAGGGAATTGTTGTGACCTACGCCCAAGTCGCAGTGCATCCGTTTAAGCACCATGCCGTAGCCACCGCTCGGCCGACATTGGTGATTCTGGACGAGGTGCACCACGGCGGCGATGCCAAGAGCTGGGGCGACGGCATTTCCGAAGCTTACGGCGATGTCGAGCGCCGCCTGTGCCTAACTGGTACGCCGTTCCGCTCCGATGATGCGGCGATTCCGTTTGTTCGCTACTCGCCGGACGGCGATGGATACTCGCGTTCCGTCGCCGATTACACGTACGGCTATTCCAATGCGCTTGCCGACGGCGTCGTGCGCCCAGTGGTCTTTTTGGCTTACTCCGGTGAAGCTCGCTGGCGTGACAGCGCGGGTGATGAGTTCGCTGCGCGACTGGGGACTGTGATGAGCCCAGAGGAGACCACGCGTGCTTGGCGCACCGCGCTTGACCCGAAGGGCGAGTGGATGCCTTCTGTACTGCGGGCAGCACACACCCGTCTCTCGCAGATGAGGCAGCATATCCCGGACGCGGGTGGCCTGGTTATCGCCTCCGACGCGGCAACTGCTCGTGCGTACAAACGTATCCTGGAGCAGATTGCCTCTACGCCGGTGGCGTTGGTGCTCTCGGATGAACCGGGCTCGTCGGAACGAATCAAGACTTTCTCCGAGTCCACCGATGAGTGGATGGTGGCCGTGCGCATGGTCTCCGAAGGCGTGGACGTGCCGAGGCTGGCGGTCGGTGTGTACGCGACCAGTTCCTCCACTCCACTATTCTTCGCGCAGGCTATCGGACGATTCGTGCGAAGCCGCATGCCGGGGGAGACTGCTTCCGTCTTCTTGCCGTCGATTCCGGTGCTGCTCGACTTGGCCTCGCAGATGGAGGTGCAACGCAACCACGTGCTCGGCAAGCCGGATCGGCCTTCGGAAGGCTGGGAAGATGACTTGGTCGCTGAAGCCAATCGCCGCAAGGATGAGCCCGACGAATTGCTGCCGGCCTACGAATCCATTGGCGCGGATGCTGAACTCGACTACCTCATCTACGACGGCTCCTCCTACGGCACCGCAACCGTTGCCGGTTCCGCCGAAGAGGCCGACTATCTGGGTTTGCCAGGGCTTCTCGACGCCGACCAGATGCGACTCCTGCTGCGTCAGCGGCAGGATGAACAGCTTAAAGCCGCCAGTGCCCGAGAGAAGGAAGCCCGCGAGGAGGCGAGGGAATCGTCGTCAAGCGGAGGCGAAGGGGGCGCGGTCCACCGCATTGAGGGATCGGCGTACCCGAGGCCGCAGAAGGTGGCCAGTGAGGTGTTGCCGAAGTTGCGGAAGGAGCTCAATACGCTGGTGTCGATGACAGCGGCGCGAACCGGTAAGCCACATGGTCAGGTGCATAACGAGGTTCGGCGCGCCTGTGGTGGCCCGCCGACTGCACTGTGTACGGAGGAGCAGTTGCGCGATCGCATTAGCTACCTGCGTAATTGGTAGGGTTTCAAACGAACTGAGCAATCTATCGGGCAAATTATGGTGGAGAGAAGAATGTCGGCAAGCAGTGATAAGTCGAGGCCGTCGGAATTGACCGGCGGTGGTTTGTCGGCTGTACCAGGCAATGACGGTCGGAATATTGGCGTGCTGGCACTGATCTTTGGCGTCGGCGGACTCTTGATGTCCTGGATGATTGTTGGTGGCATCCTCGGCGCCTTTGGCATTGTTCTGGGCATCATCGCGATGGCGAAGGCAATGAGCGCGAAGAGGCGCGTGCAGGCAGCTGGGGGAGACGCTGTCATCAGCGGTTCGTTCGGATTGGGCGTTGTCGGGATTGTGACGGGTATTGCAGCCGCCGTGGTGTCGCTGATGCTGTATTCGTCGACATCAGATGCGATGTCGAAGTGCGAGAAGTTCGAGCGCACCTCTGGAGAGTATGTCGAGTGCATCTCTAATCAGATGGGAACCGATCAGCCAAAGAAGTAATCGGAGTGAGTTCGGACGCGAAGTCAATAGCGGTTTTACTTTGGGCCCGGAGTTTCGGTGAACGCCAGATGCGCAATCAGGAAATGAGCTAACCCCGTAATCCACCCCCGAAGTCCAACTGCCTGCAGTTTCGACCGGGGGTTTCTTAGTGAAATCTCATATTTGGCCGAGTATTGGTAATGATATTGGTGTCAGAAAGTACCCACATTTGGCATCCCCTACATGCGGTAAACGTTTCAACATGCGTGCAATACAGGATGTCTGCTGATTATTGAATAGGAGCGTGAATCGTGGCAGCGACATCTACGCGCGACAACTCCCCGGAACTGTCACCTGGTCAACAAGACCGTGGTTACCTCAGCCGGGAGCTTTTCCGTAAGCGCACCGGTCTAGGGCTCGGTATTATCCTGTCCTTGCTGGTGTACTTCTTTATGCCGGCTGAGCTCGATCACAACCTGCGTGCAACCGCAGGTGTAGCAGTGCTTATGGCCGTGTGGTGGATGTCCGAGGCTATCCCGATCGCCGTTACGGCTCTGCTGCCGTTGGCGCTATTCCCGATTCTCAACCTCGCGGAGATTAAGGATTTCTCGGGCAAGTACACAGACCCGACCATCTTCCTCTTTATGGGCGGCTTCCTGTTGGCACTGGCGATGCAGCGTTGGAACTTGCACAAGCGGGTCGCATTGTGGGTTCTGGTGCTCATGGGGTCGTCACCAAAGATGCTGATTCTCGGCTTCATGGTAGCTACTGGCTTCCTGTCGATGTGGGTGTCCAACACGGCTACGGCCGTGATGATGCTGCCAATCGGTGTGTCCGTGCTGAGCCTAATTGTCCGAATGCTGCACGATGAAAAGATTGCTGCAGAGGATGCGGGTTCTGCGAGTGAATCCGTCGCTGAAACCCCCGGTGGGGATGCGCTGGAGGAGGCCGAGGAGTCGTCGTCAAGCTATGACCCGATGCCAAAGTCGAACTTCGGTATTGCGCTGATGCTGGGTATCGCCTACGCGGCATCGATTGGTTCGCTGGGCACGATTATTGGTACTCCGCCGAATGCGATGCTGGCGGCCTACATGGCGGAGCAGGGAGTCAATATTGGATTTGGCCAGTGGATGCTGCTCGGTGTCCCAGTGGCGGTTGTGCTCATGCTCTGTGCATGGTTCCTGCTGACAAATGTTCTGTTTAAGCCGGAGATTACGCATATTCCGGGTGGTCGCGAACTCATGCGTGAAGAGCTGAAGCGCCTTGGCCGTATGTCGACTGGTGAGCGTCGCGTGCTCATGGTGTTTATCGCGGCTGCACTGGCGTGGGTCTTTGTTCCGGTGCTACTGCCCGACACCAAGATTGCCGATGCGGTGATTGCAATGACCGTGGGTATTGCGCTGTTCCTTATTCCGGGCGGTCCTGATGGCGTTAAGCTTATGCGTTGGGAAAATGCGTTAGAGCTGCCGTGGGGCGTGCTGCTGCTGTTCGGTGGTGGCCTGGCGCTGTCCTCGCAGTTCGGTGCCTCTGGGCTGTCGGACTGGATTGGCGAGCAGCTGTCTACTCTCGGCTGGATGCCAGTGGCTGCACTCGTGGTTGTCGTCGGCGCCGTTGTGCTGTTCCTGACCGAGTTCACCTCTAACACCGCGACGGCCGCGACCTTCCTGCCGCTGGTTGGTGCGATGGCAATCGGCTTGGGCCACGACCAGATGATCTTCGCAGTTCCGGTTGCTCTGGCGGCTACTTCGGCATTCATGATGCCGGTTGCAACACCGCCGAATGCTATCGCCTACGGCTCCGGCTACGTCAGCATGGACAACATGGTCAAGGCCGGTGTCTGGCTGAACGTCGTCGCACTGATCGTGATTTCTGTGGCATCGCTGACGCTGCTGCAGTGGGTATTCGGCGTCGTGTACTAGCTGGGTATTTGGTAGCTGGTAGAGGATGGTGGGCCAGCGTGCTGGACCACCATCGGACTGTTTCGCCTAGCGTTGCTTAGATGCTCCTTCGCCCCGTTCCACTTCGGTGGTCCGGGGCTTTTGGCTGCACATGTGAAACTGTGTGAGTTTATGACACTTTCAGGCCATTTTTCAGGCCATTTTTGACATAAACGCAGTCAGTAACTCGGATTGGCCCACCGCCGCCCGCCATAAACGCCGTCAGTAACTCACTAGCGCTGATACCAAAAAGAAGAATCGGGCCCGAATAAGGTGTGAAACCTCATTCGAGCCCGATTTTCGGGGTCTAGCTGTTAGCCCATTTACGACTCCAGGTTAAAGCTTTACTCCAAGTAGTCGCGCAGCACCTGCGAACGCGATGGGTGACGCAGCTTGGACATCGTCTTGGACTCAATCTGACGGATGCGCTCGCGCGTCACACCGTAGACCTGACCAATCTCGTCCAGGGTACGTGGCATGCCGTCGGTAAGGCCGAAGCGCAGACGGACGACACCGGCTTCACGTTCGGAGAGTGTCTCCAGAACGTCGCCAAGCTGATCCTGGAGGAGCGTGAAGCTAACGGCGTCAACGGCGATGACTGCCTCGGAGTCCTCAATGAAGTCACCGAGCTGGGAGTCGCCCTCGTCACCGATGGTCTGGTCCAGCGAAATCGGTTCACGAGCGTACTGCTGAATCTCGAGGACCTTTTCCTCGGTGATATCCATTTCCTTAGCGAGCTCTTCCGGAGTGGGCTCGCGGCCCAGATCCTGGAGCAGCTCGCGCTGGATACGGCCGAGCTTATTAATGACCTCAACCATGTGAACCGGAATACGAATGGTTCGAGCCTGGTCGGCCATTGCACGAGTAATGGCCTGGCGAATCCACCACGTCGCGTACGTGGAGAACTTGTAGCCCTTGGTGTAGTCGAACTTCTCGACCGCGCGAATCAGGCCGAGGTTGCCCTCCTGAATCAAGTCGAGGAAAGCCATGCCACGGCCGGTGTAGCGCTTTGCCAGGGACACCACAAGACGGAGGTTGGCCTCGAGTAGGTGATTCTTGGCGCGCTGACCGTCGCGAGAAATCTCGCGCAAGTCGCGCTTTTGAGCGTAAGCGATGCGCTCGCCGGCTTCCTTGGCCTCGTCAATTTTGTACTGCGCGTACAGACCGGCCTCGATGCGCTTTGCCAGACTGACCTCTTCCTCGGCAGTCAGCAGCGCGACCTTACCAATCTGCTTGAGGTAGGCGCGGACAGAGTCAGCGGAGGCAGTGAGGGCAGCATCCTTGCGGGCCTGACGCAGACGAGCGGACTCGTCCTCGTTCCAGACCTCGTCGCCCTCGTCCTCTTCATCCTCGTCTTCGTCCTCGTCCTCGTCGTCCTCTTCTCCATCCTCGTCGAGGTCGTCGTCTTCGAGGTCGTCATCATCCAGATCGTCGTGAAGATCATCGTCTTCGAGATCATCATCCAGATCCGGGTCGTAGTCCCGCTCCTGCTCCAAGTCGTGGTCGAGTTCCTCGTCTTCGAGCTCCTCGTTCTCAGTTGCGTCGAGAGCCTGCGCGTCCTTCGCCTTCGCCGCAGCAGCCTTGGCCGCGGTGGCCTTCGCAGCCGTTGTTCGCTTAGTTGCCTTCTTGGCGGCGGCCTTACGCGTGGTCTTCTTAGCGACCGACTTCTTGGCCGCCTTCTTCACGGTCTTCTTGGCAGCTGCCTTCTTAGCGGTCGCCTTTTTCGCCGCAGTCTTGGTAGCAGCCGTCTTTTTGGCAGCAGTTTTCTTCGCGGCAGTCTTCTTTGCCGCGGTCTTCTTTACTGCCTTCTTGATGGCCTTCTTTACAGCCTTCTTTGCAGGAGTAGCTGAACCGGTGCCACTCCCGGTGGATTGGTCCTGAGCTTGCCCCAGTTCGTTGCCTGCCACGAACGCCCTTTCACGATGTACGTTGTGTGCGCCGCCAAAGCCGCCGCCAGCTTCTCTCTGTCAGAGAGAAGCTCAACGCGCCAGTGGTGCGCCTTTACTTCGTCTATAGCCAACTAGCCGAATGGAAAACATTCAGAGCTGACCTTTTCGTGCCACGGTCATCAGTGTTGCTTTCTGGCTCTTAGCGAAGAAGTAATCGGTGAAAATCCTCATCGAAGCAGTGCGCTTGAATTCGATTTTCCCAATCCTCCTCGAGCCTGTTGATTATTCAACCTTGCCGTGAGTCAACTTCTTATTGTAAACCAATTCTGAAAATCGCCGCCACGGGGCATGGCTTCAAGCACGTGTTACGCCCGCCACGTAGCGATCAATCCCCGTATAAGAAATGAAACTGTTTAAGGGTAAAGCCCCTGGTCAGCTGCAAAGGCGGCGCCAGCAATACCCGCATTATTATCCAAACTTGCGGGCACAACTGGAGTCTTACATGTCAACAGCGGAATCCACTTTTCGTATTCGCGGCTGATTCCGCCGCCGACGATGATTCGTGACGGCCAAAACAGCGCCTCGTAGATCTTAAGCACCTTGCTCACGCGCTCAGCCCACTCTTCGAAGCCGAGCCCCTCCACATCTTTAACTCTCGCGGACGCAAAGTGTTCAGCCTCCATGCCATCGATGACGAGGTGGCCTAACTCCGAATTGGGGTAGAGCAGTCCGTCATGAATAAGCGCGGAGCCGATGCCGGTACCAAAAGTCAGCAACAACACGGCGCCAGTCTTATTACCCGGATCGCCAAACTGGACTTCAGCTAGGCCGGCAGCGTCAGCGTCGTTAAGCACGTGCGCCCTGTTGTTGGGCAGATGCTTAGCGAAGAGCTCCTGGCAGTTCGTATTAACCCAAGAACCGTCAATATTGGCGGCCAGCAAGGCAATCTGATTCTGTACGACGGACGGAATCGTAATGCCGATGTCGGAATCCCACTGCGCAATCTCCACGATTTCCGCAATGGTCTTCGCAACTGCTTCCGGAGTTGCCGGCTGTGGCGTGAAAATCTTAATGCGATCGCCAATAAGCTGCCCAGTATCAAGGTCCACGCGGCCACCCTTGATTCCAGAACCTCCGACGTCGATGGCAAATCCAATTCGTTGTCCCATAGCTCAAATTGTACGAAACAGACACAATGGGGGCATGAGCAATAACTCGCATGGCACCGAACAACTCGCTAGCAGGACAAATAATAGGGGGTTTAGTGCACCGAATAGCCCCGGATCCGTGCGACCCAGCATCAGGGAATTGCGCGATCGCGCGGTACTTATCGCCCGCGCAGCCGCGGCGCACATCGCTAGTCGTCGGGTCGAACTCGGCTCCGATGGCGTTTTAGCAAGTTCCGAAACGAAGTCCTCACCTGTAGACCCGGTCACCGTGGTCGACCGTGAATCTGAGGAGCTCATTCGTTCGCTCATCAAGGCGTTTAGCAGCTCCGACCGAATTTTGGGCGAAGAAGGTGGGCTTGACGACGGTGCGGACTCTCCAGCGCAAACTGCCGACGCGGCCGAAGCGGTGACCTGGATCGTAGACCCCATCGATGGCACAGTGAATTTCCTCTACGACCTGCCCAATTTTGCTGTGAGTATCGCCTGCGCCGTAGGCGATGAGGTAGTGGCGGGTGCAGTAGCAAATGTGTCCTCGGGAGAGATTTACAGCGCAGCAAAGGGAGAGGGCGCTCAGGTATCTCGGCCGGACGGCACTATCCAGACGCTTAGTTGCTCCCCAACGGCCGAGCTGGAAAAGACACTTGTGGCAACGGGATTCAGCTATTCCGCTAGTCTCCGGAAGGTGCAGGGCCGGATAGCGTCGCAGTTGCTGGGGGAGTGTCGAGATATTCGTCGCATGGGATCGGCGGCGCTGGATTTGTGCATGGTGGCGCACGGCCGTGTTGATGCGTATTACGAACACGACATCAAGATTTGGGACTATGCAGCAGGTGCTCTGATTGCGGCTGAAGCAGGCGCAAGGATTAGGGTCCCGGAATTCACTCAGTGTGCTAACGCTGCTGGCCGGCCGGAGGGAGACCCGCTCGACTTCGGTGTCGGTGCGGCGAATCCGGAAGTTGCCGATGCGTTCTTCGAGGCATTGGATGGTGCTATCGCGAAGGCTAGGAATTAGTGCATCGGTCTAGGAGCAGGTGCTCGAGCCTAACGAGCTCAACCCCTCTAGGTCGGCTTGTTCGCCACGGTTCAATGCGGACAACGTTTCCTCAACCTGGCTGGCTACTTCGAGGTCCTTAAACCCCTTACCCAACGACACATCGACGGTTGCATCCGGCCGTCCATCGTGGATGAGCTCAAAACAGGGGAAAAGAGCGTGAAGCGCTGCGGCGTGGCTATTGAACTGCTCGCCATAACGCAGCTGGCCGAAGCAGCCGAGGTCTTGGTTTTCCACAATAGGGTCATTGCCGTAGGGAACCTGCTCATCGAGAACAAAATCGAGCTGCCGCAATTGCTCGGCGACGGTTGTAGCCTGGCCGACTTTGCCGTTGGCGTTATAGACGCGCACATGAACATCCGACGGTGGAACGACGTGTTCTCCGATTAGCGTGGTGGAGGAAACAGGGGTGCCAGCCGCGGGGAGGGTACAGGGGACCGGATAACTGGCCGGTTGGCTGCGGAATGCCAATACCCACGACGTAGCGGCAATCACTACAGCAACTACGGAAACCACCACGTAGGGAACAATTTTTCGTCGATGTGATGCGCTCGAAGTGCTCGCGGGGCCTGAACTCATAGCCATCATGTTATCCTCTCCACGGCTTATGGGCATAGAAACCTATTCTGACCTGCAGAGATGACAGATTGCGTGAATTGCCTTAATATCCGCTGAGAAAGGCACTGGAGAGTACAGGGTGTCAATCGTCTCAACGCGTTGTATTCTCCGAGAAAAAGTCAGTTCACAATGTCTAGCAAAGGTCCAGAAAGAAGGTTTGGGACATGGCTGTAAACTACGATGCCCCGCGTACTCGTGAAACCGAAGAGCTGGAGACCGATTCCCTCGAGGGCCTTCAGGCTGCATCTGCTGAGAAGGAAATCGACGACACTGACGACGGCGAAATTGTTGAGCCGTTCGAGTTGCCGGTCGCCGACATCGCGGGTGAAGAATTTGATATGGATGTTGCCCCGAAGGGGGAGGATGAATTCACCTGTGGCTCTTGCTTCATGGTGATGCACCGCTCAATGATCGCAATCGATAACGGCGATGGATTCCCCATCTGCCAGGACTGTGCCTAATCCCCGCACAGCCGGGATACCTTCCTAGGAAAAGGAAAACCGCCACTATCACGGTAATGGCGGCGCTGGAGCCGTCGGCAAGCGTGTAGCGGCGGTGAGAGATTGTGACCTAGCGGTCGAAGAGACTATCAAGCAGTGCCTCGGGGCGGCGGGTGGAGACCAGCCAATAGGGGGTTGGGTCGTCCGGATCGTCGAGGACTAGCAGCACCATCGTGGGAATCCACGTGTGCGTAACCAGGAATGCTGCTGGATCGAGCTGACGGCCCAACGCATTGCGCTGCGCGGACTTCGGGACCACCAGGGATTTGGCAACAACCGATGCTGGCAAAACTGCCGTGCCAGCGTGAAGCCAGCGTTCACCAGTGCTGTCCACTTCCACGGACACCGTGGTCTTCGACATTGTCAACAGCACCCACACGCCCACGGCCAGACAAATAATGCCGCCGACGACAAGCCAAATCGGTGAACGGTTAAAGCCAATCTGGGCCGTGCATACGAAAACGGCAGCAGCGCCGAGTATCCAGAACCACCAGGGAACCCAGAGCTTTTCGGAATAGACAATCGATGAATCTCCGCTCGAGCTCATTGTTATTGCCGCTCCTTCAGAGACGGATGCTGAGCTGTCGTCGCGACGAGGCTGCAGGTTATCTTTTCCACTCACGGTTATCCATTCTAGGGCACGGCTATGCTCGGAACTGATAAGGCCGAAGTGCGGTTCTTAAAAGACGCGACAGTGAAGGATATACAAAGAGATGACTTATGCCCCGGTGCGAGTGAAAAAGCTCGCTAAAGACGCAGTGATTCCCCAGCGTGCGCATGCCGATGATGCCGGTGTGGATTTGAGCTCAGTGGAGGATGTCGTCCTAGCACCAGGGCAGCGGGCGCTCGTGGGAACCGGTATTGCCATTGCTTTGCCGGCGGGCACAGTGGGATTGGTTCATCCTCGCTCCGGATTGGCTTTCAAAAAGGGGCTATCCATTGTCAACGCTCCCGGCACGGTTGATGCCGGTTACCGTGGTGAGCTTAAAGTCTGCCTGATCAACTTGGATCCGACCAATGCGGTGGAGATCGCCAAAGGCGATCGAATCGCACAGTTGGTTGTGCAGAAGGTCGAGCTCAGCCCGCTGGTGGAAGTCGATGAACTCGATGAAACTGAACGCGGTGCGGGCGGTCACGGCTCAACCGGAGTGTCCACGACGCTTTAAAACGCCTCTGACAGCGCGGGGACCCTACCAAGTGTGGTTCAATGCGTGAAGAGCTCAATAAAGCGTTTACAAAGGCGTATACAAAGATTTCTTTTTAGCGAGGTGTCAATAAACCACCATGTGGCCATTTGGAAAGAAGAACCAGCCAGAAGAACCAGCTGCTGAGGCAGAGGCCGTTACCACCGACTCTGCGGCGCCAGCTTCTGAGGAAGCTACTGCAACCCTGCATGACGACGCGCCGGAAACTGCCGCGGAGAACGCACCAGCAAACGGCCCCTTCGACATCAACAGCGCTAGCCCGACGCAGTTTGATTTTTCGGACTTCGCGAAGGCCAGTCTGAACCTCGGTTCGATGCTGCTGCCTATTCCTCACGTTGGTGATATTCAGGTGGAGATGGGGCCGACAGGTCCGACCATGCTGCACGTCGCCACTGAGCATGGCCGCGTAACTCCTGTAGCATTCGCTGCTCCGACGTCGGGTGGCCTCTGGGAGGAGTCCGCTCAGGAAATCAAGGACGGTCTTGAGTCCGATGGACTCGATGTCCATGTCGAGCAGGGGCCGTGGGGTTCTGAGGTCGTAGGTCGCACCTCCGATATGGAAATGCGAATCATTGGCGCCGACGGCCCGCGTTGGATGCTTCGCATGACGGCCTCTGGTCCGGCTGATCGGGCGGCGGATCTTGCGGATCTCGCCCGCGGTCTCCTTGCCCGTAGCTTCGTTTCTCGCGGCGAGAACCCGATGCCGGCAGGTCAGCCGCTTCCGGTTACGCTGCCATCCCAGATGGCCGAGCAGATTCGTCAGGCATACCAGCAGCAGACCCAGGCTGCTCAAGCTGAAGGTGAACCTGGGCAGGTGCCAGGCGCTACAGGTATCAACCCGGATGGCTCCACCAATTAGTTTGGTCCACCCTCCAGCAGAGAGAAGCTAGCTGCTTGACCAGTTAGAAGAGGATCTGCAGGCGCCACTGTGCACTACCCGCCGCCGTCACCCGACGGCGGCTTTTCTCTTGTCAGCGGGTAGTATCACACTGCGTGAACATCGAAGTGACTATTGACCGTCCCGCTGCCGGCGGAGAATTCATTGCCAGCTATGACGGACGAATCGGTTTCGTCACCGGCGGTATCCCCGGCGAACGCGTTGTTGTCGAAATTGCCAAACCTGATGCCAAGCTGTGGCGTGGCAATGTCGTTGAGGTTCTGGATGCCTCAGAACATCGAATTTCGCAGCGTTGCGAAGCAGCTCAGCAGGGCGCGGGTTGTTGCGACTGGGGTTTCATTGATCCTGAGCACGCGGCGCGTCTCAAGGCTGATGTCCTGACCGATTGCCTGCGCCGTCTTGGACGTTTCACCGCCGACGAACTGCCAGCTATCGATGTTCTTCCACTGGCTCCGACCTCCCGTTGGCGCACGCGCGTGCGGCTGGGTGTGGATTCCCAGGGACGAGCGGGATTACGTCGTTCCCGTTCCCACGAGCTCGTCATCGGCTCCGAGTGTGTCCAAACAGTTCCCGATCTCATCGCTGGCTTTTCGACGGCCAGAACCATCCCCGTCGCTAAGCCTGCTCGCGGTCGAGGGAGCAAGAAGCCGAAGCCAGGAGAACTCCATGTGGCCATGGACACGGAGGGTAACCGAAGTGCTGTGTACGTATCTGGCATCGGCAGGAACCGCAAGCAAACGTTGATTGAAGGCGAGCCAACTACACAGCACACGGTTCACGGAATTACTTTCGATGTGCCGACGACCGGTTTTTGGCAAGCCCATTGCCATGCCCCCGAGTTCTATGGATCGCGCATCATCGACCTGTTGGCTGGTCAGTCTTTCTCCTGTGGTTGGGATCTTTACGGTGGCGCAGGCGTTCTGTCGGCGGCACTGCGCAAGCTAGTTGACGCAGAGGGCTCAATTCTCTCTGTCGAGGGTTTTGCCGCAGCCGCGACGGCGGGGCGCAAGGCTTTCACTGCAGCTGACCACAGTGGAAATGCGTCGCCTGCGGCACCAGTCCGGTTCGTTACTGGGGATGTCACCAAGGTAGTGCGCCGCGAAGTTGCTAATGAGGAAACACCAAACCCGGATATCGTCGTTCTCGACCCTCCGCGCTCCGGTGCTGGTAAGGATGCCATTGCCGCTATTGCTGAAGCCAAGCCACGCACGGTCGTACATTTCGGTTGTGATCCGGCGACTTTTGCCCGCGATGCCCGGTACTGGGCTGACTACGGCTACGCGTTCAAACACCTCGAGGTCGTGGACGCATTTGGTCTAACGCATCACTTTGAAACCATCGCGGTGCTGGAGCAGCTGTAGCTAGAGTGGCTGCCGCATGGGCGCAAGAACGTTGGCGCCAATCACGTCGGCAAGCAAATGTGCCTGCCATGGGCGGAAACCCTGTTCCCTGAGGTGAGCGGAGATTTCGGTAACGGCTGGCAGGCCGCCAGCGTAGTTGTCGTGGTGGCGGAAAACGAATGAGCCGACTGCGCGACTGTGAATCCACCAAACCAGTTCACGTGTCTGCGCGGAAGTGATGAGTGTGTCTTTGCGCAGGTGTATTTGGGCACAGACGTTGTCGATGCAGTCTCGCGTGGTTTCGAAAATCTCGGCAGCTTGTGGGGCATGCTCAGCCCAACGTCGAAAGTGGGGCATCTCGTTGGGAGGCTGCTTCTGGGGCTTCGGCCATGACGACCTGGGTTCCTGACGGGCTTCATTAACGACCTTCAACCAAGCGTCCGCAGCACCGCGACGGCGACGTGGAAATCCACGGATTGCAGTCAGCTCACGCTGCGTACCGGGGAGTTGTTCTGCGATTGTACGTAGAACGCTGTGACCCATGACGTGTGTTGGGGAGACATCACGGCGCTGCGCGATTTCGTCACGCTCAGTCCACAGTGCACGGGCGACGTGGAGTTGTTCGGGAGTGCGCAGCTTCCCAATCCCTTTGAGCCCCTGCCACGAGTGTCCGACGTGCAGACCATCGAGGTATTTACGGTTTAGAGCTAGTTCGCGTTCGCATTCCTGTTCCAGCCATTCCAAACGGTCGAGCTCAGTCAGCGCCTGACAAAGAACCTCGGCGAGTTCGATGAGCAGCTCGACATCCAGGGCTGCGTAGTCCAGCCAATCCGCCGGCAGTGGACGAGTAGACCAATCCTCTCGACCGTGCCCTTTGGCAAGTCCAACTCCGAGGAGTCGTTCTGTTAGAGCTGCTAAGTTGACTCGCTCCAGTCCGAGAAGGCGGCCGGCCAGCTCAGTGTCAATGACTTTGGTGGGGTAGAGGCCCAGAGCCGCGAGGCAGGGAAGGTCAGAATGAGCTGCGTGAATGATCCAGGTCAGGTCGTTGACTGAGGAACCGAAAACGGTCATCGCCTTGCGGCCGTCTTCGGGATCGATGAGAAAGGTGCCCGCTCCACGGCGGCGAAATTGAAGGAGGAAGGCGCGGTCGTCGTAGCGATATGCCGAAGCTCGTTCAGTATCGACTGCGAGCCAACCGTGTCCGTTGGCCAGCTGCTCACCGGCGTCAACAATGTCGTCGATGGCGGAGAGCACGCGTGGAGTTCCCTCGGCTGGGGCAAGTCTTACTTCTACGTCGGGACTAGTTTCCACGTCGGAGCTCATCGCACGCCTCTTCGGTCGTCGGTATCAGCAGTCGTCGGTATCAGCCCAGCAGGGATACGCCGACGGGTGGCAGACCAGCGACGTTCGCTAGTACCTGAGCGAAGGATTCAACGTGAGTGCGCAAGTCGGTGCCACGAGCAGTCCACGATGCGCGCATTTCTAATTGAAAGGCCTGTGGCTTGCCGCCAATCTCGCCGTAGCGGACAGAGTTCGTAGTTGTCACCGTGCCACCCAAGTTCGACAGTTCGGCGTTGTTTTCAGCCAGAGCTTCGGTGAGCCATTGCCAGGCAACCTGGGGAAGGAGCGGATCTTCCGCGAGGGAGGCATCCATATCTGCCTGGATGTATGCAACCAAGCGCATGTCACCGTCCCAGGTTTCCTCACTGCGGGGGTCATGAAGCAAAATTAAGCGACCAAAGGCATCATCGTCCGAGGACTCAGGGACAATATCAGCTTCGGGCTGCGTGACCTCAAGCGAGACAGCGTGGCTAAACGGTGCCAGCTTCTGCGGTGGCCGAACGGTGCCCAGAGCAATCTCAGGTCGCAGTTCAGCAGAGTGCATTGACTCGACCGCGGCGCGGAAGTTCTGTGGCGTTGAATCGGTTCCATTCACGCGCCTGAACTTAGCCATATGACGCTTGCATTAGTGGGAGGCGCGCCGAAAAGAGCGGAAAGCGACCAAGCGGTTCGTCGAAAACGCACGGCAGGGCGAGCGATTTCCCTGTTCTTAGTACCCCACACATTTATTTCTAAGGTAAGTGGGGCATGATTGTCCGTATGAACAATCGTCGCACTTTGACTGATGCCCCGATTCTTGATGCAGCTTACGGTCGAACTCCTTCGCGCCGCCCGGTGTGGTTTATGCGGCAAGCCGGTCGTTCACTGCCTGAGTACCGTGAGGTGCGCAAGGACATCGGTATGTTGGACTCCTGCTTCCGTCCGGAACTGCTCGCTGAGATTACTATGCAGCCGGTACGTAGGCACGACGTTGATGCTGCGATTCTTTTTTCCGATATCGTCGTGCCGCTGAAGGCCGCGGGTGTCAACTTGGATATTGTTCCTGGCCGCGGTCCAGTAATGGATACTCCGGTGCGCTCGGAAGCAGACATCAAGGCTCTACCGGAAGTCACGGAAGAGCAACTCGCTCCGGTGGCCGAGGGTATCGGCCTCATTCTGCAAGAGCTGACTGATACCCAGGCACTCATTGGTTTCGCCGGTGCACCGTTCACCTTGGCGTCGTACCTGATTGAAGGCGGTCCATCCCGCAATCACGAGCGCACTAAGGCGCTGATGCACTCGGACCCTGAATTGTGGGATCACCTGATGCAGAAAATCACTCCGATGGTGATTGCTTTCCTGCGTGCGCAGATTGGTGCTGGTGTGGACGCTATTCAGCTCTTCGACTCCTGGGCTGGCTATCTCACCGTGCGCGACTACCGCCGCTTTGTGTTGCCGTACTCGAAGGAAATCTTCCAGGCCGTCGCCGACGCCGGCATTCCGCGCATCCACTTCGGTGTGGGGACCGGAGAGCTTCTCGGTGCGATGGCTGAAGCCGGCCCAGAAGTCATGGGCGTCGACTGGCGTGTGCCACTGGACGTTGCTGCCAACCGCATTCGTGCCACGCTTTCCGACGTTCACCGAGGCGCAGACCCGGCGCAAAACAGCCTTGCATTGCAGGGCAACCTTGACCCGGCGATTCTCTTTGCCGGTGAAGATGCAATGACCCAAGAGATTCAGCGCATCTGCTCTGAGGCGGACCGTGCAATTAAGCGTGGTGACGCCCGTGGACATATCTTCAACTTGGGTCACGGGGTGCTACCGAATACCGATGCCGACGCGATTACGCGCGCTGTTGAGATCATTCACGCAACGTAAAAGCCGACGCAACAGGCGTGTAAAACACGCACTAGCTAATTTCCTACAAGTCTTATCGACCGTGCCCGCTAGCGGCGCGGGCATAGAGAAAGCGTACGAAATACCGTGGTTGCACAACCTTCTACCATTGCCGTCGTAGGTGGCGGTATCTCCGGCCTGACCGCAGCGTATGAGTTGCGTAAAAAGCTCGGACCCGCCGCAAGAATAATTGTCATCGAGTCCAGTGCACAGGTTGGTGGCAAGCTGAAGACTCGACCAGGAGCTAACGGCCCTCTCGAAGCGGGCGCTGAGGCGTATCTGGCGTTCCGTCACGATGCCACCGAGTTTTTCAAGGAACTCGGTTTGGCAGATCAGCTAGTCGCCCCTTCGGGGCTGCCTTCCAAGCTCTACATTGGCGGTGAACTCAAGGACCTTCCGCGTAACACGGTCACCGGTATTCCAGGAAGCTCAGAAGGGTTGGACTATCTCCTCAGCGAGGCCACCCTCGCCAAGATTGATGCCGAGTCGAACCCCGAGCTCACTCCAGCCTTGCACTGGGTACTGGGAGACGACATGAACGTCGGCCAGCTGGTCGCGGCGCGGCTCGGTGAGGAAGTCGTCGACCGCATCGTCTCCCCGCTGCTCGGGGGCGTCTACTCAACCACCGCATACGACCTTGGCCTGCGTGCGACCATCCCACAGCTGGCGGCAGCGCTTGATGAAATGGCCAGTGTCGGTGATCATGTCAGCCTCACCGGCGCTGTCCAGCGCGTTCTGGAAGCACGTAAGCAGGCGCAGCAGGCGCGTCTGAGCAGTGAGGCTGCGACAGACTCGACGAAGGCGAAGCGACCGGTGGTCTTCCAAACGTTCCGCGATGGCTTCGAGGTTCTCTACAACACGCTTGTCGACGAATCGGGAGCCGAACTCCTCTTGTCGACGAACGCTACCGGTCTGCGGCAGCATGACAGTGGCTTTGAGGTGACAGTGGAAGCGCCGTCGGAAAGCGGCACGAGCGTTAGCACTATCGACGTCGACGGTGTTGTGCTGGCAGCACCTTCTGCAACCACATCGGAGCTGTTGAGCAATCTTGCGCCAGAGGCGGCTGAGCTCATCGGTGGGGTAGACACGTCGAACTCGGCGGTGGTCGGTATGTGTTTCGACTCGTCGGAAGGACTGCCGGAGATCAACGGCGTGTTGTGCGAGATTGGTGCGGACCTGTCCGCGAAAGCTTTCACAGTGTCGTCCCGGAAGTGGCCACATATTGGTGAGCGCTACGGTGCCGTTGTGAGGGCGAGCTTCGGCCGTTTTGATGATGACTCGCACGTGCATCGCAGCGACGATGACCTGATTGCCAGGGCAAAGGCGGATTTGGCTAAGGCGACTGGATTTGATGCCGAACCGACAGCGGTTTTCGTCCAGCGTTGGTGGGCGGGGATTCCACGCTTCGATATGGGGCATGGAGGCCTGATGGATTTTGCTCGCCAGGAGTTGGACGAGGTGCCTAAGCTTGCAGCAACAGGGGCATGGCTCAGTGGCCCGGGCATTCCGGAATGTATTTCCAACGCCAAGGCTGCGGCCAGCAAGATTGCTGCGGAGATAGCATAAAGCTGCGAGATTGGTGCTGAGTACGAAACTGGCGCTGACCCATCGTTTGTAAACAAACCTTTCAACCGAACTAGGAGATAACTAATGACCAAGCTCGATTTCAAGAAGCTCAATGACACCATCCGCTACACCATGTGGTCTGCCTTCAAGGTGACCCCAGGTGCACTCGGTGATAACCGCGAAGAGGCAGTGGCTAAGACCAAGGAATTCCTGGCTCGTTACGAAGACACTGATTTGACCATCCGTGGTTTCTACGATGTTTCGGCCATGCGTGCTGAAGCTGACTTCATGTTCTGGATTCACGCAGAGAAGCTGGAAGATCTGCAGGCGTTCTACAACGCCTTCCTGCGCGAGACTCCGCTGGGCCAGGCATCCACTCCGCACTGGTCGAACGCTGCACTGCACCGTCCAGCTGAGTTCAACAAGTCGCACCTGCCGTCGTTCATCATGGGTGAAGAGCCGGGACGATGGATTGCGGTTTACCCGTTCGTCCGTTCCTACGACTGGTACCTGCTGGAGCCGACCGAGCGTCGACGTATCCTTGCTGAACACGGTATGGCCGGTCGTGACTACCCGGATGTGCGCGCCAATACTGTCCCGGCGTTCGCACTCGGCGACTACGAGTGGATCCTTGCATTCGAGGGGCCGGAGCTCGACCGCATTGTGGACTTGATGTGGAAGATGCGTTACACCGAGGCTCGTCTGCACGTCCGCGAAGAGATTCCGTTCCACACGGGCCGTCGCGTCGATGACATTGCGGAGATTATCACCGTTCTGCCGTAGTCTGCGCGATCTACGAGTGAATCAGCAGCGCCGCTGGTCAAGGCCCGGTAACTGACGGGATTTTGACCAGCGGCGCTACTTCTTTATCTAGTTATTCAGCCGTCTTGTCCGGTTCCAGCGTGAGTGAAATTGAATTGATGCAATAACGCAGGTCGGTCGGAGTATTGTATCCCTCACCCTCAAAGACGTGGCCGAGGTGAGACTTGCAACGACTGCACAGCACTTCGGTACGGACCATACCGAGGCTCGTGTCTTGGCGCTCAATAATCCGGTCTCCAGCTAGTGGAGAGAAGAAGGATGGCCAACCGCAGTGAGATTCGAACTTCTCGTTCGACCGAAACAGCTCGTAACCACAAGCCCGGCAGCGGTAGACACCTTGAGTTTTAGTATCGGTGTACTCACCGGTGAAGGCGCGTTCAGTACCTGCCTGACGCAAAACCTGGTACTCCGCGGCACTGAGGCGTTCGCGCCATTCTTCTTCGCTCAGATTCCAGTCTTCGTTATGCGAATCAACCATTCTGAATAGCCTCCTCAGACTTGAGATCAGATTCCTGATTAGATTTCCTGCCTGCGATCTTCCAGTCGCTCAGCCAGCTGAAGCCGGATGCAAAGCTACGCCCATTGACGGCATCTACAATCGTCATTCGAATGAGTGCTGCCGTGATGGAGAGAATAAGAACGGCCCATCCAATACCGCCGATTGCAACCGTGAACCACGGGAAAAACAGGTCATCCTCATCAATCCACCAATTGGCGTAGAAGAAACAGAATACGACTCCGAGTCCTGCGCCCCAATTCAACATGACTGTCGAACCAATATTTCCTTCATTGTCGCGAGCCAAAACCAATGGGCGAAGCACGGTGAGAACCATTGGCAAGAGTGTCATCGAGTAGTACTGCTGTCCCAGGCTGGAAAGGAAGAACGCGCCGGTGAAGAGAACTCCGGAAGTCGTAGCAATCCAGAATTTCTCATCCCTTTCGAGCCAGCGAAGAAGGAGCACGACAGATACCAAGACGAAAATGCCGAAAAAGACTTGCCACAGCAAGATCAGTGTCGGGTGGGCACCCAGCCAAACAAGCTGCCCAGTCAGTGAAGCATTTGCAAAGTCACGGACAACTCCCAGGTAGGGGATAGTGATATCTAGGTAGTCACGTGGTTGGACCATGAGCGGCCACGCGATGACATTGGCTGCAATTACCACCCCGATACTGGTCAGTACCGTAGAGAACTGCCTGCGCATGAACGGTAGGAACAGCATTGGCAAGAATACGGGCTTGATAGTGATTGCGATACCGATAATCAGGCCGGCCAGGATATTGCGTCGCTCGGTCAATGCAATAAAAAATAGCACTAATGCAAGGAACAGTGAACCGTTAACGTTCGTAAAATCAAGGGTGTTGGTAACGGGTTCCGTAAGGTAGAGCAGTGCTATCGACGCTGGAATGATGGGGCCAGAGCGCGCAATACCAAGCCACCTGAGTAGCAACACAATTGCCGCAATGATTGCAGCTGACTGAAATACCGCAAACCAGATTCGGCCCGATTCAAGCGAGCCGAACAAATCAATCGGGGCTAAAAGTAGGGTAGCGCCTGGGGAATACAGATAGTGTGGATCGGCTGTTACGTAGTCTTCCGAATAAACGGGTACCTGCGATACGAATCGATTAATTGCCGACCAGACCGTCGTAAAGTCATCTGTGCCAGACACGTCTTTCGGCAAAACCCAGGTGCGGTGAAAAATCACCACAGCTGCGATAGGCCACAAGAAAGCGCTGAGTCCTCGCGACACCTGCCGAGACAGAGGGCGTGGAGCCACCGAATTTGTCTCTGGCGTGTCCTTGGACGTTTGCGTTAATGCCGTTGCGCTTGCGCTCACGTCGATTTTTGGTTTACTCACAATACTCCACCCTACTGGGTGAAGCTGCGGGAATAGCGTAGGAAGATGTGTGAGTCGGAACGTAGGATATCCCGCACTTCAAAAGCCTGCGGGGTCGTCGAGTTCGAGTCCTCATCAGGGTCGTTCTCGCCGAAAGTCAGGGGGCCGTTACCCACCCACATCGGCGACAATGTCAGGAACAGTTCGTCGACGCACCCGTTTTTGAATGTTTCTCGATATATCGTCGGCCCACCCTCTACGACAATGTCTCGATACCCATGTTCAGCCAGCCATGCTAACGCCGCTTTTACCGAGGGGTCAGGGAGCTTAACGACGCGAGCCCCGGCCGACTCCATCTTTCTAGCTTTGTTCTTGTGAGCGGCCTTTGCTTCTTCATCATTAAAAATATCTTCAGTCGGGGTGAAGATTATCGGAGGATTGACTTCTGCATTCGCGAAAAAGTCAGATTTTATATCTAAATCCAACGAGCGCGAGAGTGTGGACATCGCCACGTGCTCGGAGCGACCTAGCTTCTGTCGAACGGCCTCTAGGTACTCCGGTATCTCAACTGGCCCGTACCCCTCGGACGCAATGGTGCCTGTACCAACGAAAACGACGTCGGCAAGCGCGCGAAGCGTGTTGAAAACCGTGGCATCGGTGTCGTTGCCAAGCTGGCCCGAGGTGCCTTCGACGGCGCCGCGTCCGTCCAAGCTGGTGACGGCGATGGCCGTGACGGTGGAGGCGGCGAGGGACAACGCTGCTGAATCATGTGCCGTTTGCGCAGGTCGGGAAAGAAACTGCAGAGTTTCGTCGGTCGATGGGCTTCTGGAGGTGAGTGTAGCCATACCGCTGAGGTTAAGCCGACAATTGCAAAATAGGCAAGGCCTGGCTTATAAGGGGAGTATTATAATCGTTGTCATTTATAAGGGTTCCACTTATAGTAGTGGCATGCGACTAACAGATACTCTTGAGAAGGCATTCAACGACCAGATCACTATGGAGCTCACCGCTTCCCACGTTTACCGCCAGCTGGCAATCGAGCTGGATCTGCTGGATCTCTCCGGCATGGCAGAGTGGATGCGTGCACAGGCGGATGAGGAAGTTGATCACGCGAATCAGTTCATCGCACACCTCGATGCTCGCGACAACCACCCGCAGATTGGTGCCGTCGACGCACCGGAGGTGAAGGTCACTTCCGCAATCGATGCATTCCGCATCGCTCTAGAGCATGAAGAAAAGGTTTCGGCATCTATCCGTAACCTCCGCAAGCTTGCTGATAGCGAGGGGGATCTCGACTCCCGCCCGCTGCTGGACAGCTTCGTGGTTGAGCAGATTGAGGAAGAAGACACCGTGCGTGGCATCATCGGTCGCCTGGAGATTGTTGGCGACAACGGTGCTGGCCTGCTGCGTATCGACCGGGAGCTTGGCGCTCGCGACGCAGCTTAAGATCGAGCTCGATTCACAGTTTCGATAGAAATGACCGCCCCAGGCACTTAGCCCTGGGGCGGTCATTTCTATTCAGCTGGGATATCAATTGATGGGCTTGGCGTCCAGTCAAACCGAAATTCGGGGAGCTGTCATGGGCTGACCGTCCATAGCATTTAGACGAGCGAGCTGCTCAGCAGAGCTCGCCGAATTGGAAAACCTGCCAGCCAAGACGCCTGCCGGACAACATTTTTCCTGCTTAACCCAGGGGAGCGGTAGGACTCAATGAAACTGGTTGCCTAACAAAGGTTAAACGAAAACTCCCTCCCGGATACCCGGAAGGGAGTTGGTCTGAGCGGATGACGGGACTCGAACCCGCGACCCTAACCTTGGCAAGGTTATGCGCTACCAACTGCGCTACATCCGCAAATACGCTCACCCAAAAGGGCTTACGTGGTGCGCGATACTAGGATTGAACTAGTGACCTCTTCCGTGTCAGGGAAGCGCTCTCCCACTGAGCTAATCGCGCAATACATCGAAACCGATAAGGAATCTCTGCTGAGGTGGAAACGGGAATCGAACCCGTGTACACGGCTTTGCAGGCCGTTGCCTCGCCACTCGGCCATTCCACCGTGAGGCTGCCGCCTCAGTGGTTGCCTCGAAGTTATACCACAGAGTTTAACTTCTTGAGAAACCAGAGCGGATGACGGGACTCGAACCCGCGACCCTAACCTTGGCAAGGTTATGCGCTACCAGCTGCGCTACATCCGCATCACGTTGCAAGGAGAGCGAAGAAGAATCTCAATTGCTCTCTTGCGGTGCGAAAAATACTTTAGCGTGCTTGTGCGATTGATTACAAATTACCAGGTGAACATCTGTATTGTGCCTGTGGGCGTAGGGCTAAAGACCAACCTTTGATGCCTCTGAATCGCAACGATGTCATTTATTCGCTTTCGCGGGTTTGTTACGGGGGACTATCGAGTCGCTATCGTCATGGAGTTCCATTGGTGGGTTAATAAATCTTCGAACTGCGCAATCGCAAACACAACGCAACTCAATTAGGGAAATTTCCAAAACGCGTGCTAACTTATTCCGCAGAGCAGCAAAGGCTTAGTGCTTTTCTGCCCGAGTCCCATAGCTCAGTGGAAGAGCGTTCCGTTCACACCGGAAAGGTCGCTGGTTCGAACCCAGTTGGGACTACCAGTTAGAAACCCCGGTCGGCGCATCGTATAGAAACGGCGCGGCCGGGGTTTTGCTGTGTGACCTGAACTATATTTGTCCCTCTCGGGAACTTTTCTGGACTACCATCCGACAATAGGTATAAGGGCAGCGGTCAGACTACTGCTGTTCTTCTCGAACTGTCCCGCTTAAAGGAGTTGAACTGTTCTAGTGAGTCCCCGGGTCGCTTCAGGCGAAACGTTTTGGTTCTCAAAGTCGGGTTTCCGACGTGCAGTAGCCGCCGCTGCGGCGCTTGCGGTCTTTGCCGGCGCGTCCGTTATCAATGCAGCCCCTGCGAGTGCTCATGATTCCGTCCTGTCGTCGAATCCAGGCGACAAGCAGGTTCTCGATGAATTTCCGCACCACGTTTCTCTCAAGTTCTCCGGCAACCCCAAGAACAACTTCAACACCGTTGCAATTAGTGATGCAGATGCCAAGGAAGTCCTGTACTCCCATGAGCCAGAGGTAGTGGGTAATGAGGTCTCTTTGGATATTCCTGAGGAGATCAATCCAGGGCCTGGCAACTACATTATTGGTTTCCAAATCACCTCCTCTGATGGTCACTCCACCCGAGGAAAGACCTCTTTCTCAGTGGCTGATCCGGATGCTGCTGGCGCAGCCGAAGCTGGGGCAGAATCTCGTCAGACCGGTGCGCACGCCGAGGAAACGAAGTCAATACCGCTATGGGCTTATGGCCTCGGTAGTGGACTCATCGTCATCATCGCCGCTGTCGTCATCGTTATTAATCGAAAGGCAAAATAGACACATGAAGCTCAATCGCACTGCAACTGCACTGATCGCTGGTTCCGCAGCTCTGACCCTTGCTCTGGCAGGTTGCTCGTCCGACGATAACACTGCTGCTGAGGTGACTGAGTCCGCAACCTCCGCTGCGACCGAGGCTACCTCTGAGATGGAGAAGAGCGATGCTGCTGTGCAGCTGGCTGATGCCTACATCAAGGAAAAGCCGGCTGACAAGGGCATGACCGCCATCTTCGGTACGCTGACCAACAACACCGATAAGGACATTAAAGTTTCCTCCTTCAAGCTTGAGGGGCTGAAGGAGGGCACGAAGTTCGAGCAGCACGACACCAAGGACGGCAAGATGTTCGAGGTGCCGGAAGGTTTGACGATTCCGGCTAATGGCGAACTTGTTCTCGAACCGGGCAGCACTCACTTCATGATCATGGACAATGATGAAGCTATGGATGTGGGAGCTACGTACAAGCTCGTCATTGAGCTTTCCGACGGCTCTAGCATCACCCAGGACGTTGAGGTTCGTGTCCAGCCAGCGGGTGAAGAAGACTACGGTAATGACGGTGACCTGAACAACCCAGAGCATATGGGCGGCGGTGAGATGGATCACTCGAGCCACTAATTCTTGTGACAAGTTGGTCAAGCAATGGCTCGTCGTAAAGCGGGCGTGAGCTCAGGTACGTCGAGGAATTGACTAACTGGATCTAATGGTGGCAGAAGCGCTGGAGTTGGCAGGTTATTGCAGTATATGCATCGAACTCCGGCGCTTTTCTTTTTCCGAAAAAGGTTTTCGATACGGTCGAATTGGATAGGCCAGTGGTTGCGTTGAAGCCATTGAAAAATCGGCGGATTTCCATCCACCTCTTGGGCTCCAGTTTGAAGTAATCAGAAAGGTAAGAGTGCACAACATGTCCGAAGGCTTTTCCAGAAGGCGTTTTCTTGGCGGGCTCGGCACCGCCGCAGGAGCCTCAGCGCTCGCCCTGGGGGCGCCGGAAGCCCAAGCGATTGGGCTGGAACGTCCGCAGGAGGAGCCGGCGAAACCGCCTTTGCAGGCAGCAACCGTACCTTTTGATGGCGCTCACCAGGCGGGAATTGCGACGCCCGCACAGGCGAATCTATGGCTAATAGCCTTCAACGTGAAGAAGGGGGTCGATCGCAATCGCCTCCAAAACCTCATGCGTGCCTGGACGGATGACGCTCGCCGAATGACAGCCGGCAAGGCTACTCGAACGGACTTGGAGCCTGAGCTTATGGGGAGTCCGGCCAATCTGACTATCACAGTTGGATATGGGGAAAACTTCTTCACAATCATCGATAGGGAAGACCAGAAGCCGGAGTGGCTGGGGGATCTGCCAAAATACGTTAACGATGAGCTTCGCCCGGAGTGGAACGGCGGAGACCTGTGCCTGCAGATTTGTGCGGACGACCCGGTAATGGTCTCTCATGCGGCACGAATGATGATCCGAAATGCGGGTTCCTATTTGGATGTCCACTGGGTGCAAGCTGGTTTCCAGCACGCCAATGGTTCTAGGCAGGAAGGCGAAACCCCGCGTAATCTCTTCGGTCAGAAGGACGGTACGGTCAACCCGCGCACTCGTGAAGAATTCGACAAGCAAGTGTGGATTGATAGTGGCCCGGACTGGTTGCGGGGCGGTACAGCGATGGTTGTCCGCCGTATTGAAATGGATATTCCAGGCTGGGATGTCTTGGACCGCGAAAGCCGCACTGTTATTACCGGCCGAGATATCGGCACCGGTGCGCCAATTGGCGGTAAGGACGAGTTTGAGACCGTCGACCTGGCGAAGACTGATGAATATGGTCTGCCTCTGACGGATCCGAACAGCCATGTTGCACTGTCAATGCCTCCGAAGGAGAAACCTAATCAAAGGATTCTGCGACGGGTCTACAACTATGACCTGCCACCGGAACCGAATGGTCGATTCGAGACCAACACCGGCCTGGTATTCATTTGTTTCCAGAAGGACCCGTTGGAGCAGTTCGATCCGATTCAGGAGCGGCTGTCCAAGAACGACCGTCTCAATCAGTGGATTTTCCACATTGGATCCGCTGTGTTTGTCATGCCGCGAGGAACTTCTGAGGAGGAGTACTGGGCGCAGGACCTTTTCGAGGCCTGAGTTTTGACCGTGCGGTAAAGTGTGTGAACGACTGACGAAGGTCACCAGGTATGTGATTTTCGAAGACACTTTGAAAAGGAGTACACGCACGCCGTGTCAGAAGAATTTGCAACCCCAGCACCGTTTTCCGTGCCCGCAGGAGTTTCTGCGGGCGAGGCGATGAGAGACCTGGGTTTCCCGAACAAGGGCGTTGACGCCATCGTTTGTGTCCGCGACCCTGAAGGCAATTTGAAGGATCTGTCCTTTAAGCCAGACGTGGAAACCGTCTTCGAGCCCGTTCCGGCGAATACTCCGGACGGTCGCGATGTCATCCGCCACTCTGCGACTCACGTGATGGCTCAGGCCGTGCAGTTGGAGTTCCCTGGGACGAAGCTGGGCATCGGCCCTGCCATCGACAATGGTTTCTACTACGACTTCCGTGTCGATGAGCCTTTCTCTCCGGAGGATCTCAAGCGCATCGAAAAGCGTATGAAGAAGATCATCAAGTCTGGTCAGCGGTTCGAGCGCTTTGCGTTCGAGTCTGCTGATGAGGCGCAGGAAGCGCTTGCCGACGAGCCGTATAAGCTCGAGCTGATTGTTGAAAAGTCGGCCGGCAAGGTCTCCGAAGATGATGAGGCCAATGTCGACGTCGGTGGTGCAGGTACGACCTTGACCGGCTACCGCAACGTCAATCCGCGTACCGGCGAGACCGAGTGGTTTGATCTTTGCCGCGGCCCGCACGTGCCGACCACTCGCTACATCCCTGCTTTTAAGATCACGCGTTCTTCCGCTGCGTACTGGCGGGGTGACCAATCTCGAGATAACCTGCAGCGTGTTTACGGCACTGCGTGGGAGTCCAAGGAAGCGTTAGACGAGTACCTTGACCGCATGCTCGAGGCTGAGAAGCGCGATCACCGCCGTTTGGGCTCCGAACTGGATTTGTTCAGCTTCCCGGATGAGATTGGTTCTGGTTTCCCGGTATTCCATGTCAAGGGTGGCATCATCCGCAACGAGATGGAGCAGCACTCCCGTCGCCGTCATATCGAAGCGGGCTATGACTTTGTGAACACGCCGCACGTAACTAAGGGTGACTTGTTCAAGAAGTCTGGTCACCTGGACTTCTACGCGGATGGCATGTTCCCGCCGATGCAGCTCGACGGCGAATATGACGAACACGGCAACTGCACCAAGGCTCCGCAGGACTACTACGTCAAGCCGATGAACTGCCCGATGCACAACCTCATTTTCGCATCGCGTGGTCGCAGCTACCGTGAACTTCCGATTCGTATGTTCGAGTTCGGCACCGTCTACCGCTACGAGAAATCAGGTGTTATCCACGGTCTTACCCGAGCCCGTGGCTTTACGCAGGACGATGCCCACATCTACTGCACCGAGGATCAGCTGGAAGAAGAGCTCACTAGTGTCCTCGACTTCATCATTTCGCTTCTGCGTGATTACGGCCTGGATGACTTCTACCTGGAGCTGTCTACGAAGGACGAAAAGAAGTTCGTCGGCTCGGATGAAATTTGGGAGAAGTCCACAGCTATTCTCCAGCGCGTTGCCGATGCTTCTGGCCTCGAGCTCGTTCCTGATCCGGGCGGAGCTGCTTTCTATGGTCCGAAGATTTCCGTCCAAGCCCGCGATGCCATCGGCCGTACTTGGCAGATGTCGACGGTACAGCTCGACTTCAACCTGCCGGAGCGCTTCGAGCTCGAGTACACCGCACCTGACGGAACCAAGAAGCGCCCGATTATGATTCACCGTGCGCTTTTCGGCTCCATCGAACGTTTCTTTGGCGTCCTATTGGAGCACTACGCAGGTGCTTTCCCGGCTTGGCTGGCTCCGGAACAGGTTGTTGGTATTCCGGTTGCGGATGACTGTATCCCACACCTGGAGGACTTTGCTGCACAGCTGAAGTCTCGTGGCATCCGCGTCCACGTGGATACGTCCGATGACCGCATGCAGAAGAAGATTCGCAACCACACCCAGGCCAAGGTTCCGTTCATGATTCTGGCTGGTGCCCGCGACATTGAGGCAGGTGCCGTCAGCTTCCGGTTCCTCGATGGCACCCAGATTAACGGGGTGGCAGTTGAGAAGGCTGTGGACATCATCTGTGATTGGGTTGCTTCGCGGAATAACGAACAGCCGAACAAGGAGAATGTCTCTGCTCTCTAGAGGTCGTTAACGCTCTCTAATTCGACTGCGTTGTTTTAACTGGTGAACCACGCGTGGTAATCCAAAGAAGTTGACCGCGAGGTCGTAAACTACAGCAGAGAAATATATGTGGTCGGGGCTCGAATGGGGTCCCGGCCACGCAACGAAGGGGATGGCAGTGAATCAGTCGGGAAGTGAAGAGTTGCCTCCGCAGCAGCAGGGCAATGCCGGCCAGCAGGAATCGTCTGATGGCGTATACGTCGACAGCGGTTACGGCGAACCGGATCGGCTCACGCGCTTATGGGCACCGTACCGGCTGGATTACATCGTCAAGCGTGGTGTGCATAACTCCAAGCCATCCCGTAACCCCTTCGTTGATTTGCCGAAGCAAAGCGATGAGGAAGCACTCATTATCGCTCGCGGCGAGTGGGTGTACGCCGTTTTGAATCTGTTCCCGTACAACCCAGGGCACCTCATGGTGGTTCCATATCGCGAAGTCGCCAACCTTGAGGACTTGACCGACGAAGAAACAGCCGAGATGATGCGATTTGCCAAGCATGCGGTTCGTACTCTCAAATCGGTTTCGCGTCCGCACGCCGTCAATGTAGGTTTCAACTTGGGCAAGGCCTCCGGCGGTTCGGTCGCCGATCACCTGCATATGCACGTCGTACCGCGCTGGTCGGGTGACAGCAATTTTATGACCGTGATCGATGGCACCAAAGTGTTACCGCAGGCTCTTCGTCAGACTCGCGAGTTGCTTGCCGACGGCTGGCGTGCCCTTAATCAAGAGGATGGGGCAGCATGCTGAGTGTCCGTGGCAGGGCTCCAATCCGCCCAGTAGTTGAACCGATTGCCGCTGCACTTTTGCGGGTCGGCATTAGCCCGAACACGGTCACCCTGGTGGGAACGGTAGTCTCCGTTCTGCTTGCGGTAATCCTGATTCCTACCAACCATCTTTTCGCAGCTGCCGTGTCAATCGCTATTTTCACTGCTTTTGACCTGCTCGATGGCACGATGGCCAGACTGCGAGGGCGGGGAACGAAATACGGAGCGACGCTGGATGCTTCCTGTGACCGTATTACGGATGCTGCACTGTTCGGGGCGATAGCGTATTGGGTGGTGTATCACCATGGCGCGGATTCAGTGCTGCTCATTCTGACACTGATTACCATGGGATCGTCCCAGGTCATTTCCTACGTTAAGGCTCGCGCAGAGGCTAGCGGACTCAAGGTCAACGGTGGTCTCGTCGAACGTGCGGAGCGCCTGATTATCGGTCTAATTGGCATTGGGCTCCAGGGGCTTGGCGTGGACTATGCCCTCTACATCGCAATGTGGCTCCTGGCGATTGGGTCGGTATTCACCGTCGTTCAGCGCTTGTACATGGTGGCTAAGCAGCCAGGAGCGTTGGATCCCATCGCCCCGCCAGAAGGCGCAGCTGATAGTTCATCTATCAACCCTGACTCTGCTACGAAGTCCACGGGTTCGGCTGATTCCAACAACTAAAGGAGGATACGATGACTAGTTTCTTCCTGCCTCGCTCGAAAGATGATTTCGTTGCGCTCGGCTATATGGCCGGGTGGAAGATTTTTGGTCTGCTGCCGGAACGCGTGGCCTACCGCATCGGCAACATAGCCGCCGATCGTGTAGCAGCAAATCCAGCGACTACCCGCCAGCTTCGAAAGAACCTGGCTCGCGTTATGGGCTGTCCGCCTGAGGAAGTGCCGCAAGGGCTTATTCGGGCTTCCATGCGTTCCTATCTACGCTATTGGGTGGAGGCATTCCGGTTGCCCTCCATCGCGTCGCCAGAGTTGGCAGACACGGTCGAATCCACCAGCGATGGGCTCGAACGAGTTGCTGAGGCCCTCGAGGCCGGAGATTCCATCGTCATCCCACTGCCACATTCTGGTAACTGGGATATGGCAGGTATGTGGCTCGTTTCCCGCCATGGTCGGTTCAGTACCGTGGCGGAACGGCTGAAGCCAGAGGTACTTTACGACGCTTTCGTGGAGTACCGCGAATCCCTCGGATTCCACATTCTCCCGCTTACCGGTGGCAAACCCGCGATGCCGGAACTGCAGAAGCGATTGGAAGAAGGTGGCGTTGTGTGCCTGCTGTCTGATCGTGACTTCGGCGGCCACGGGGTCCCGGTCACATTTTTTGGCGAGCAGACGACAATGCCGGTCGGTGCAGCAAAGCTGGCACAGGACACGGGCGCTCGGCTTATGCCCGCGGGCCTGTCCTACACGCGCGATGGTTGGCGTTTTGTAGCGCATCCATTTGTGCCGACCGAAGGGCGCGATCTACCTGACATTGTCCAGGACATCGCTACTGTTTTTGAATCTGATATTGCCCAGCATCCAGCGGATTGGCACATGATGCAGCCACTGTGGCCGGCGGATAAGAAGAGGTCAAAGTAGCCGTGCGAATCGGAATGGTGTGCCCGTACTCGTTCGATGTCCCAGGAGGGGTTCAAGCTCACGCGATTGACTTGTGTGAGGAGTTTATCCGTCGCGGCCACGAGGTCAGTCTTATCGGCCCGGCTAGCGCGCAGGCGGACGTGCCGGATTTCGTTGTTCGAGGTGGTGCCGCCATCCCGATTCCGTATAACGGCTCGGTCGCTCGGCTATCTTTTGGTCCCCGCACCAGCCGTCGAGTCCGCACATGGATTGAGGAGGGTAGCTTCGACATTCTTCATATCCATGAGCCGAATTCGCCCAGTTTTTCAATGCTGTCGTTAGTAAACTCGGTCGGGCCAATTGTCGCGACCTATCACTCTGCCGCGACGGACTCCCTGGCATTGAAGTTGGCCACGCCATTTTTGCGGAAGTACCTTGAACGCATTCGGGGAGGCATCGCTGTCTCGGAAGTGGCTCGTCGCTGGCAGGTTGAGCAACTCGGCGGCGACCCGGTTCTCATTCCCAATGGTGTCCGTGTTGGAGATTTCGAGTCCTGCCCGGCCGCCTCATCGTTGTCTGAGATTCCGCCACGGCGTGAAGGGGTCTATCGGCTTGTCTTCCTCGGACGCTTCGACGAATCCCGCAAGGGCTTTGACGTCTTGCTCGACGCGTTGCCAACAATACGTGCGGAGATTCCACAGCTTGAGGTCTGTGTCGTTGGTGATGGTGATATCGCGGCAGCTCGTCGTAAAGCGGGCAGAAACGCAGATGTCCTGCATTTCGTCGGCAGACTGTCGGAGGATGCTAAGGCGTCAATACTCGCCGATGCGGATGCGTACATTGCCCCGCAGCGTGGTGGGGAGAGTTTCGGCATCGTGCTGGTAGAGGCGATGGCGGCGGGTGCGCCGGTGATCTCCAGCGACATCGATGCGTTCAAACTCGTGCTTGACGACGGCCATTACGGGCTTCACTTTGAAAACGGTAACTCCGCAGACCTTGCGGATGCAGTCGTACGCCTTTTGACGCAGCCAAAGTTGGGGGAGGAGCTTCGCGCACTCGGGCATAAACGGGCTTGGGAGTATGACTGGTCGCAGGTCGCCGACGGCGTTCTGCGTGTGTACGATACGGTGCGCATGGATGGCGAAAAAGTCGTCATTGCGCCATAGAGATTTCCGTCGTGGCAGCTGATTAAACGCAGCGGAGTGAAAGTGGGTTTTCGGTGGACGTAACCGTTCCAATCTGGGTCGTTGTCCTAGTCATTGCGCTGATTGTCGTACTCGTTAGCGGTTTGGTGGCTTCATCGACAGCGACGCGTTTGAACCGTATGCACATTCGCACGGACTTGGCGCGTTCTTCACTGGAAGCGGCGTTGGGGCGAAGGGCCGCTGTTGCTCGTGCTGCCTACCCGGAACTCGCCGGCGTAGTGACGAAGGTGGAAGCCACACCACTTAGAGCCAACAACACTGGGCAGCGCGCAGACGTGGAAAACGAACTGACTAGGAAAATTGTGGCGCTCTATGAGGAACAGCCCGTGGACCGGACGATGGCAATTGAGCTTTCTGACGCCCACACGCGTCTCGAGCTCGCCCGCCGTTTCTACAATGATGCGGTGACGGATACGAAAGCACTGCGAGCCAGGCCGCTAGTGCGCGCGCTGCGGCTGGCGGGTACTGCACCTGAACCGGAATATTTCGATGTTGCAGACGGACTGACAACGGCTTAATTGTGGGAAAACCTGCTGTTGTGCTGGAAGTTTGTCGTGTTTTCTGACTCAATGAACAGCACTGTCTAGTTCAGGCGTTATAGTGTTAAACGACTACAAACGGTCACATTCACCAGTTTTATTAGGGAAGTAGGGTTCGTTGAGCACGGTTGAGAACAACTCCGGGCAGGGCACCGCACGCGTGAAGCGCGGTTTCGCTGAGATGATGAAGGGCGGCGTCATTATGGACGTCGTTACGCCGGAGCAGGCCAAGATCGCTGAAGATGCCGGCGCAACTGCCGTGATGGCGCTGGAGCGTGTCCCCGCCGATATTCGCGCAGAGGGTGGCGTGTCGCGTATGTCCGACCCGGACATGATCGAGGGCATTATCAATGCGGTCTCCATCCCGGTTATGGCCAAGGCCCGTATCGGCCACTTTGTTGAGGCACAGGTTCTGCAGTCCCTTGGTGTTGACTTCATTGACGAGTCCGAGGTTCTGACTCCGGCCGATTACTCGAACCACATCGACAAGTTCGACTTCACCGTGCCGTTCGTCTGTGGTGCGACCAACCTGGGTGAGGCTCTGCGCCGCATCAACGAGGGCGCTGCCATGATTCGCTCCAAGGGCGAGGCCGGTACCGGTGATGTCTCCAACGCTGTGACTCACATGCGCACCATCCGCGCTGAGATTAACCGTCTGCGTTCTATGGCTCCGGACGAGCTCTACGTTGCCGCCAAGGAGCTGCAGGCACCGTACGAGCTGGTACGTGAGGTCGCTGAGACCGGTAAGTTGCCAGTTGTGCTGTTCACCGCAGGTGGCATTGCAACTCCGGCTGACGCTGCAATGATGATGCAGCTCGGTGCTGAGGGTGTCTTTGTTGGTTCCGGTATCTTCAAGTCCGGTGATCCGGAGAAGCGCGCCAAGGCTATCGTCCAGGCAACCCAGCACTACGATGATCCGAAGGTCATCGCCGATGTCTCCCGCGGTCTCGGCGAGGCAATGGTCGGCATCAACGTCGACGAGATTCCGCAGCCGCACCGACTCGCTGAGCGTGGCTGGTAAAAATGGCTAACATCCGCGAGGTATTAGATTTGGAGCAGATTGACCGGGACATTTTCCGTGGCCCAGTCATTAAGTCAATCCTGCAGCGCACTTTCGGTGGCCAAGTTGCCGGACAGTCCCTCGTCGCGGCGACGCGCACGGTGGGTAATACCTTCGCGGTGAACTCCCTCCACGCCTACTTTGTAGGCCCGGGCCGCCCCCATATTCCGACGGTGTACATGGTCAAGCGTATTCGCGATGGCCGGTCTTTCTGCCACCGCTCCGTCGAAGCTGTGCAAGATGGCCGTACGATTTTCGTCATGCAGGTCAGCTTCCACCGTAAGGGGGATGAGGGACTCGAGCACTCTGACGTGATGCGCAAGGTGCCAGATCCTGAAGATGTGGTCACCGACACCTCTGAGATGACGAACACACGTCGTCTACTAATGCGCGAGTGGGCGGACTGGGATATCCGGGTAGTGCCGGATGATCAGTTCGAACACAACAAGTACACCCCGTCCCAGCAGCTGGTATGGTTCCGGTGCAAGGATCGCCTGCCGGATAACGAGACCTTCCACGTCTGCACGCTGGCGTACATGTCGGATATGACTTTGCTGTCATCGGCACTCGTTCCGCATCCAGGCGTTGAGGTCCAGGAAGCCAGCCTCGACCACGCGATGTGGTTTATGCGTCCGTTCCGTGCGGATGAATGGCTGCTCTACGACCAGATTTCGCCATCGGCGCACGCGGGTCGCGCATTGACTCACGGTCGCATCTTTAACCAAAAGGGCGAGCTCGTGGCCGTCGTCACGCAGGAAGGGCTGACCCGAAGCCTGGCCCCGGGTGTCGAGCCCGTGCCAGTGACGGCGAACTTCGATGTTCGCAGTGAGAACCTAGATTAATGACACAGGAAACAATTGGTATCCTCGCTCTTCAGGGCAACGTTGCCGAACACGGATATGTTCTTGATCAGCTCGGCGTCCCACACCGAAAGGTGCGCTTGCCCCGTGACCTGGAGGGACTTAGCGGCCTAATTTTGCCCGGCGGCGAGTCCACGACCATGAGCAAGTTGATGGTCTTCAATGAGCTTGAAGCCCCGCTTAGGGAAGCCCTCCGCGATGGCCTTCCGGCATATGGCACCTGCGCAGGCATGATTTTGCTTGCCGACGAAGTGCTCGATACCCGTCCGGATGCCGTTAGCCTGGGAGCGATTGACATCACCGTCCGACGTAACGCATTTGGCCGGCAAGTGGATTCGTTCGAAACTGACTTGGATATTCCGCAGCTGGCGATCAGCGGTGACCAGCCGCCTGTACACGCCGCCTTTATTCGCGCACCGTGGGTCGAGCGTGTCGGTGATGATGTTGAGGTGCTAGCGCGGGTGCCAGAATCGGCTGGAGAGACCGCAGGTACAGTGGTCGGAGTACGGCAGGGGGCTGCTATGGCCACCAGCTTTCACCCGGAGTCGACGGGGGAGACGCGGCTCCACGAGTTCTTTTTGCGAGAGCTTGTCGGCATTTAAATCCCCGGTTTGTATAATGAACACCTGACGAATTCCCATCTACATGGGTATTGACGAGAGGATTGGTAGGAACTAGCACATGGCGGGTCATTCAAAATGGGCAACCACAAAGCACAAGAAGGCTGCTAATGACGCCAAGCGCGCCAAAGAGTGGGCGAAGATGATCAAGAACATCGAGGTCGCGGCTCGTACCGGCGGCGGTGATCCTGCTGGTAACCCCACCCTCGATGACATGATCAAGAAGGCCAAGAAGGCCTCGGTTCCCAACGACAACATTGAGCGTGCCCGCAAGCGTGGTTCCGGCGAGGAGTCCGGCGGTGCTGACTGGGAGACCATTGTCTACGAAGGCTACGCACCTGGTGGTGTCGCTTTGATTGTGGAGTGCCTGACCGATAACCGTAACCGTGCTGCTTCCGATGTGCGCTCGGCGTTCAACAAGAACAACGGCAACATGGCGGACAACGGTGCCGTTGCGTACCTCTTTGACAAGAAGGGTGTCGTCGAGCTGCCGAAGGGCGAGCTGACCGAGGATGACCTGCTTATGGCGGTTCTCGATGCCGGTGCAGAGGAGGTCAACGACCTGGGCGAAAAGTTCGAGGTCGTCTCCGCATTTACCGATCTGATGAATGTCCGCACCGCTCTTGTCGACGCTGAGATGGAGTACGACTCCGCAGATCAGGACTACCGCGCTTCAACCACGGTGGCTCTCGATGCTGACGGTGCACGCAAGCTGTTCCGTCTGATTGACGCTCTCGAAGAGTCCGACGACGTGCAGAACGTCTACTCGAACGCCGACATCAGCGACGAGGTCATCGCCGAGCTCGACGACTAGGCGTTCGCTTGGCGACGGTTCCGCTGACTGGCTTCTCGGCGTTAAAGGGTGCCCGTGCAGGGTAGTCCGCAGCGCTGAATTGCGCGGCGAGCTGGTGTGAATGGAAAGTCCCCATCGGAAAATCGTCCGATGGGGACTTTTTTTGGGGGGGGGATAGACAAAGAGTGTGTCTTATCCTCAAGATAGTGACTGGTCAGAGCCCAGCTGTGGCAGCTTCACACCCTGGGGGTTCAGGAGAAAAACTGACAACCCGAACACTGGCAACCTCAAAAAACTACGGGCTGTGCGTGTGAATACGGGCTGCAAATGTGAAACTGTGCGAGTTTATGACACTTTCAGGCCATTTTTCGGGCCATTTTTGTCATAAACGCAGTCAGTAACTCGCATTGGGGGAAGTAGCGAGGGTGCCCACCCGCCGACGCGCCCGCCGACGCGCCCGCCGACGCACCGGTCGACACACCAGGTGGGCACACTTTTTGCCTATAAACCCGATTTTGGTTTCTGAAAGTTTTAGTAGAACCCTTTTTAAGAGAACCACTGAGTCGGAGGCCCGGCCATCAGCAACAGTGTGAAGACCACGGCGAGAACAATCAGGATGACGAATGCCGAGATAAACGGGCGGCGAATAATCATCGCGAGTGCCCACTCGAATATGCCCTGTGGCTCCTCGGATGCGTCGGTAAAGCGCCAGGGCCGATCCAAAAGACCAGCCTTCAGGGTGTTTCGTTCAAACGGATAGGTCGCGAATGGAATGATAGATGAGGCGAGGCCGATGACACCGCGGCCAAAGCTCCACTGCTGGTTGATCCACACCATGATGGTGGTGACTACGTAGCACAGGAACGTAAAACCGTGGATGCTGCCGAAGATGGTGGTGGCGACGTCAGTGACTTTGAACAGGTACTTCAGTGCCAGCCCTAAGAGCAGCAGAGCCCACGTGACCATTTCAGCTGCAGCGAGAATGCCGTAGAGCTTCTTCGGTGAATTCATGGTGTTAAACCTATCAGAACCTACGGTTGGTGCTCCTTCTAGCTTCGATACAAACAGCTGTTCGAAATGTGGTATTAGTGGAGAGGTGAATTATCGAGCTGGATCTCTGCGGGTGATGGGTATCGACCCAGGCCTTACTCGTTGTGGTCTCTCCATTGCGGAAGGTGCTCAGGGCAGGAAAGTCATTCCCATTGCGGTGGGGGTCGCCCGCACACCAACCACGGCATCGTTGGAGGACCGTCTTCTACGGCTTTCCAATGCTGTGGAGCAGTGGATGGATGAGTACGAGCCGGATGTGGTTGCGATGGAACGGGTATTCGAGCGCGGCAATGTGTCCACCGTAATGCAGACTGCGCACGCGGTTGGTGTGCTCGTCCTCGCTGCGGCTAGACGCGGTTTGGAAGTGCATATGTACACGCCGTCGGAGGTAAAGAAGGCGCTTACCGGCAACGGTCGGGCTGATAAGAAGCAGATGACCATGATGGTGACGAGAATCCTCGGGTTGGAAACTCCGCCAAAACCTGCAGATGCAGCGGATGCGTTGGCTATCGCTATCTGCCACTGTTGGCGTGGTCCGGTTCTACAACGCCAGCGCGACACCTTGGCTGCGCTTGCTAAGCAACACGAGGAGCGGGAGTTGGAGCTTTCTCGCCGTGAGAATCCCTCGCGGTAGGGGAGCCTGCTAGAGCACACTTGTGAGTTCGGCGTTTATCTCGGTGTCTTTAGGGAAGCCGTAGTGAAAGGAATTGTGAGAAGTGATTGCATCTCTACGCGGTGAGGTTATCGATCTCGGTGCGGACTATTGCGTTATTGAGTGCGGTGGTGTCGGGCATTTGGTCACCATTACGGGCAGGTTAGCTTCTCAGTTGGTGAGGCATGAGCAGACTTTCATGTTGACCACAATGGCGGTTCGTGAAGATGCGATAACGCTCTTTGGTTTTGCCAACTCGCAGGAACGTGAGATTTTTGCGCTCTTGCGCACTGTCTCGACAGTGGGGCCAAAAGTAGCGATGTCTGTTCTATCGGTACTGTCGCCGGCCGAGATTGCCAATGCGGTTGCCTCAAAGAATGCCAAGGCCTTGCAGGCGGCTAACGGCGTCGGCAAGCGATTGGCGGAGCGCCTGTTGGTTGAGTTGAAGGATAAGGTCGAGGTTTTCGCGGATAGGGCGGTATCCCAGCCGGAGGAAGCTGCAAGCGGAGCAGCGCCTGGCATTGTTTTGAAGGCAGATCTGGATCAGGTCGTTGGTGCATTGGTCGGGCTTGGGTTCCCGGAAGCTGATGCGAATGAGGCAGCGGAGACCGTTGTTCGGATTGATCCGACCTTGGATACAACAATGGCGCTGAAGGCGGCGCTAAAGACATTGGGCGAAAAGTAAATCCAGGTCGAGGACCTGCAGCTACATTGATGATGAAAAATGGCAGTGCACTAGGATGAGGGGACTATGAGCGATATCGAGCGCACGGAGTTTAACGTGTCGGGCAATCCCTTCAGGGACTCTTTAGGTGGAGCAGCCAACGACCATTTTGGCGGTGGGGGAAATGGTGCACAACGTGATGTCGATGCCCGCGCTCAGGTCGAGGAAGTCGATGCGGAATCGAACCTGCGACCAAAGTCGTTAGGGGAGTTTATCGGCCAACCCAAGGTCCGCGAGCAGCTGGATTTGGTGCTTTCCGGGGCACGGGGACGAAATGTGACCCCGGACCACATTCTGCTGTCGGGACCTCCCGGCCTGGGTAAGACCACCATGGCCATGATTATTGCGCAGGAGATGGGGTCCTCCCTGCGAATGACGTCCGGTCCGGCGCTTATTCGCGCTGGCGATTTGGCAGCAATGCTATCGAACCTGCTCGAGGGCGATGTACTCTTCATTGACGAGATCCACCGCATTGCCAGGCCCGTGGAGGAAATGCTCTACATGGCAATGGAAGATTTCCGTATTGATGTCATCGTGGGCAAGGGGCCTGGAGCTACGTCAATTCCACTCGAGATTCCACCTTTTACGCTGGTAGGCGCAACGACGCGCTCGGGTATGCTGACTGGCCCACTGCGTGACCGATTCGGTTTTACTGCGCAGATGGAGTTCTACGAGGTCGAGGATCTGACAAAGGTGGTTACCCGTGCCGCTGGGATCCTCGGGGTGGATATCAGCCCAGAGGCTGCAGTGGAGATTGCCTCGCGTTCGCGAGGTACCCCGCGAATTGCCAACCGTCTATTGCGTCGCGTTCGCGATTTCGCAGATGTTCACTCCGGTGGCGTTATTGATCTTGGTGCGGCTAAGGCGGCATTGATCGTCTTCGACGTCGATGAGCTTGGGCTTGACCGTCTGGACCGCGCAGTGCTAACTGCCCTGGTCAAGGGGCACGGTGGCGGCCCTGTGGGCGTGAATTCCCTGGCGTTGGCAGTCGGTGAGGAACCCTCGACTGTGGAAGAAGTGTGCGAGCCCTACCTGGTCCGTGCCGGGATGATTGCACGTACATCGCGCGGACGCGTGGCAACTGCCCGAGCATGGCGGCACTTGGGGTTGCAGCCCCCGGAGGGAACTATCGGAGAATAGCTTTCTCATCGACCTGCCGGGGCAGTGTGGAATTGCTAGCTGGCAATTCGTTAAACTCGGCAGACATGGATCAAACTATTCTCCTCCTACTTATTTTCTTGTTCCTGGCGCTGCCAATTTGGCAGATCATCAAGCAGAACAAGCAGGTGCGCACCATTAGGGACATGCAGGATAAGTTGGCTCCGGGCGCGGAGGTCATCACCGGTTCCGGTATGCATGCTGTGGTCGTTGATACGACTGAAACAACCGTCGACCTGATCATCGCTGACGGCATCGTGACCCGTTGGGAAAAGGGCGCCATTGCCCGCAACCTCACCACCGGTACCGGAGCTAGCTACGCTCACCGTGACCGACGTGGCCGTGTTTCCGATGCGCCAGATGACCACGTCGGCGACGTCCAAGAAATCACCGGCCACGGTCCGGCTGACAATGCAGCTTCGGACATCAATGAGCAGGTCGAGAACCCGAATACTCCGAGTACCCCGGATAACCCGGGTACAGACGGTTCCACTTCCACCGAAAAGCAGTAGCAGTTCTTTGCACGCCCACGCCCTGCTGGTTTGCATGCATCCCACCTTCAGCGTGCGCCGTGAGGCTAGGGGCGCGCCCCAGGTTTCGCCGTCGGCAAGCGTGGGCAAGATTTTCACTAAATAGGTACAAGTCAAAACCGGCGCACTACGCTAAATCGGTTATTCTCTAGCGGTTGGTGTTTATAGCTTTGCTTAGCGACGCCCGCAATGCCTCTTCCTGGTATCGCGCGATTTCGCGGTGCGGTTATAGACCTGCGTTTCTACCCGAAACGCTTAAGTACCTAAACGTCACGATTCAGGAGACTTTGCTTTGAACAGCAAATCCAGATCCGGTGCGAATACATTCAAGAGGAACTGGCCACAGTGGCTATTGGCGCTGTTTGTTGGCTTCCTCGTCCTTACGTACGCACTCGTCTTTTTCACCGGCGGCGGATCAGCCAAGCCAAAGTTGGGCATCGACTTGCAGGGTGGTACCCGAGTAACCCTGGTGCCGCAGGGCGAAAAGCCGACGCGCGATCAGCTGGACCAGGCTCGCAAGATTCTGGAGAACCGCGTAAACGGCATGGGCGTCAGTGGCGCCCAAGTTGTCACCGACGGTGACACACTGGTCATTACCGTGCCAGGTGAAGACTCACAGGAGGCGCGTACGCTCGGCCAGACTTCGCAGCTCTTCTTCCGTCCGGTAGAACAGCCCACCCAGGGCCCTGATGAAGCTGCCTTTGGCGAGGTAGTTAAGAAGACTGCTGAAGATTGGGTCTCAGTCGGTGTCCTGTCGAAGGAGGATGCCGCCAAACGCGTTGATGACCTCTACAAGGACATGAACGAAACGCAGAAGCGTGCAATTGATGCCTTCAAGGAACAGAACCCAGATCAGCCGGTTCCCGAGGAACTGTCCAAGTCGCTGGGCGAAGCCCCGAAGTTGGATGCAACAGCTCCGGCAAAGCCGGCGAACTCAATTGAAGCGGCCGAGCTGCGTACGAAGGTTCGTGACGTGCTGTTGGCGACCCGCCAGTCCGAAGATCCAACGACACAGTTTGCAGCCGCTGCGCTAATGACCTGCGATAACCGCGATGCAGTTGATCCGCTACAGGGTGCCGATGACCCGGCCAAGCCGCTGGTGACCTGTGCGCCCGAAGGCGGTAAAGCCATCTTCCTGGGCAAGGCTCCGCTACTGATTGGGCAAGATGACGAGGCTAAGGGCGAGCGCCTGTCCGGCGACGCTATCGACACCAATGCGCCGATTACCGGTGGCTACGATCAGCAGTCTGGTCAGATTCAGGTCTCCTTTAGCTTCAAGTCCGGGAAGAATGACACCGGCGCTCGCACATGGACCAAGTTGACCAATGACTACCTGCAGCGGCAGGTCGCAATCGTGTTGGACTCGAAGGTCATTTCCGCTCCGGTGATTCAGGAGGCAACCCCAGTCGGTTCTGCCACCCGCATCACGGGCGACTTCTCAATCGACGAGGCACAGGGGCTGGCCAATAACCTGCGTTACGGTGCACTACCGCTGTCGTTCGCAGGTGAGGACGGCGAACCGGGCGGCACGACCACGACTATCCCGGCCATGCTTGGTTCGGCTTCCTTGGAAGCCGGCCTGCTTGCCGGCATTATCGGTATCGCCCTGATTGTCGTCTACGCGATTGCTCTCTACCGCGGCCTGGGGGTGATTTCGCTGGTTTCGCTGGCAGCAGCTGGCGCGATGCTCTACGGCGTCCTTGTCCTTCTTGGTCGTTGGATTGGCTACTCGCTCGATCTCGCTGGCATCGCCGGTATCATCATCTCTATCGGTGTAACGGCTGACTCCTTCATCGTCTTCTTCGAACGCATTAAGGACGAAATCCGCGCGGGTAGAACTTTCCGCTCCGCGGTTCCGCACGCTTGGCGACGAGCACGGCGCACCATCCTATCGGGTAACTTTGTGTCCATCATTGCGGCTGTGGTTCTTTACATCCTGGCCGTTGGCGATGTCCGCGGTTTCGCGTTCACACTTGGTCTCTCCACAGCATTCGACATTGTGACGGCTTTCCTCGTGACTGCGCCGTTGGTCATCCTGGCTACTCGTAAGTGGCCAGCTTTGTCCAAGCCGTCGATGAACGGCTTCGGCTCGGTCATGGAGATTGCACAGAGGAATAAGACTGTAGCTGCCGGTAAGAAGGCCGGAGCCTCCGATGCCTCCGCCAGTACGGCTGCCGACACCGGTGCAGCTCACTCCAGCGCGAATGAGGGGAAGTAGGAATCCATGAATACTACTCAGACGAATCCGGCGCTAATCACTGAGCCAGAAAGCGTGAAAGACGACTCCTTCTTCCGCCGCCTCTACACCGGCGAGGGTGGAATCAACATCGTCGGCAAGCGGAAGCGCTGGTACCAGATTGCCGTCGCCATCATCGTTGTTGCTTTCGCAGCGATGCTGATTCGCGGGTTCAGCTTCGGTATCGACTTCGAGGGCGGTACCAAGATGACTATGCCGCCGGCCTCAGTGACAACTGAGCAGGCCGAGGAGGTTTTCACCGAGGCGACCGGCGTGAAGCCGGAGCTGGTGCAAATTATCGGTTCTGGTGAGGGCCGAATCCTGGAGATTACCTCTGAGAAGCTGACTCAGGACCAGATTAATAGTGCTCGTATCGCGTTGAATGATGCATTCAAGCCCGTCGATGTACAGGGGCAGCAGACCCCGGATGCCATTGGTGACTCGACCGTGTCGGAGTCGTGGGGCTCTTCGATTACCAACCGAATGCTGCTGGCTGCAGTGGTGTTCCTGGGTCTGGTGTTCATCTACATCACCATTCACTTCGAGCGCGACATGGCCATTGCCGCAATTCTCGCCCTGGTTGTGGATGCAATCGTGATTATGGGCATCTACGCGCTCATTGGTCTTGACGTCACCCCGGCAACCATTATCGGCTTGCTGACAGTGCTGTCCTTCTCCCTGTACGACACGGTCGTGGTTTTCGACAAGGTCGACGAGAACACGGCAGGCTATCGTTCATCGACACGTAGAAGTTACGCCGAGTTGGTGAACCTGGCGGTCAACCAAACCATCATGCGTTCTATCAACACCACGGTGTCGACGCTCCTGCCGATCCTTGCACTGATGGTCATTGCCGTGGGCATGCTGGGGGTCGGTACGCTGAAGGACCTTGCACTCGTTCAGCTCATCGGCATTATTCAGGGTACGTTCTCTTCGATCTTCCTGGCTTCGTCGCTGTTGGTGTCTCTCAAGTCGCGGCAGCGTGAATACCGCAAGCATGACGAGGCGGTACTGTCTGCTCGCGCAAAGGCATCTGAGGGGGCCGGATCGGACACCGATTCCGCCACTGCTGATGTTGCGGAGGACTCGGGCTCGAAGGAGCCGTCGGCAAGCGAGATGGAGCAGTCGACGCCGAAACGAACGGTGACGACTCCGAAGCTTGAGGTCGATGAAGACAAGCCGCTGTCCTGGCGTCCGGGGCAGTAGGAGGTAGCGCCTCCCGTTGGTTCGGGTGAAACTACTTTAAAAGCGCATTGTGCGGGTATCGTTGACAGGTACCCGCACTTTTTCTTTTCGCCGAAAAGGAGCTTAAACCTGTGTCGTATGCACACGCGCGTGAGGCATTAGCTGATCAGATTCGGTTCGTGCCCGATTTTCCAGTTGAGGGCGTAATCTTCGAGGACTTGACGCCGGCGCTTGCCGACGCCACGACGTTCGCCCTGATTGTGGACGAGATTTCCGCCAAGGTGGAAGAGTTCGGGGCTGATGTTATAGGCAGCCTAGATGCGCGTGGATTCCTGCTGGGTTCTGCGGTGGCGTACAAGCTCGGACTGGGAGTGCTCGCTATTCGTAAGAAGGGTAAGCTGCCACCGCCTGTGCTGACCGAGACCTATGAACTGGAGTATGGTACGGCAGCGCTTGAGATTCCGGCTAGTGGGTTTGAGCTGAAGGGCAAGAAGGCCGTACTTGTCGACGATGTGTTGGCAACTGGTGGCACCCTGTGTGCAGCTCGCGCCCTGCTGGAGACAGCTGGTGTCGAGGTAACCGGGCTGTGCACCGTGCTGGAGGTTGAAGGCCTGGGGGCTCGAGAGAAGCTTGCTGATTTGCCTTTGTACGTGGTTAATAAGGGGTGAATGAGTCATGGCTGAAGGGCCCGCACGCCGTTATGGTGCCCGCCTAGCGCGAAGCCTTACCGGCAACAGAACGAAAATCCGCCCGGTGCTAGATCCCCTTGTCGCGGTGCATCGACAGGTGCATCCGCGTGCAGATTTGGCTGTGCTTCAGCGTGCCTACGATACCGCCGAGCGCCTTCACGACGGCGTTTATCGGAAATCCGGCGAGCCATACATCACTCACCCGCTTGCAGTCGCCACTATTGCCGCCGAGATCGGCATGGATACCACCACGCTGGTGGCAGCGCTGCTGCATGACACGGTCGAAGATACCGATTACACGCTGGAGGACCTGGAGCGGGACTTCGGGCCAGAAGTCGCACGGCTGGTCGACGGCGTGACCAAATTGGATAAGGTCGCGTTGGGCTCCGCCGCCGAGGCAGAGACCGTGCGAAAGATGATTATCGCCATGAGCCAGGACCCGCGCGTGCTGGTTATCAAGGTGGCTGACCGGCTGCATAACATGCGCACAATGCGCTTCCTGCCGCCGGAAAAGCAGGCTAAGAAGGCCCGTGAGACCCTCGAGGTGATTGCACCGCTGGCGCATCGTTTGGGAATGGCCAGCGTGAAGTGGGAGTTGGAAGATCTCTCCTTCGCCATTTTGTACCCGAAGAAGTACGACGAGATTGTCCGCTTGGTCGCAGATCGAGCGCCGCAGCGGGACCGGTACATCCAGGAAGTCTCCGAGATGATTCAGAAGGATCTGAAGGAGTCTCACATTGCTGCTGAGGTACAGGGCAGGCCGAAGCACTACTGGTCGATTTATCAGAAGATGATTGTCCGCGGCCACGAGTTCGACGAGATTTTTGACCTGGTCGGACTTCGAGTTCTGGTGGACACGACCAAGGATTGCTATGCCGCGATGGGTGCCGTCCACTCGCTGTTCAAACCTATGCCGGGGCGATTCAAGGACTATATTTCCGCGCCGCGTTTCGGGGTTTACCAGTCGTTGCACACAACGGTCATCGGTCCAGGTGGCTCCCCGCTAGAAGTGCAGATTCGCACCCATGAGATGCACTACAACGCTGAGTACGGCATTGCCGCACACTGGCGCTACAAGGAAACCAAGGGCTCTCACAAGGGAGATTCCGCCGAAGTCGATCAGATGGCGTGGATGCGTCAGCTGCTGGATTGGCAGCGCGAGGCCGCAGATCCTAACGAGTTCCTGGACTCCCTGCGCTATGACCTCTCAGTCACCGAAATTTTTGCGTTTACGCCTAAGGGCGATGTCATTACATTGCCCGCGGACTCCACGCCGGTCGACTTTGCCTACGCGGTCCATACTGAAGTAGGTCACCGATGTATTGGTGCCAAAGTCAACGGCAAGCTAGTGGCGTTGGAATCACCGCTAAAAACTGGCGACCGCGTCGAGATTTTCACGTCCAAGGATGCCGATTCCGGTCCGTCTAAGGACTGGGAGAAGTTTGTTAAAACTCCACGTGCGCGGGCAAAGATCCGTCAGTGGTTCGCCAAGGAGCGCCGTGAGGAAGCGCTCGATGCCGGCCGTGACGCGCTGGCTGCAGAGGTACAGCGCGGCGGTCTGCCGATGCACCGCCTGTTCACTCCGGCATCCATCAAGCAGATTGCCTCCGAGCTCCACTATGCGGATGTCGATGCACTCTATACCGCTATCGGTAAGGGACAGGTCTCAGCGCAGCATGTGACTCACCGCCTGATGGCGCAGTTCTCGAGCGCGGACGATGCCGAAGAGCAGTTGGTCTCCCGCACGCCAATTTCAAAGATGAGCGTGCACAACACTCCGCGCCGCGCTGACAGCACGGGTGTGTTGGTAGAAGGCAGCGCGGATATGGCCGCTAAGCTCGCCAAATGCTGTACGCCTGTGCCGGGCGATGCCATCTTTGGCTTCGTCACGCGCGGCGGTGGGGTCAGTGTGCACCGTACGGACTGCACTAATGCGGAGAAGCTACACCAGGAGCCGGAGCGCATTATCGAGGTTTCCTGGGCAACAGATTCCTCCGGTGCGGTCTTCATGGTTACTGTGCAAATCGAAGCGCTTGACCGTCATGGACTGCTCTCGGAGATCACTCGCGTCTTCTCCGATCAGAAGGTCTCAATCCTGTCGACGTCCTCCCATACCTCCGATGACCGCGTTGCCGTAATGCGTTTTAGCTTCGAGGTTTCGGACACTAAGCAGATGGGCTATATCTTCAACATTCTGCGCGGTGTCGAGGGAGTCTTCGATGTCTACCGCATTACTTCTGGTCAGTAGGCGGTTTAGCAGCCCATCGATATGTGAAAGAGGATGAGGCCGCGTAGGTATTAAAAACAGGGCCAAGGTGAATCACCTTGGCCCTGTTTTTGATTAATTTTTCAATCAGTTAGTTGAGTCAGCTACTTGACTTCCGCCTTCTCAATACGGACTTCCTTAGCTGGCTTACCGTCAGAGGTACCGCCACCCTCGATACCGTTCTTCGCAATGTCCGCAACCGTCTTGGTGCCCTCGTCAGTCATGGCGCCAAGCACGGTGTACTGCGGAGGCAGCTGAGAATCTGCCCAGTTGAGGAAGAACTGGCTGCCGTTGGCATCCGGGTCGCTCGGGTTTGCCATGGCGATAGAGCCCTTCGGGTACACCAACGGGGTGTTCTGATCCAGGCCGGAATCCTTGACCGGCCACTCGCCAGCGAACTTGAAGCCCGGTCCGCCGGTACCGGTACCAGTCGGATCGCCACACTGCAGAACGTTCAGGCCACCACCGGTAATACGGTGGCACACGGTGTCGTTGAAGTAGTTGGACTTGGCCATGTGCTCAATTGCATTGACACCGCAAGGTGAAATAGCGCGGTCCAGCTCCATCGGAATGTCTCCCTGGTTAGTCTTCAGGGTGATGGTTACAGTGCCAGTGGCGGGAACGTTGTCGGTAGCTGGCTTATCGATGTCCTTCGACGCCTCGCCATCATCCGGGTAGTCACAGGTCACGGTTTCCGGAAGTGGGGAAGAGCGCTTCATTGGAACCTTTTCACCGCTGACGGGAGTAGCTGTCAGGGCTGCAGGTTCGACTGGAGTCGTGGATTCATCAGCGGCCTCATTGTCGTCAGCGCCGCCAGCCGTGGTCAGCAGGTAGATTCCGCCACCGATAAAGAGCAGGATAGCCAAGGTGGTTACGACGACGCCCAGTGGCTTCAGCTTCTCGGCACGTGCACGGCGCTTAAGTTCGCGCTCGAGCGTCCGCATCGCATCTTTGCGCCTTTGCTCATTATTGGCCACTAGTCTTTCTCCGTATCTGTTAGTCATCTATTGCTGGTGACGGAACACCAGCGGACGATTTTGCCCATTGATAGTGACCGAATTTGAAGTGAAAGCTCAGTCGGTCACCGTCGCGTACACAATCGACCATTATGCCCGGGATTGCTTCCCATTTGCGAGATGACAGGCCAAGGCGCTAGGGGAAAGGTGCTCTCCTCCCGTTGTTGGAAGGCGCAAATAGCCTGCCGGGGGCTGTACAGAATCGTTACAATGGAGCGCCATGGAGATATTTGGTTTTGCAGCCGGCCCTTTTCAGACCAACTGCTACGTGGCAACAGGCGCTCCGGAAATGGACGGCTTGTCCACCCCATGCATCATTATTGACCCGGGCATGGGGGCGTTCGAGGTAATCCGCGGCGAGGTTGAGAAGCGAGATTGGAAGCCGGAAGCAATTCTGCTGACCCATGGTCATATCGACCATGTCCGCGATGTCGCAGAGGCCGCCGACTTCTGGGATATCCCCGTCTTCATTCACGAAAGCGACAATGTGTTGCTGGCCAATCCGAAGCTCGGCGGTTCTTCCTTCGGACACCTCTTTGACATCGATTCTATGCAGGCTTATGTGAAAGCCGATTTCTTCGAGGATGGCGACGAAGTAAAGTGGGCAGGGTTGAATTTCGAAGTCATTCACGCACCGGGTCACTCTCCGGGGTGCGTAATGCTGCGTGCTTCCGATGGGGAAGATGAGATTATCTTCAGCGGGGACGTCCTCTTTAAAGGGGCTATCGGTCGCGTAGATTTGCCGGGCAGTAGTCCGGAGCACATGCAGCAGTCGTTGAAGGATAAGGTCCTCCCGCTGGCGGATGACCTCATGATTCTTCCGGGCCATGGCTCCGCATCGTCGATAGGCGAGGAGCGCGCGACCAACCCGTTCCTGCAAAACCTCACCTAGCCTGGCTGACACGTCGTGAGAGTTGGCAGGTAGAGTTAGCGGGGTGAACTCTAGCCAGAAGCCAAAGAAGTTGAAGCCATTCTCCGCGCCCAAGGGCGTGCCGGATTACGTCCCGCCGGTCTCCCGCGAATTCGAGGCGGTGCGAAACTCATTCCAGCACCGCGCACGACTTGCGGGCTATGAGCACATTGAGCTGCCAATTTTCGAGGACACCGGGCTTTTTGCACGTGGCGTAGGTGAATCGACGGACGTCGTCACCAAGGAGATGTACACGTTCGCCGACCGCGGCGACCGCTCGGTCACACTGCGCCCGGAGGGTACCGCGGGTGTGATGCGCGCGGTCATTGAGCACAATCTGGACCGCGGTCAGTTGCCGGTTAAGCTTTCCTACGCGGGGCCTTTCTTCCGTTATGAACGCCCGCAGGCAGGCCGTTACCGTCAGTTGCAGCAGGTGGGCGTAGAGGCAATCGGCGTCGATGACCCTGCGCTGGACGCTGAAATCATCGCGCTTGCCGACGCATGCTTCCGCGGTATCGGGCTCGAAGGCTTCCGCCTTGAACTGACAAGCCTTGGCGACAACACCTGCCGCCCTGAATACCGTGTTAAGCTGCAGGAGTTTTTGTTTGACCTGCCTCTGGATGAGGAAACGCGCCACCGTGCAAACATCAACCCGCTGCGCGTCCTTGACGATAAGCGACCGGAAATGCAGGAAATGCTTGCCGACGCGCCGCTGATGCTGGACCACCTTTCTGACAGCGCTCGTGGTCACTTTGAAGCTGTGACTGGACTGTTGGATGACATGAAGGTGCCCTATGTCATCAATCCTCGAATGGTGCGCGGACTGGACTACTACACCAAGACGTGCTTCGAGTTTGTTCACGACGGCCTTGGTGCTCAGTCGGGTATCGGTGGCGGTGGTCGCTACGACGGGCTGATGGCGCAGCTAGGCGGCCAAGAGCTGTCTGGAATTGGCTTTGGTTTGGGTGTGGATCGCGCGCTGCTCGCACTTGAAGCAGAGGGCAAGCAGGCCAGCGATGGTCGGCGCGTCGATGTGTATGGTGTTGCGCTCGGTGAAGAAGCCGCTCACGCTATGGCGGTGCAGATCAATAAGCTGCGTCAAGCGGGTATCCGCGCGGATATGTCCTACGGTGGCCGCGGTCTGAAGGGGGCAATGAAGGGCGCCGATCGCGCTGGAGCCCGATTTGCGTTGGTCCTCGGCGAGTCTGAATTGGCCGCGGGCGAGGTTCAGCTGAAGAACCTCGAGTCCCACGAGCAGCACGCAGTGGCCCTAGATGCACTGGTTCAGGAGTTGCAGTCGCGCATCTAGGAAACGCGCATTTGTTGAGTGCGGAATCTAGCTGTAGACGCCGCGCTCGAGAGTGTCGCACTGAGACATCTTGCCGGATTTGTAGCCGGTGAGGAATGCCTTCGTGCGCTGCTCGGCCGAGCCGTGGGTCCAGGAGTCTGGCTGGACACCACCGCCGGAATGCTGCTGGATGGTGTCATCGCCAATGGCCTTCGTAGTTTTGAGGGCATCGGCAACCTGCTCGTCGGAAAGCGGTTCGAGGATTGCGTCCGGCCCCTTGTCCGCGTAATGAGCCCAGATACCCGCGTAGCAGTCGGCCTGTAGCTCGATCTTTACGGCATCGGAATCGGGGCCAGGTTCGTTGTAGTTACTGCGGCCGAGCGTACCCTCCAGCTTTTGGATGTGGTGACCGAATTCATGGGCTACGACATATTCCTGTGCGAGCGGTCTGTTGCCTCCGCCCATGCGCTCCAGGGTGCTAAAGAACTCCGTGTCGAAGTAGGCCGTTTGATCGGCGGGGCAGTAGAACGGGCCGGTGGACGAGGACGCTGCGCCGCAGCCCGACTGAGTGGAGCCTTCAAAGAGGACTAAGCCTGGGTTCGTGTACTCGATGCCGGCCTGCGCGGGCAGCTGTTCTTCCCAGACTCGGTCGACTGAGATGCCGGTGAATTCCATCCGGCAATCAATGCGGCTGTTGGCGTCTTCGCCGGTCTTGCAGGGATCCTCACCAGGGGACTGCTGTGCAGTCTGAGAGGACTGGTTGTTCTGGGCACCTGTCAGCTGTCCCAATTGTCCCGGATCACCGCCGAGAAGTAAGTACAGGCCAATGAGGACAAGGCCACCGATGCCGCCACCGCCTACTGCAATAGCGCGGCCACCACCCGAGCGTCGCTCGGCACGAGCCGAGCTCTTTTGGAAGTCATTCCGGAAGGTCATAGGAGTAAGACTATTGCATAGGGTGCGGAAAACGGGCCATTGAATAGCGCTGCGTCAAAGTGTCCGTATGTAAGTCAACGTCAGGGCCTACGAAAATCTATGTATAAGTGAGTACATGAAGCCCGAGGTAGACCCAAGGCGATGACCGGTAGTAGGCAAAATAGCCGGGGTCTTCTTCTCACCTTTATAGCTTCAAGGTAGACTACACGGACGAAACCGCTATCCACAGCGTTAATCCCTATAGCACCAATTTTGGAAGGACCAATTCGCAGTGCTTCGTACGCATCTTGCCGGAGACCTCCGCGCTGACCTCGCCGGCAGCACAGTAACCCTGACCGGTTGGGTAGGACGCCGCCGTGACCACGGTGGCGTAATCTTCATCGACATGCGTGACCGCTCCGGTTACGCCCAGGTTGTGTTCCGCAACAGCGAAGTTGCTGAGCGTGCACACCACCTGCGCAGCGAGTACTGCATTCAGGTCACCGGTGTCGTTGAGAAGCGCCCGGAGGGCTCCGAAAATCCGAACCTGGCATCGGGAGAAATTGAGGTCAATGTTACGGAGCTGACCATCCTCAACGAGTCTGCGGCATTGCCGTTCCAGCTCGAGGATGTTGGAACTTCTGGCACTGTGGGCGAAGAAGCCCGCCTGAAGTACCGCTACCTAGACCTACGCCGTGAAGGCCCGGCCAAGATTATGCGTCTTCGTGCGGCTGTCAACCGCGCAGCACGTAAGGTGCTGGACAGCCACGACTTCACCGAAATCGAGACTCCGACGTTGACTCGCTCTACGCCGGAAGGCGCTCGTGACTTCGTGGTGCCGGCTCGTTTGAAGCCGGGCACTTTCTATGCACTGCCGCAGTCCCCTCAGTTGTTCAAGCAGCTGCTTATGGTCGCGGGCATGGAGCGCTACTACCAGATTGCCCGCTGCTACCGCGATGAGGACTTCCGCGCTGACCGCCAGCCGGAGTTCACTCAGCTCGACGTTGAGATGAGCTTCGCCGAGCAGGACGATGTCATTGCGCTGGCAGAAGAGATTCTGGTTGCTATCTTCGCCGAGGCCGGTGTCACTGTTCAGACCCCGATTCCACGCATGACCTTCAAGGAGGCCATGGAGAAGTACGGTTCTGACAAGCCGGACCTGCGCTTCGACATTCCGCTGGTGGAGTGCACCGAGTTCTTCAAGGACACCACTTTCCGTGTCTTCCAGAACGACTACGTCGGTGCAGTTGTTATGGACGGTGGCGCATCGCAGCCTCGTCGTCAGCTCGACGCCTGGCAGGATTGGGCCCGCCAGCGCGGCGCAAAGGGCCTGGCCTACATCCTCGTTGGGGAGGACGGCACTCTGGGTGGCCCGGTTGCCAAGAACATTACTGACGCAGAGCGTGAAGGCATTGCGGCGCACGTAGGCGCGAAGCCGGGTGACTGCATCTTCTTCGCTGCAGGCGACGCTAAGAGCTCCCGTGCACTGCTGGGTGCTGCTCGTGGAGAGATTGCCAAGAAGCTCGGCCTGATTAAGGAAGGCGACTGGGCATTCACCTGGGTCGTCGACGCACCGTTGTTTGAGCCGGCTGCTGACGCTACCGCTTCCGGTGACGTTGCCCTGGGCCACTCCCAGTGGACTGCTGTGCACCACGCCTTCACCTCGCCGAAGCCAGAGCACATGGATACCTTCGACAAGGATCCGGGCAACGCACTGGCTTACGCCTACGACATCGTCTGCAACGGTAACGAAATTGGTGGCGGCTCCATTCGTATTCACCGCCCAGATGTCCAGAAGCGCGTCTTCGATGTTATGGGCATCGGCGAGGAAGAGGCACAGGAGCAGTTCGGCTTCCTGCTGGACGCCTTCCAGTACGGCGCTCCGCCGCACGGTGGTATCGCATTCGGTTGGGACCGTATCGTTTCCCTGCTGGCCGGCGTTGACTCCATTCGCGAAGTTATCGCCTTCCCGAAGTCCGGTGGCGGCGTTGATCCGTTGACTGACGCCCCGACTCCGATTACCGCTCAGCAGCGCAAGGAGACCGGTATCGACTTCAAGCCGAAGCCAAAGCAGAAGGCAGACGGCGTTAAGGCAGCAGCCGACGCAGGCGACAACAAGTAAACAAAGAAATCACATTGCGAGGAATGCGATCTGCCACTCCAGCGTGAACAGCGCGAGTGGCGCCAATTCCTCCTAACCAAGGCGGTACTGGCCACAACGCAACATCGGTATCGCCTGACTGAAACTGGCTCATTGAAAGGGCATTCAATGGAGTACTCGGACGACGCTGCAGCAGAAGTTGACAGCGTAGTTAAAGATGCAGAGACCCTGCTTTCCGCACGATTCGGCGGCACTCCAGTGTTGTCGGATCCAGAAGTACTTACAGGCCAGTCAAACGCTCTTGTTGTCCGCGTACGGGTCGCCACAAATCCCTTTATGCAGGAACGCACGGTCGTCGTAAAGCAAATTCCTACGACGACTGAAGGCGTTGATCCCGCCGTTTTACGGGAAGTCGTGGCGTACCAGTTCATCAATACGCTGCCTGACGACGTCCGCCCGGGGCCTCAGCTCCTTGCTTACGATGTTTCAAAGCAGCTATTGGTTCTGAGCGACGTCGGTGTCGTGGACACTCTTGCGGACGTACTCTTTCGTGGCGATGAAGAGCGACGATTGCGCGCATTCCGCAGCCTCGGTGCTTCGCTGGGCCGGATGCATATTCACACGCATACTCGCGAAGAGGGGTTTGAGACCCTGCGTCGTCGTATGTGGGTGAAGAACAAGGTCGATCGTGAGGCTCTCGAGGCGCGTGACCACGGCATTGTGTCGGGGATTCGCTTTGGCATGCGAGCTATCGAGGGGTCCGGCATTCCCGTTCCCGACGCTGTGCGCTCTTTCGGTGAGGATGCTGCTCGTCGAATTGAGAAGGGCACGCATAGGGCGTTCACTCCGTTTGACCTCGCCCCGGACAACATTCTGCTGGCGGACAAGGTCCAGTTCCTCGACTATGAGTGGGCTGGTTACCGCGATGTCATCTTCGACGTGGCCAGCGTCGTCGCAGGCTTTCCGCTGCACGTTTTCGTGGAGCGCCCATCGGAGGCAGAGGTCGACGTGTTTGTCCGTGCCTGGATGGAAGAGATTCGTGACCATTGGTATCGCGGCACGAGCGACCGCCGTTTGATGGCGTTCATCGCTGCGGCGTTGCTCGGTTGGTTTTTCATCTCCGCAACGGTTTCCTTCTTCGGTTCTCCAAAGCAAGCGCTGTGGGTGGGGCATGAAGGACGCACGGACCTGAAGCCGGAAGTTGGCGGCTCAGCACTGGAGCGGCGCGACATGGCTAACACGGCTCGCGCGATTGCACAGTTCGCCCATAAGTGTGAGGACGATCGTGCCGACGAGCTGGAACAGTTCGCGCATGCAGTCATCGATTTCTTAGAGCAAGAGAAAGGCTAGGGCACACGTGGCGGATCCGAATAAGCTGCCGTCAGGTGGTGCAAACGGCTCCGCCGATGACGCTCCAGGGCTTTTCGACGAGCCTTCGGTCGCCGGACCTACAGCGGCCAAGAGCCAAGGTCGGAGTGCGGGGCCAGCAAGCACTGGCCTGAACTCCGATGCGAGCGCCTATTTTCACCCAGGTGCACACGCGCCGTTGGCGGTTCGGATGCGACCGCGAAACCTCGATGAAGTCGTTGGTCAAGACCACCTGTTAGCCCCCGGAGCACCGTTGCGCCGTCTGGTCGAAGGTGGCGGCGACACTTCCGTTATTCTGTTCGGCCCTCCTGGAACTGGCAAAACCACTCTCGCCAGTTTGATTTCCGCGGCGACCGGACGACACTTTGAAGCGCTTTCCGCGCTTAATGCCGGAGTGAAGGAAGTTCGTGCGGTTATCGATACCGCTCGTCGCACACTCGTTAACCAGGGCATTCAAACGGTGCTCTTCATCGACGAGGTGCACCGTTTTTCCAAGACTCAGCAGGATGCCCTTTTGGGTGCCGTGGAAAACCGGATTGTCCTTCTCGTCGCGGCAACGACGGAAAACCCATCCTTCTCAGTGGTGTCCCCGCTGCTCAGTCGGTCACTGCTGTTGCAGTTGCAGCCACTGGACGACGAAGCCGTCGGCACGCTCATTGATCGAGCACTTACCGATGAGCGCGGCCTGAATGGTCGCGTCAGTATGACAGACGATGCACGTAAACAACTCATTGCGCTGGCAGCTGGAGATGCCCGTCGTTCCCTCACGTACCTCGAGGCAGCCGCAGAAGCCGTAGCCGATGGTGAGCAGATTACCGCTGAGTCGCTTGCCAATTCGATCAACAGGGCTGTGGTTCGCTATGACCGCGACGGCGACCAGCATTACGACGTCACCAGCGCGTTTATTAAGTCCGTCCGCGGATCTGATGTCGATGCTGCCCTGCATTACCTGGCGCGGATGATTGAGGGTGGGGAAGACCCTCGGTTTATTGCCCGCCGAATCGTAATTCTGGCCAGCGAAGACATCGGTATGGCCGACCCGACAGCTCTGCAAACCGCCGTCGCCGCGGCGCAGGCAGTTGCCTTGATAGGCATGCCGGAAGCCCGGCTGACGCTGGCGCAGGCCACGATTCACTTGGCAACAGCACCGAAGTCGAATTCGGTCATAAGCGCAATCGACGGGGCATTGAAGGATGTTCGTTCCGGGAAGACCGGGCCGGTGCCACCACATTTGCGCGACGGACATTACAGCGGGGCTAAGGACCTTGGTCACGCGGTGGACTATATCTACCCGCACAATGACCCCATGGGTGTCGTCGCCCAACAGTATCCGCCAGATGAGTTGGTCGGCACTGATTATTTCGTCCCATCCAATCACGGTCGTGAAAACGGCATGGCTGAATACCTCGGACGCATTCGCCGAATTATCCGGGGGACCCGCCGGAAATCGAAGTAGTCGAGATCGGTCGGAATCTACGGGGTGCCGGTGGGGTGGTTTTAAAGTTGCTCGAACCGAGCGGGTAGACTGCTAGTTTTGTATTAAACATCTCGGACGCTCGACGTGAAACGAGGAAGTAGAACACCGTGCAGACTCATGAAATTCGAAATCGCTTCATCCAGCATTTCGTAAAGGCGGGACACACCGAGGTCCCCAGTGCCTCCCTGGTTTTGGATGACCCGAACCTGCTGTTCGTTAATGCCGGCATGGTGCCGTTCAAGCCCTACTTCCTCGGCAATGAGACTCCGGACTTCTCCACCGCTACCTCAATTCAGAAGTGCGTGCGCACACTGGACATTGAAGAGGTGGGTATCACCACCCGCCACAACACCTTCTTCCAGATGGCGGGTAACTTCTCATTCGGAAATTACTTCAAGGAAGGCGCCATCACTCATGCATGGAGCCTTCTGACTGGTGCTGTTGAGGACGGCGGCTTTGGCATCCCAGCCGAGAAGCTGTGGGTGACAGTTTACCTCGATGACGATGAGGCCCACGACATCTGGCACGAGAAGGTTGGTGTGCCGGAAGAGCGCATTCAGCGCCGAGGTATGGCGGACAACTACTGGTCCATGGGTGTGCCTGGCCCGTGTGGTCCGTGCTCAGAGATTTTCTACGACCGCGGCCCGGAGTACGGTGCCGATGGTGGCCCAGAGGCGGACGAGGATCGCTACATCGAGATTTGGAACCTCGTCTTCATGGAAAACGAGCGTGGCGAAGGAACAGGCAAGGACTCTTTCGAGATTCTTGGCCCGCTGCCGAAGAAGAACATCGATACCGGTATGGGTATCGAGCGCGTTGCTTTCCTGCTGCAGGGTGTTGACAACGTGTACGAAACCGACCTGCTGCGTCCGGTTATCGACGAGGCTGAGAGGCTCACCGGTTCGAAGTACAGCTCGAACCACCAGGACAACATCCGTTTCCGCGTCATCGCTGACCACAGCCGCACCGGCTTGATGCTGATGCTCGACGGTGTTACCCCCTCGAACTCCGATCGTGGCTATATCCTGCGTCGCCTGTTGCGCCGCATCATCCGCTCTGCGCGTCTGCTCGGCGCTAACGGTCCAGTGCTGGAGAAGCTGATTGGTATTGCGGCCGAGACCATGACCCCTTCGTACCCAGAGATCGCGGAGAACTGGAACCGTATTCGCCGCGTCGCCGTCGCCGAGGAAAAGGCCTTCACCAAGACTCTGTCCGCTGGTGAGGAGCTGTTCGAGCGCGCTGCCACCAAGGCAAAGGCAGAGGGCAAAACCGTTCTATCCGGTCACGATGCCTTCACCCTGCATGACACCCACGGCTTCCCAATCGACCTGACCATCGAGATGGCCGAAGAGGCCGGCCTGACCATCGATCGCGAGGAATTCGATCGCGAGATGGCTGAGCAGCGTGCGCGCGCAAAGGCCGACAGCCAGGCAAAGAAGCAGTCGCACACCGACCTGCACGTCTACCGCGAGTTCATCGATGAACACCCGACGTCCTTCACCGGTTACGATCGGCTTGCCGACGAATCCACGATTCTCGGCATCATTGCTGATGGCCAGAAGCAGTCGTTTGCCGCAGAGGGCGATGAGATTGAGGTCATCCTCGATCGCACTCCGCTCTACGCCGAGGCCGGCGGTCAGCTGGCTGACCGTGGTCGTATCGTGACTGATTCCGGCGCTGTGGTCCACATCAACGATGTTCAAAAGGTGGGCAAGAAGCTGTGGCTGCACAAGGGCATTGTCACCGCCGGTGAGTTCACTCCGGGAGTCTCCGCTGAAGCTTTGGTCGACGAGCAGTGGCGTCACGGTGCTCGTCAGGCGCACACCGCAACACACTTGATTCACGGTGCTCTGCGTCAGGTCCTGGGGGATACTGCAACTCAGGCTGGTTCCATGAATAAACCGGGCTACCTCCGTTTCGACTTCAAGTACGGTGAGCAGCTCACACCGGAACAGCTCCGTGAGATTGAGCAGATTACCAATGAGGCTGTCGACAACGACTGGGCTGTCAATACTGCCGAGATGCCTTTGGAAGAGGCCAAGGCCGCTGGTGCCATGGCATTGTTCAACGAGAACTACGGCGACATCGTCCGCGTTGTCGAGGTCGGAGGCCCGTTCTCAATTGAGCTGTGTGGCGGTACCCACGTTTCGCATTCTTCGCAGATTGGTCCGGTAGCTGTGCTGGGCGAGTCCTCGGTCGGATCGGGCGTGCGTCGTATTGAGGCCTACTCGGGTATGGATTCCTTCCGCTACCTGTCCACCGAGCGCCTCCTGGCTGAACGACTGGCCACTGAATTCAAGGCTCCGTCTGCTGAGCTGCCAGACCGCATTGCAGCGCTGGCTGAGAAGCTGAAGGCTGCAGAGAAGCAGCTCGCTGATTTCAAGGCCGGACAGCTGCTGGCCAATGCCGCGTCTCACCTGGAGTCCGCTCGCACCATCGGCGATGTCACCTACCTCGGCCTTAAGCTTCCCGACGGTACGGAGATGAAGGACATCCGTTCGCTGGCTAATGACTTGGCGAAGCGCCTTGCGGATCGGCCAAGCGTCATTGCGTTGATTTCCAACGCCGGCGGCAAGGTTCCGTTTGTGGCTTCGGTTTCGGATGAAGCCGTCAATCGCGGTATTAAGGCCGGCGATTTGGTGAAGCTGATGGGCGCCGAGGTCGGCGGCAAGGGCGGCGGTAAACCGGCAATGGCACAGGGCTCCGGCTCTGATGCCTCCGGTATCGACGCAGCATTGGCCGCTGTTGAGGCCGAACTGTCCAAGTAGCCAATTAACGGCTGTGCTATCGGAAGAGCAGTAAACAATGGCTAAGCCCCGTATTGATACTCCCGGTCAGGATGATCCCGGTCGGGGTCGACGGCTCGGAATCGACGTCGGCGATGCCCGCGTTGGCGTCGCGGTCTCTGACCCCGACTGTATCCTGGCGACCCCGGTTGAAACAGTCACTCGAGCAACGGGGCGAAAAGATCCTGACGGGCCGGATATTGACCGGCTCGTGGAACTTGCCACTGAACTTGAGGTCGTCGAGATTGTTGTCGGCATGCCCCTTATGCTCGACGGCTCGTTCGGGACTTCTGCGCGGAAAGCTACTGACGTTGGATTCCGGCTGCAGCGCCGACTCGGTGATCGAGTCGTAGTGCATTACGCCGACGAGCGGATGACGACGGTAATGGCCCAATCACGACTGCACGCAGCAGGTATTGATGTTAAGTCCGGTCGGAAGATTATTGACCAGGCTGCGGCAGTAGAAATTCTGCAGTCCTGGTTGGACAGACGGGCAAAAGCTTTGGACGAAAATACCGAGTAGGGGCACACAAAAGTTACCGAAAGGTGACAATTCACCCACCTTTGCGCAATTATTAAGTGTGTAATACCTAAGCACGTTTGTCGCGTGCATAGGATTTGAAAAGTTGAAGTGGCGATTCACACCTACAATGCAACCTAGTGCTACGACTTCGTCGTAAAGCTATGTCGCACCAGTCGTTATTAGTCGCGTGTCGTACCCGAATGGGAAGACTCCTTGCTGATACCGATGGGAGAGTGAGCTGCATTCGAGGAGATTATTGATGAGTAAAGACGCGCAGACTGCGCGCCGCACTGATAGCGGCGGTGCCGACCGGGACCGCGCTGGTGCTCGCAGCGGTGGGGCAAAGCCTCGAGTTCGTCACCGCCAAACGGCAGTGGCAATCAATGTGACTTCTGTCCTGTTATGCGTGTTGGTCCTCGGAGTGATTGGCCTCGTCTGGAACCGTGGCGGCATTGTTGACGATTACGATGGCAAAGCTGAGGGTCCATTGACGATTGTTGAGGTCAGTGAAGGCACGTCACTTACTGATTTGTCCAACCAGTTGGTGGAAAGCGGCGTCGTCAAGTCTTCCCGTGCGTTCATCCAGGCCGCGAATGAGAACTCTCATTCAAGTGAATTGCAGCCTGGTTTCTACCGACTCCATCAGCGGATGAAGGCCGACGAGACCGTCGAGGCTCTTCTGGATGTCGAAAATCAGGTCGGTACCGTTGACATTCCGACTGGCGCCCGTTTCGCCGATACCCGCATTGTGTCCTCATCGGATGTACGTAAGGGAATTTTCTCGCTTATTTCTGAGGCCACTTGTGTTGAGGACAATGACTGCGTATCCAAGGCCGATCTCGAACGTGCTGCTGGCGAGGCCGATTTGGCCGCGCTGGGTGTTCCAGAATGGGCACGGGACGCGGTAGCTGCGCGTGGCAACGACCCTCGTCGTCTTGAGGGACTCATTACGCCGGGTATTCATCACCTTGACCCGCAGCAGACGCCCGAACAGATGCTGGCAAAATTGGTCAAGGAATCGGTGAAGAATTATGAGGACACGGGTCTCATGGCTTCAGCGGACATGGTTGGTCTTACTCCATACGAGCTGATTACCGCAGCTTCTTTGATCCAGATGGAGGCGCCAGATGGCGACTTCGATAAGGTCGCTCGCGTTATTCTCAACCGTCTCGACGAACCGATGCAGCTGCAGTTCGACTCGACAGTCAACTACGACCTGCCAGATCAGGAAATCGCAACCACGGATGAGGACCGCGCGCGAAAGACCGCGTGGAACACCTACGCCAAGGAGGGGCTGCCGGAAACCCCCATTGCTTCGCCCTCCATCGAGGCGATTCGTGCCATGGAAAATCCGGCTGACGGCACCTGGCTGTACTTTGTCACGGTGGACAAGGAAGGAAATACTGTCTTTAGCACGACCTTCGAAGAGCACGAGGCCGCTATCGACGAGTCACGCAACAATGGCGTGCTGGATTCCAACCGCTAAGAGGTAGAACTCCTATGCCTATAACTCATCGCGCAGCCGTGCTGGGAGATCCGATTGATCACTCGTACTCGCCGGCTATTCACAACGCCGGTTACCGCGCTGCGGGAATGAATGACTGGCACTATGATCGCATCCGATGCAACGCCGAAGAGCTTGCCGACGTCGTTGGTGGCGCAGACCCCAGTTTCCAGGGGTTTTCCGTCACGATGCCCGGCAAGTTTGCCGCGCTGGACTTCGCCGATGAAGTCAGTGAGCGCGCGAGGCTCATTGGTTCAGCGAACACTCTGGTCCGTCGCGATTCGGATTGGTTTGCCGACAACACCGATGGCGACGGCGTACTGGGAGCACTGCGCGAGATAGACTGCACGAACGCACCACGTGGCCGCGCCGTTGTTGTTGGTGCCGGTGGCACAGCACGGCCGGCACTTTGGGCGCTGTCGCAGCTGGGGGTCAATCATGTGACCGTGGTAGCGCGCTCCGAGCGCGCATATGACATTGAACCATTAGCTGCCGCGCTGGGGATGGAATTTGTTTGGGTGACTTTTGATGTTCCAAACCTGGCAGATATTGCTGGTAATGCCGACGTGCTGGTCTCTACGGTGCCGTCAGCCGCAATTGAGTCGGTTGCTGGCTACCTCGCTCGAGCACCGAAGATTCTCGACGCCATTTACAATCCCTGGCCAACCCCACTTGTGAAAGCAGCGGAACGCGGAGGGACACAGGCGGTCGGTGGATTGTCCATGTTGCTACATCAAGCGGTGGGACAGTTTGAGCAGTTTACTGGACGCACTCCCGATGTCGAGGCGATGCGTGCAGCGCTGCCGAACTAGCTCACAACCGTTACAATCCCAAAGTTATGGGGTGGGGAATAACTGAGATAGGGCTGTCTCCGATTGGACAGCACAGGATTGACCCGGTCTACCTTGACCGGGTTTTCTATTTCCTAGTCGTGATGCTTGTACTCGGCTGGGGCGGTACTGGCTGCTGGTTAGATGGGACTCGGCGAAGACTGCCGAACTGGTGGTTAGTGCTAGGGGCAGTGGGTCTGATAGCAACCACTGGAATAGTGCTCCAGCAAAAGAGCACCTTGGCTGGCGATCTCGCCAGTGCAGTCGCAGCCATAGGAACAGGAATAGGCCTCTGGTTTGGCCTCTATGTAGCAGTCTTCATCTTCAACCCACGCTCTATGGGGGCTGGAGATGTGAAGCTCGCAGCAATTCTCGGGGGCGGTGTCGGTCTGGTATCGGGCGAGCCAGTGGCGACAGCAATTTGGATTGCAGTGGCAATTCTGTTGGCTGCCGGACTCACTCTCCTCATGGCAGGAGTCACCGCGGGAAAGCGGGGCTGGGGTGACCGTCGTAAAGCAAAAACAGCGCCTGTACCGGCGAGCGTGCCTCATGGGCCTGCGATGCTTGCAGCAACCGCCATTGTGTGGGGGATAAGCGGAGGGTACCTACAAGTCCCCTGAAGCGGTAGACCAGGGGCGATGAATTGGGGCATATTTGAAACTTGTATGCCCCCAAATGCACAAGAAGTACGGCAAACGTGACATTATGATACCTATGCTTCGTTGGACTACCGCGGGTGAATCTCACGGCAAAGCGCTTATCGCTCTCGTAGAAGGCGCGCCAGCCGGACTTCCCCTGACTACAGATGACGTATCACGCCACCTCGCACGCCGCCGCCTCGGCTATGGTCGCGGGGCGCGAATGAAGTTTGAGGCTGATGAGGTCACCCTGCTGACTGGCATTCGACATGGTGAGACGCTGGGATCGCCGATTGGCATTATGGTCGGCAACTCCGAATGGCCCAAGTGGACTGAGGTCATGAGCCCGGATCCAGTTGACCCAGTTGTTTTGGATACAGCTCGTGGCGCCACCTTAACCCGCCCGCGCCCGGGGCATGCCGATTTCAACGGCATGCTGAAGTACAACCACACCGATGCTCGAAACATCCTAGAGCGTTCATCGGCTCGCGAGACTGCAGCACGTGTGGCGGCATCGGTTGTGGCACGCTCAATTCTGCGTGAGACTCTCGGTGTGGAAGTTGTCAGCCACGTTATTTCCATCGGTCGTTCGGAGCCCTACGAGGGGCCACTGCCGACCTTCGCTGATCAGGACAAGATTGACGAGTCGCCAGTGCGTGCATTCTCCGCAGCTGCGGAGGAGTCGATGATTGACGAAATCAAGGCCGCCAAGAAGCAGGGCGACACCCTCGGTGGCATCGTCGAGGTCGTTGTCCACGGTCTGCCGGTGGGTCTGGGATCGCACATTTCCGCTGATGCCCGTCTGGATTCGCAGCTTGCGGCTGCCTTGATGGGAATTCAGTCCGTCAAGGGCGTGGAGATCGGCGACGGTTTTGAGGAAGCCCGTCGCCGTGGCACCGAGGCCCACGATGAAATGGTGCGTACCGACGACGGCGTGGATCGGGAAACTAACCGCGCCGGTGGCCTGGAGGGTGGCATGACTAATGCTCAACCTCTCGTTGTGCGTGCTGCGATGAAACCAATTTCGACCGTTCCGCGTGCGCTGAAGACCGTCGATATGGCCAGCGGCGATGCAGCTACCGCAATCCACCAGCGCTCTGATGTCTGCGCGGTCCCGGCCGGCGGTGTTGTCGCAGAGGCAATGGTCGCGCTGGTACTGGCGCGTGCAGTGATGGAAAAGTTCGGCGGCGATAGCCTGGAGGAAACCAAGCGTAACGTTGAGGGCTACTTGGAGCAGACTCGACGTCGCCTTGATTGGAAATAGCGCCACAGTCGCGCACACGAAGAAGGGTAAAACGAGGGGAATGTCCGTTCCTACTATTGTCCTTGTCGGACCGCCCGGATCGGGAAAGTCCACCATCGGTCGTCGACTGTCTCGTGCATTGAGCACAAGACTCACCGATACCGATGAGATGATTGAACAGCGCATGGGCAAGACTTGTGGGGAAGTCTTTTCCGAGCTGGGAGAGCCGGAATTCCGCCGTATCGAGGAACAAATCGTGGCGGAGGCTCTGACCCACGACGGAATCGTCTCACTTGGCGGTGGTGCCGTGATTTCGCAGGCGACCCGTGACCTGCTGGCAGACCATAACGTCGTCTACCTCGAGATCAGCATTGCAGAGGGGGTCCGTCGTACAGCGGGTAACAATTCGCGCCCGGTGCTCCAGGCGGATGACCCTGAGGCTCATTACCGCGCGCTCTATGAGGCTCGCCGAGCTTTTTACGAAGATGCAGCCACTTTCAAGGTGCGTTCCGACGAACGTTCTCCGCAGCGCGTTGTGGCCGAGATCCTCAGCTACCTCGATGAAACCTGCGACGAGGCTTAACTGGCGACTCTTAAAAGGCGGCAGCTAATCACTGCCGTATAACCAGCAACTCCATACATTTCTTACGCTAACGACTAGGGACTGACAATGAACTCAACCCGCACAATCCGTGTTGAAGGCCCATCCCCGTACACGGTGACCATGGGGCATGGACTCACCGAGCAGATTGCGGAGGCCGCTACCTTTGCCTCCCAGGTTGCGGTAATTCACCAGGGGAGCGTTCAAGAGCTGAGCTTCGGCGTCATCAAGGCACTGGCGGACAAGGGAGTCGACGCTTTCAGCATCCAGATTCCGGATGCGGAGGAGGGCAAGACGCTCGCAGTTGCTGAAACAGTTTGGGACACTTTTGGTGAACGCGGTCTGGGCCGGCGTGACGCGGTAATCGCGATTGGCGGCGGTGCAGCTACAGACTTCGGTGGATTCGTCGCCGCCGCGTGGATGCGTGGAGTGAAGGTTATCCAGGTCCCGACGACGCTGCTCGGCATGGTCGACGCAGCTGTCGGCGGTAAGACCGGTATCAACACTGCAGCCGGCAAGAACCTGGTCGGCGCTTTCCACGAGCCTGCCGCGGTGTTCTGTGACCTTGATGTCCTGCGCACCTTGCCGAAGGCCGAGCTGATCGCGGGCTCGGCAGAGATTATCAAGGCTGGATTTATCGCGGACACGAAGATTCTCGATCTTTACGAGGCAAACCCGCAGGCCTGCCTCGATGTCGACGGTGACCTGCCAGAACTGGTCGAGCGCGCGATTGCTGTCAAGGCACGCGTTGTTGCAGAGGATCTGAAGGAATCTAGCCTCCGTGAGATCCTGAACTATGGCCACACTTTCGGTCATGCTGTTGAGCACTTTGAAAACTACCGCTGGCGCCATGGCCATGCCGTAGCTGTAGGCATGGTTTATGTTGCCGAGCTGGCCAAGATCACCGGACATATTGATCAGGAACTCGTAGACCGCCACCGTCGCATCCTAGAGTCCATTGGTCTGCCAACGACCTACCAGACAGGTCGTTTTACCGAGCTCTACGATGCGATGACCAGGGATAAGAAGAACCGCGACGGTGCGATCCGATTCGTTATTCTAGAAAACCCCGGTGAAACAGCCCGTCTTGAAGGCCCGGGAATGGATGACCTCGAGCGTGCATACGAACTGCTCTGCAACAATGGGCACGCCGCATCGGAGGAGTCAGCCCGCTCATGACCTCTCTTCGCGCAGCAACTGATGCCACAACGGCGATTCCGACCGTGCTTGTTCTGAACGGCCCGAACCTCGATCGTTTGGGCAAGCGTCAGCCAGAAATTTACGGTGCCACTACTTTGGCCGATGTCGAATCTGAACTTCGCACCCTAGCCAAGGAGCTTGGCGTCGTAGTGGATTGCCGCCAATCCAACTATGAAGGTCAACTCATCGAGTGGGTTCACGAAGCTGCCGACTACGGTTGGCCAGTCATTATCAATCCAGGGGGGTTGACACACACCTCCGTCGCCCTACGTGACGCGCTTGCCGAAGTTGCCGACGGCGCGGGCTTCCACGAGGTTCATATTTCAAACATTCACGCCCGGGAGGAGTTTCGGCACCATTCGTATCTTTCGGCGCTTGCCGCGGGCGTTATCGTCGGATGCGGAACTGATGGGTATTCCATGGCACTGAGAAGGGTGAGTACGAAACTATGACAGATATCTCCACGAACTACGCCGCCCGCCGAGCCGCTCTTATCGACGCATTGTCCGACAACGACTGCGACGGTTTCCTCACAGTCGATCCGACGCATGTTGGTTGGCTTACAGGTTTCCACGGCTCGAATGCTGGTTTGATTGTTGCGGCCAGTGGGGAAGTGCTGCTTTCCACCGACGGCCGCTATACGGTTCAGGCTGGCAAACAGGCACCGGACGTGGAGTTACTCACCGCCCGCAACACCGGCGTGGCACTCGTCGGTCAATGCCGAAAGCTGGATATCTCGCGTCTTGGTGTTGAATCTGAGTTCCTCACTATGGCCGCTTATCAAGAGCTAGAGGATGCCCGGCCACAGGCACTCGAGCTGGTATCGACTACGGGCGTCGTCTCTAAACTGCGGGAGGTCAAGTCCGATACAGAACTCGTCGCTCTGCGCCACGTCGCCGACATCGCGGTCCGCGCATTCGAGGACTTGCTTCACGACGGCATCGTGGTCGCCGGCCGCACGGAGCGCGAAGTCGCCGCACAGTTGGAGTACCGCATGCGCATGCATGGCGCCGATCGGCCAAGCTTCGACACGATTGTCGCGAGCGGCCCGAATTCCGCCAAGCCACACCACGGAGCGGAAGATCGCGTAATCGAGGCAGGTGACCTGGTCACTATTGACTTTGGCGCCTTTGCCGGGGGCTACAACTCAGATATGACACGTACCCTCTTTGCCGGTGAGGCGGGAACGTCGTCAAGCGAAAACGATCCGAACAATACGTCGTCAGATTTGGACGGCGCGATTGTTGCCGGGGTGGAGTTCGCAGACGAGAAGGCCCGAGAGATTTACAATGTCGTGCTGGAAGCCCAGCTGGCTGGCGTAAAAGCGGCCGTGCCAGGGGCTGATGTTGTGGCTGTAGACGCAGCATGCCGGGACATTATTGAAAAGGCTGGTTATGGGGAGCACTTCGTTCATTCCACCGGCCACGGAATCGGTATTGAGGTGCATGAGGCTCCATTTGCTGCTCGCACCGGCAAGGGGAAGTTGGCAGCTGGCATGACGTTGACCATCGAACCTGGTATTTATGTGCCGGGGTTCGGCGGTGTGCGCATCGAAGATACGTTGATTATCACCGACACCGAGCCGGAAATTATTACGCAGCTGCCGAAACCGCGAGCCTAACATCACGGCGTTTTATTTTTCTCTCGATGAGATACGGAGTATCGTGGTTTCGTCAGAGAGCTTTTTAACAATTTCAGGAGAGTTTAGTTGGCTACCACCGCAGATTTTAAAAACGGTCTAGTTATCAAGCACGACAATAAGCTTCAGCAGATCGTGGAGTTCCAGCACGTCAAGCCAGGTAAGGGTCCGGCATTCGTCCGCACCAAGCTGAAGGACGTTCTGACCGGCAAGGTTGTTGACAAGACTTTCAACGCTGGCGTCAAGATTGAGACTGCTACCGTCGACCGCCGCGACATGACGTACCTGTACCACGACGGTGAAGGATACGTCTTCATGGACGACAAGACCTACGACCAGATTTCCATCCTGGACGCTCAGATGCCGGAGGGTGCTAAGTTCCTGCTTCCGGAAACCACCTGCCAGGTGTCCTTCCATGAGGGCAACGTTCTTTTCGCTGAAATGCCTGTTTCGGTTGAACTGAAGGTTGAGCAGACCGACCCGGGTCTGCAGGGCGACCGCTCCACCGGTGGCACCAAGCCGGCAACTTTGGAGACTGGCGCTGAGATTCAGGTGCCGCTGTTCATCGAAACCGGCGACGTACTGAAGGTCGACACCCGTGACGGCTCCTACCTGTCCCGCGTCAACCACTAATTCCCTCATCTAGTTCACCCTTTTGTTGAGAGCGATACATACACATCCATGACTGAAAAGGATCACAAGTCCGTCGAGACTTCGGATGCGCAGGAGTCCGCGAAAGTTCGCGAACCTAACTACAAGCGCCACGGCGCGCGCTACCGTGCGCGCCGTCGTGCGGTAGATCTGCTATTTGAGGCCGAGCAGCGAGGCGTCGACGTCGTCAAGCTTCTTGAAGAGCGGCTGGAAATGGTCCGTAATCCCGATCTGGATGTGAATCCAATTGCGGAGTACACCGAGCAGATCGTGCGCGGTGTAGCTGCGGAAATTATCGGTATCGACTCGACGATTTCTTCGTACCTGACGGAGGAGTGGCCGCTGCGTCGCCTACCGGCAGTCGACCGTGCTATTTTGCGTCTTTCCACCTGGGAGCTGTTCTACAACTCCGACGTGCCTCCGCGTGTGGCCGTGGTGGAAGGCGTTGAGCTGGCATCGGAATACTCCACTGATGTGGCGGCACCGTACATCAACGCAGTTCTCGATGCCGAGGCCAAGATTGCCGACCAGGCACGCCTGGCAGCCGCAGCTGTTAGCACTTCGGTGGGCGATTCCCAGTTCGACGAGGCTATTCAGGCACAGGCTGCTGCAAATGAGGAAGCTGACAAGGCACTGGCTGACTCCGATGAGATGGCTAAGATTACCGGCCTGGACATGAGCGATATTGCCAAGCTGGTGGCTGAAGACGTGGCTAAGAGCGAGAACGGGTCCTAGCCAATCAAAGCGGCCGGGCTCACTGCGAGCCGATCACAGTCGGTTCTCGCGGATTGTCTGAAACTCCAAGTCCCTTTTTTGGGGGCTTGGAGTTTTGTTGCATTTAGAGGCAATTTAAGTGTGAGTGCTATTCTGGTCAGCGGAAGTTTGCACCGCGACCGTAGTTGCGGGTCACGCAAACTGATAATCAAATATCCACAATCAAGACATCCTTTAACGGACCGCACTGAGAGGCGGGGAAGGAGGTCACGATGAGCGAAGGAACGCCGCAAACAACCGAGCTGCTCAATGCAGACGAAGTTGCACGTACCATCGCGCGCATCGCGCACCAAATTATTGAAAAAACTGCGCTGGATAGCCCAAATGCTGGGCGCGTAGTTCTCCTCGGCATTCCATCTGGTGGCGTACCGCTGGCGGAGAAGCTAGCCGATTTGATTGAACAGTTCTCCGGCATTCGCCCGGAAACTGGATCGCTTGATATCACCCTGTACAGGGATGACTTGCGCAAGGGCCCGCACCGCGCCCTGCAGCCCACGAACATTCCAAACTCCGGAATCGACGGCACCACCGTTGTTCTCGTAGACGATGTCCTCTTCTCAGGTCGCACGATTCGCGCCGCACTCGACGCTATTGCTGACATCGGTCGCCCACGAGTAATTCAGCTTGCAGTGCTGGTTGATCGTGGTCATCGTCAACTACCAATTCGCGCCGATTACGTCGGTAAGAATCTGCCAACTTCCCGCGACGAAGACGTCGATGTGCTGGTAGAGGCACTTGACGGCCGTGACGCGGTTATTCTCACCCGGGCGGAGGAACAGTGAAACACCTGATTAGCATTGCGGATTTGACCAAGGATGAAATTGTCGGCCTGATGGATGAGGCCGATCGTTTCAAGGAGGTCATCCGCGGTCGGGAAATTAAGAAGCTGCCGACCCTGCGTGGCCGCACTATTTACAACCTCTTTTACGAGAATTCCACGCGTACCCGCTCTTCTTTTGAGACTGCGGGTAAGTGGATGAGCGCCGATGTTATTAATATCTCGGCTTCCTCTTCCTCTGTGAAGAAAGGCGAGAGTCTGAAAGACACCGCGCTGACTTTGGATGCTATCGGCGGCGATGCCATCGTCGTTAGGCACCCATCGTCGGGCGCGGCACAGCTGATCGCCAAGTGGACTGAGGAATTTGGCAACGGCCCATCGATCATCAACGCGGGTGACGGAAAGCACCAGCACCCGACGCAGGCTCTCCTGGACGCAGTGACGTTGCGTCAGCGCCTCGGTGGAATTGAGGGGCGCAAGGTCGTCATCGTTGGCGATATTTTGCATTCTCGCGTCGCTCGCTCTAACGCCGATCTGCTGAGCAAGCTCGGCGCCGAGGTCGTGTTCGTCGCGCCACCGACGCTGCTGCCGTTTGGCATCGAGACCTGGCCGGTGCGTGTTGCCTACCGCATGGAAGACGAGATCCGCGATGCTGATGCCGTGATGATGCTCCGCGTTCAGCAGGAGCGCATGAACGGAGGCTTCTTCCCATCCCATCGCGAATACGCCACTCGCTACGGGCTGTCGAAGGCTCGCGAGAAGATGCTTCGCGACGACTGCATTGTGATGCACCCAGGCCCGATGCTTCGTGGCATGGAAATTAACGATGCCGTCGCTGATTTGCCGCGCACTGCCGTGCTGCAGCAGGTAGCCAACGGTGTCCACGTCCGCATGGCAGTTCTTTTCACACTGCTGACCTCAGGTGTTTCCGCCAACTTGGAAGGGCAGGCATAAATGTCGAATCGCAATGAGTATGACGAAGCCTCGTACCCCGAGGTAGGACCGCTGGCAGCGTCCGCGAGGGGACAGCTGCTGCTGAAGGGCGTGCGTCCCTACGGTGAAGGCGAAGATGTCGACGTTCTGATTGAAGATGGCGTCATCGCTGAGATTGGTGAAAACCTCACGGTCGAGGACGGGGTAGAGGTCCTGGAGTTCGACTCCCTTGTTCTTTTGCCAGGCCTGGTTGACATCCATGTGCACCTGCGCGAGCCGGGCCGTGAAGATACGGAAACCCTGGCCACTGGTTCCGCTGCCGCAGCACGCGGTGGTTTCACCGCAGTGTTCACTATGGCCAATACCGCGCCGGTAACCGACGACCCCTCGATTGCTGAGTCGGTATGGCTCAAGGGCCAGGCGCTGAACCTCTGCGACGTTCACCCGGTCGGCTCCATTACTAAGGGGCTGAAGGGCGAGACGCTGACTGAGTTCGGCATGATGGCAGACTCGCAGGCGAAGGTACGCATGTTCTCCGATGACGGTAAGTGCGTCGACAATCCGCTGATTATGCGCCGCGCGATCGAATACGCCCGCGGCGAAGACGTATTGCTGGCGCAGCACTGCGAAGATCCGCGTCTGACCGTAGATGCATCGGCCCACGAAGGTCCGACTGCTGCACGACTCGGCCTGACCGGGTGGCCGCGCGTAGCAGAGGAGTCCATCGTGGCCCGAGATGCCATTATGGCTCGCGACTACGGCGGACGCATGCACATCTGCCATGCTTCCACCGAAGGCACGGTTGAGCTGGTCAAGTGGGCAAAGGAGCATGATATTCCACTGACCGCCGAGGTTACCCCGCATCACCTGATTCTCACCGATGAGAAGTTGGAGACCTACGACGGCGTCTACCGCGTCAATCCGCCGCTGCGTGAGCAGCGCGACACCCTGGCTCTGCGTCAGGCTCTGATTGACGGGATCATTGACTGTGTCGCTACCGACCACGCTCCGCACGGCTCTGAAGAAAAGTGCTGCGAGTTCGAGCACGCTAAGCCCGGCATGCTTGGTCTGGAGACCTCGATGCCAATCATCGCCGAAGAGTTCGTTTTGAAGGGCGATTGTGATTGGCGCTGGCTGGCCAAGGTCATGAGTGAGCGTCCCGCTCAAATCGTGAAACTACCGGGGCACGGCCGTCCGATTGCTGTCGGTGAGCCTGCCAACCTGACTGTTGTTGACCCGGGCAAAAAGTGGACGGTCCGCGGCGAAGACCTGGCGTCGAAGTCCGAGAACACTCCTTATGAGGAAATGGAGATGGCCGTGTCCGTGGCAGCTACCGTGCTGCGCGGTAAGGTGACCGCTCTTAACGGAGAGGTCGCTGGATAATATTCATGTCAACGCATAATAATTCACATGCGTCCCGTATGATTAATGTAAATTCCTCGCACGCTACCCAAATGAAAGGCAATAACGTGAGCAACGAGTCGCAGGCCGCGGCCGCTACAGCGGCAGTCCTGGTATTGGCAGATGGCCGAGTGTTCCGCGGACGCGGTTTCGGCGCCACCGGTACAACCCTGGGTGAGGCAGTTTTTACCACCGCTATGACGGGCTACCAGGAAACCCTGACGGACCCGTCCTACCACCGCCAGCTGATTGTGGCTACCGCACCACAGATCGGCAACACCGGTTGGAACGATGAGGACTACGAGTCCCGCGGAAACAAGATTTGGGCAGCTGGCTTTATTATCCGCGATTTGTCGCGCATTCCCTCCAACTGGCGCTCGGAGCGCAGCTTGGAAGATGAGCTGAAGGCACAGGGCATCATCGGTATCCGCCAGATTGATACCCGAGCGCTGGTGCGCCATTTGCGCGACAATGGTTCAATTGCCGCTGGTATTTTCTCCGGTGAGGACGCACAGCAGCCCGTCGATAAGCTGGTGGAAATCGTTCGCGCTCAGCCTGCGATGAAGGGCGCGGACCTGGCTCGCGAGGTCAGCACCGATGAGGCCTATGTTGTGGAAGCACAAGGGGAGAAGAAGGCACGTGTTGTGGCCTACGACCTGGGCATCAAGTCCAACACCCCGCGTGAGCTGGCTAAGCGTGGCCTGGAAGTCGTAGTTGTTCCGGCTAACACTCCGTACGAAGATATTAAGAAGGAATACCAGCCGGACGGTGTCTTCTTGTCCAACGGCCCGGGTGACCCGGCAACCGCTGATGAGATGGTTGCGGTCGCCAAGGCTGCCCTCGATGACGGCATGCCTCTATTCGGTATCTGCTTTGGTAACCAGATTCTTGGCCGCGCACTCGGCCTGAATACCTACAAGCTGGTCTTCGGTCACCGCGGCGTCAATGTTCCGGTGAAGGACCACCGCACTGGCCGTATCTTTATCACCGCTCAGAACCACGGCTTCGCACTTGAAGGCAAGGCCGGCGAGAGTTTCGATACCCCGTGGGGCGAGGCAGAGGTTACGCACACCTGCCTTAACGACGACGTCGTGGAAGGTGTCGCACTGAAGAACGGCATGGCCTTTTCTGTGCAGTACCACCCGGAGTCCGCAGCCGGCCCGCACGATGCGCACTCTCTCTTCGATGACTTCCTGGCGCTGATCCAGAAGGTCGATTTCAACAAGTCCGCAACCGGAAACTCGAACAAGTAGGAAAGGGCTAAGGGACCTAACACCATGCCACGTCGTACAGACATCAACCACGTACTGGTTATCGGCTCCGGCCCGATTGTTATCGGTCAGGCCTGCGAGTTCGACTACTCCGGCACCCAGGCTTGCCGCGTGCTGCGCGAAGAGGGCCTGAGAGTCACGCTGGTCAACTCCAACCCGGCAACGATTATGACTGACCCGGAGTTCGCAGACTCCACCTATATCGAGCCGATTGAAACCAAGTACATCGAAAAGATCCTGGCCAAGGAAGCTGCAGAGGGCAACCCGATTGACGCTGTCCTGGCAACTCTCGGTGGCCAGACTGCACTGAACGCAGCTATTCAGCTGGACCGCGAGGGCATTCTGGAGAAGTACAATGTCGAGCTGATTGGTGCTGATATTCCGGCCATTCAGCGCGGTGAGGATCGCCAGATGTTCAAGGACATCGTCGCCAAGATTGGTGGCGAATCCGCTCGTTCCCGCGTCTGCCACAACATGGAAGAAGTCCATGAGACTGTTGCAGAGCTCGGTCTTCCGGTCGTTGTTCGCCCGTCGTTCACCATGGGCGGTCTGGGCTCCGGTCTGGCTTTCAACCAGGAAGACCTCGACCGTATCGCAGGTGGCGGCCTAGCCGCATCGCCCGAGGCCAATGTTCTGATTGAGGAGTCCATCCTCGGCTGGAAGGAATTTGAGCTCGAGCTCATGCGCGATGGCGACGACAACGTTGTCGTGGTCTGCTCCATTGAAAACGTTGATGCCCTCGGTGTCCACACTGGTGACTCGGTGACTGTCGCCCCGTCGATGACTCTGACCGACCGCGAGTTCCAGACCATGCGTGACCAGGGCATCGCAATTCTGCGTGAGGTCGGCGTTGACACCGGTGGCTGTAACATCCAGTTCGCCATCAACCCGAATGACGGCCGCATCATCACCATTGAGATGAACCCGCGTGTCTCCCGCTCGTCGGCGCTTGCTTCCAAGGCAACTGGTTTCCCGATTGCAAAGATTGCTGCCAAGCTGGCTATCGGCTACACCCTCGATGAGATCACCAACGACATCACCGGTGAAACCCCGGCAGCGTTTGAGCCGGTGCAGGACTACGTGATTGTCAAGGCTCCACGCTTTGCTTTCGAGAAGTTCCCAGGTGCTGACGACACGCTGACCACCACCATGAAGTCCGTCGGTGAGGCCATGGCTATCGGCCGTAACTACATCGGCGCGCTCGGTAAGGTCATGCGCTCGCTGGAGAACAAGCCAGCTGGTTTCTGGACTGTTCCGGATGAGGACTTCGCAGGTGAGCGCGCAAACGATGTCAACGCTGTCCTTGAGGACCTGAAGCGTCCGACTGAAGGTCGCATCTACGACGTTGAGCTGGCTCAGCGTCTGGGTGCTTCCATCGAGCAAATCCACGAAGCTTCCGGGCTGGATCCGTGGTTTATCGCCGAGATGGAAAACCTGCAGGATATCCGCAAGGAGCTTATCGACGCTCCGGTGCTGACCTCCGACCTGCTGCGTGAGGCTAAGTACTGGGGCCTGTCCGACGCCCAGATTGCTGCGCTGCGTCCGGAGTTGGCCGGGGAAGACGGCGTGCGCGAGCTGCGCTGGCGCCTGAACATCCACCCGGTATTCAAGACTGTCGATACCTGCTCCGCTGAGTTCGAAGCACAGACTCCGTACCACTACTCGGCATACGAGCTGGACCCGGCTGCTGAGTCCGAGGTCGCCCCGCAGACCGAGAAGGAAAAGGTCATCATCCTCGGTTCCGGCCCGAACCGCATCGGCCAGGGCATTGAGTTCGACTACTCCTGTGTCCACGCGGCCCTCGAGCTCTCCCGTGTTGGGTACGAGACTGTTATGGTCAACTGCAACCCGGAAACGGTTTCCACCGACTACGACACCGCAGATCGCCTCTACTTCGAGCCATTGACCTTCGAGGATGTTCTCGAGGTCTACCACGCTGAGAGCCAGTCCGGAAAGGTCGCAGGCGTCATTGTTCAGCTCGGTGGCCAAACCCCGCTGGGCCTGGCGGAGCGTCTGCAGGCCGCAGGAGTTCCGATCGTCGGCACTAGCCCAGAGGCAATCGACCTGGCTGAGGACCGCGGTGAGTTCGGCAAGGTGCTGGCTGAGGCCAAGCTGCCGGCGCCGGAGTTCGGTACCGCCACCTCCTTCGCAGAAGCTCGCCAGGTTGCCGCTGGCATCGGTTACCCGGTGCTGGTCCGTCCGTCCTACGTCCTCGGCGGCCGTGGCATGGAAATCGTCTACGATGAGGCCACTCTGGAGGACTACATCAACCGCGCTACCGAGCTGTCCAATGAGCACCCGGTACTGGTTGACCGCTTCCTGGACAGCGCCATCGAGATTGATGTTGATGCACTGTGTGATGGGGAAGAGGTCTACCTCGGCGGCGTTATGGAGCACATCGAGGAAGCCGGTATTCACTCCGGTGACTCCGCGTGTGCGCTGCCTCCGATGACTCTGTCTGCAGGCATCATCGACAAGGTGCGTGAATCCACCAAGGCACTGGCACACGGCATCGGTGTCAAGGGCCTGATGAACGTTCAGTACGCACTCAAGGACGAGACGCTCTACGTCATCGAGGCCAACCCGCGTGCATCTCGTACCGTACCGTTTGTCTCCAAGGCAACCTCGGTACCGCTGGCTAAGGCCGCATCCCGCGTCATGATGGGCGCTACTATCGCGGAACTGCGCGAAGAGGGCATGATTCCGTCCAACTTCGACGGCGGTTCTCTGCCTGCTGACGCTCCGATTGCGGTTAAGGAAGCCGTCCTGCCGTTCAACCGCTTCCGCGACTTCGAGGGCCGCGCTCTCGACAGCCTGCTGAGCCCGGAGATGAAGTCCACCGGTGAAGTCATGGGCCTCGCCGACAACTTTGGTGCCGCTTTCGCCAAGGGTGAGCTGGCCGGTTTCGGTGAGCTGCCGACCGAGGGCACGATCTTCGTCTCGCTGGCCAACCGCGATAAGCGCACTCTGGTATTCCCGATCCTCACGCTGGCGGATATGGGCTTCCGCATCCTGGCAACGGAGGGTACTGCCGGCATGCTGCGCCGCAACGGTGTTGAGTGTGAGGTCGTCGCAAAGCGTACAACTGATTCAGAAGCACCGACGGACGAGCGCGACATCGTCGACATGATCCGCGATGGTGAGGTTGACATCATTATCAACACCCCGTCCGGTTCCGCTGGCGCACGCTCTGACGGATACGAGATTCGCGCCGCTGCTGTGAGCCAGGGCGTAACTTGTGTGACTACCGCTCAGGGTGCCGTCGCCGCACTGCAGGGCATTCTGGCGCTGCGCAACGGTGAGATGAGCGTTAAGGCTCTGCAGGAACTCCACCCGGCAGAGTTGGCTGCTCAGGAGCAGGCCTAACATGACCGCGAAGGCTGAAGGTTCCGCAGTGGGGACAGTCAAAGGTTTCGGCGATCGCCTCAGCGAGGTTGTCGCCGAGCGCGGTCGGCTCTGCGTGGGCATCGACCCGCACCCTGGGCTGCTGGATGCCTGGCAGTTGCCGCATTCGGCTGAAGGTCTAGAGCGCTTTGCCGCCACATGCGTCGAGGCGTTTGGTGACATCGTTTCCGTCGTCAAGCCCCAGGTGGCGTTCTTCGAAGCCTACGGTTCCAAGGGCTTTGCCGTCCTGGAGCGGACGTTGGCGGACTTGAAGGACGCCGGTGCGCTGTCGATTGCAGATGCCAAGCGTGGCGATATCGGTTCGACGATGGCTGCATACGCTGATGCCTGGCTATCGGATGGCTCGCCGCTGGCAGCCGACGCTCTGACGGTTTCTCCGTACCTCGGGTTCGGTGCTCTTGATCCGGCGGTTTCGTTGGCGTTGGAGAACGGACGCGGCCTGTTCGTGTTGGCCGCAACGTCCAATCCGGAAGGTGCGTCCGTACAAAAGGCGACCGTTTCGGGTGAGAGTCTGGCTCAGACCATGGTCAACCAGGCAGCCGCTATTAATGCCCGCCAGATTGACGCTGGTGCAAAGGCGGGCAGCATCGGCGTTGTTGTTGGCGCAACGCTTGACGACGCCCCGGTGCTCAGTGACCTGCGCGGTCCCATTCTCATGCCCGGTGTGGGAGCTCAGGGTGGAACCCCGGCAGATGTCGACCGTCTGGCAGGGGAATCCAAGGGCCTTGCACTGCCGAATATTTCGCGTGCAATCCTCTCCGCTGGGCCTGATCCTGCTGCGCTGCGGCGCGCAACTATTGAAGCTGCGGCTCCGTTCCTATCCGAGAATTAGCAGCGGATCGCCGAGTTGGCTGAGGCCCGCAGGGCGCACCTCATAGAACAGGTGCCCCTGTGGGCTTCTTTCGTACCTAGCTGCCGGGATTCTCCTAACGCTCTTCGGTTGGCGGTGGCGTAGGTATAGGCAAGCTACTGTGACGATTCCTGGGAGATTTCGTACAAAAACCGTGGTCAATTTCCATTCTCCTGGGCAAACGGTGCTACAATCGCCGGAGTTGGTTGACCACGACCGAAAGGTGGGGCGGATAAAGCCCTGGTGTCATTTTTATCGACACCCCGTCAGCATTTGCCTCAACAACCGGTAAGTGCGGTACGGTCTCCAATCGTTAAGCACGGTGTCGTTGCCTGCCTTCGGTGGACGCGAGGCTCGTGCTAGTAAATAAGAACCTAACCAATCTATTTTTACGGAGGAACACGTGGCCCTTCCGCAGTTGACCCCGGAGCAGCGTGCAGCAGCACTCGAGAAGGCAGCTCAGGCCCGCAAGGTACGCGCAGAGCTCAAGGACAAGCTGAAGCGTGGCGCTATCGACCTGCCAGAGGTTCTCAAGCAGGCTGACGAGAACGAGATCATCGGCAAGATGAAGGTCTCCGCTCTGCTCGAGGCTCTGCCGAAGGTCGGCAAGGTCAAGGCACAGGACATCATGAATGACCTGGAGATTGCTCAGACCCGCCGCCTGCGTGGCCTGGGTGACCGTCAGCGTCGCGCTCTGCTGGAGCGCTTCGGCTACGCAGTGGAGGACTAGTCGCAGTGGCCGGGAATGAAAACGGTCAGTTGGTAGTCCTCGCCGGCCCTGCCGGTGTGGGAAAATCCACTGTTGTCAGTCGGCTCCGTGCCGAGGTTCCCGGACTGTACTTCAGCGTTTCCATGACCACCCGCGCCGCACGGCCGGGTGAGGTCGATGGCCGCGACTATTTCTTCGTGACCCCGGAGAAGTTCCAACAGCATATTGATGCAGGAGAGATGCTCGAGTGGGCTGAAATCCACGGTGGTCTGCAGCGTTCTGGTACGCCGCGTGGCCCGGTGGATAAAGCTCTCGCCGAGGGGCGTCCGGTACTCGTTGAGGTGGATCTGGCAGGAGCCCGTTCCATCCGTAAGGTAGCGCCGAATGCTCACCTGCTGTTCTTGGCTCCGCCAAGCTGGGAAATTCTCGTCAGCAGGCTCACTGGTCGTGGCACGGAAACCGAGGCGCAAGTCAAGCGTCGCCTGGAAACCGCGCGAGTGGAAATGGATGCTCAGCACGAATTCGATGAGGTTGTTGTCAACGACAATGTCGATGATGCTGTGGCGGCCATCGCTCGGGCGCTGACTACTGGCAAGTAACAGGGCGACTCCACATCATCGATAGTAGAAATCGTTTCCAAGCAATGGTGATTCTATTGCTACGACGGTTTCTATTGTCACCCCAGTAACTCACGTTCTATTGAGGAAAGATTTCTCGTGACCCAGGAAAATACCGCCACCGAGGCAGTGTTCGACCCGCCAATTGGTATTACCAATCCGCCGATCGACGAGCTGCTTGGTAAGGCTTCTTCGAAGTACGCTCTGGCTATCTTCGCCGCCAAGCGTGCACGCCAGATTAATGACTACTACCAGCAGATTGACGAAGGCATGCTGGAGTACGTTGGCCCGCTGGTTACTCCGGGGGTCGCTGAGAAGCCTCTGTCCATCGCTCTTCGTGAAATCAACGCTGGTCTGCTGGACCACACTGAGGGCTAGAGCATTTCCTTAAGGGGAGATATCTGTATGCATGCCGCCGGTAATGCTGACGTATCCGAATGTTTAAAGGTTGTCGTCGGGGTTGCCGGCGGCATCGCTGCGTATAAGGCCGCACACGTTGTTCGTGGCTTCAAGGAACTCGGTCACGATGTTCGCGTCGTTCCCACCGAGTCCGCATTGAACTTTGTAGGCGCAGCTACTTTCGAGGCGCTGTCGGGGAACCCGGTGTCGACTACGGTTTTTGACGCAGTCGATGAGGTTCAGCATGTCCGCGTGGGGCAGGAGGCTGACCTCGTCGTCGTAGTTCCCGCGACTGCCGACTTTATGGCGCGTGCCGCACACGGGCGTGCCGACGACCTGCTCACCGCAACTTTGCTTGTGGCGACCTGCCCGGTGGTTCTGGCCCCTGCCATGCACACCGAGATGTGGAACCATCCAGCTACCCGGGATAATGTCGCGACTCTTCGTCGCCATGGCACTATTGTCCTCGATCCGGCCCATGGCCGTTTGACTGGCAAGGACACTGGTCCAGGTCGTCTGCCGGAGCCAGAGCAGATTGTTTCGCTGGCATTGGCGGCAGTCGAGAATCCACGCCACTTCCGCCGCGACTTCGAGGGCGTACGCTTCATGATTACTGCCGGTGGCACCCGTGAGGCTATCGACCCCGTACGTTTTATCGGCAACCACTCTTCCGGACGCCAAGGCTTCGCGCTAGCTGAGATGGCAGCACAGCGTGGCGCTCAGGTCACTGTGGTGGCAGGACATACAGATCAGTTGCCGACACCGCTGGGCGCAAATGTTGTAAAGGTTGATTCCACTTTGGAGATGGCCGAGGCCGCCCACGAACACTCCAAGTTGGCCGATGTCTGCATTTTTGCCGCCGCCGTCGCCGACTTCCGTCCGGCATCGACCGCTGGGGCCAAGATGAAGAAGGGCGTCGCAGACGACGCCTTGAGCAACATTCGGCTCGTAGAGAACCCGGACATTCTGGCTACCACTGTGGAGCGTCGTAAAGCGGGCGAGATTCCGGCAACCACGACGATGGTGGGCTTTGCGGCTGAGACCGGCGACGAGACGACGACGCCGCTCGAGCTTGCGAAGCAGAAGATTGTGCGCAAGGGCTGCGATTTGCTCATGTGTAACGACGTCTCGGGTGGGCAAACTTTCGGTGCCACGGACAACGTCGGATGGTTGCTGTCTCTCGATGGCGAGCAGTGGGACGTGCCGCGGGGCTCAAAGTTCTCGGTGGCTGGTTCGATTTTGGATGCAGTCTCCGAGCTGCGACAGGAACCTCAGCCAGCGGAGTAGCGGGCGCCTACTACGGCGACTGAACCGCTTGGTCTATAATTATCGAATCAAACGAAAACCCACGCCGCAGCGACACCGCAGGGGTGGGGAAATGATCTAGAAGAAAGTTGTACTGCTCGTGGCCTCTAATCTTCGGCTGTTTTCCAGTGAATCTGTTACCGAGGGGCACCCAGATAAGATTTGCGACTCGATTTCGGATTCCATTCTTGACGCTATGCTCGCGCAGGATTCTGCATCGATGGTCGCCGTTGAGACTGTGGTGACTACCGGTTTAGTCCATGTTGTTGGCGAGGTTCGCACGCAGAGCTACGTTGACATCCCCGGTATTGTCCGGAGTCGACTGAAGGAGATCGGTTTCGATTCTTCTGAAAAGGGCTTTGACGGCAAGACCTGTGGCGTCTCCATTTCGATTGGTGAGCAGTCCTCAGACATCAACGACGGTGTACACACTTCTCTGGAAGCACGCAGCTCTGGTGGAGAAGTCGAAGCAGAAGATCTCAAGGGCGCTGGCGACCAGGGTCTGATGTTCGGCTACGCTACCAACGAAACTCCGGAGTACATGCCGCTACCGATTGCGCTGGCGCACCGCCTGGCTCGCCGCTTGACGCAGGTACGCAAGGAAGGCATCGTCCCATCGCTTCGACCGGATGGTAAGACTCAGGTCACCTTCGCTTACGACGAAGACAATAACCCGGTGTATTTGGACACCGTTGTGGTGTCCACGCAGCACGACCCGGATGTGACCCAGGAGTGGATCACCGAGCAGATTAAGACCCACGTAGTCGATTGGGTGCTCGACGACGCTAACCTGCGCGAGCGTTTTGTTACCGAAGAATTGAAGCTGCTGGTCAACCCGTCTGGCCAGTTTATTATCGGTGGCCCGATGGGCGATGCCGGCCTGACCGGCCGCAAGATTATCGTCGACACTTATGGCGGTATGGCTCGTCACGGTGGCGGCGCATTCTCGGGTAAGGACCCGTCAAAGGTGGACCGCTCCGGCGCTTATGCCACCCGTTGGGTTGCGAAGAATGCCGTGGCTGCGGGTCTGGCTGACCGCCTGGAGATTCAGGTTGCCTACGCTATCGGCCGCGCTCGCCCAGTAGGCCTTTACGTCGACTCTTTCGGCACCGGTCACGTTTCGGACGACGCCATCCGCGAGGCTATCAACAAGGTCTTCGACCTTCGCCCGGCCGCTATTATTCGTGACCTGGACTTGCTGCGCCCGATTTATGCGCAGACCTCCACCTACGGTCACTTCGGCCGAACTGACTTGGACCTGCCGTGGGAGCAACTCAACCGCGTCGAAGAGCTCCGCGCAGCCGCTGGCCTGGGATAAACACCACCCGCCAGCATGACCCTGGGGTGGGGAAGTAGAGTAAGACTCTATGACCGACGCCCCTTTCGCACCCGCCGCCGCAGCTGAGAAGCTGCCAGTCGCGCGGGTGCTTCCACTTTTGGGGCTGCCGCAGTTGGATCGCCCCTTCGATTACCTGGTTCCGCGCGCGCTAGCGAAGGAAGCGGTTGTCGGTTGCCGCGTGCGGATTCGCTTCCACGGCCAATTGGTCAATGCGCTGGTGCTGGAGCGCTGTGCCACGCCCACTCACGACGGCAAACTGTCCTATCTCAAGGATGTCATCAGCTCTGAGGTTGTCTATCCGCCACAGCTTCGACGGTTGGTGGATTCTCTGGCGGAGTATTACGGCGCAACGCGCTCAAACATCATTCGCTCCGCCATCCCAACCCGCCATGCACGGGCCGAACGTGCCCGCAAGGAGAACACGCCCCCGACGTGGGAGGAGTTGGGAAAGCTTGCCACCGAAGATCCGGACCTTTCCGCTTGGGGCAACTATGTGTTCGGCGAATCCTTTGTCGATTCCGTCCGCAAAGGTGCCCCGGCACGCGCAGCGTGGCAGCCAGTTCCAGGCGAACAGGTCGCAGCCTTGCTCGCCGCGCTCAGCGTTTCGGTCGCCCGCGATGGTGGCGGTGTTCTCATCATTGTTCCGGACGCACGCACGCAGGCGCGCTTCGAGAGCGCTTTTCGCGAGCTCATTTCTGCCCGTCAGCTCACTCTTCTCGGGGCTGGCCTCGGACCCGAGTCCCGCTATCGCCGGTACCTGGATATCCTGCACGGCCAGGGGCGCATAGTAGTCGGCACGCGCTCGGCAGCGTACGCGCCAGTGAAGAATCTGCGTTTAGCTGTGATTGTCGATGATGGCGATGACAACCTCGTAGACCCTCGCGCACCCTACGTCCACTCTCGCGAGGTGCTGGTCACGCGTAGTGCGCAGGAGGGGTGCGCTCTCATTTTTGCGTCGTATAGCCGTACAGCCGAGGTGCAGCTGCTGGTCTCCTCAGGTTGGGCGCACAATCTGGTCGCAGGCACTGACGCCCTTGCTGAGTCCATGCCGGAGATGATTGCCTCGACGGACACTTCCGAAGACCCGGATGACGTCAGTAGGGGACGCCTTCCTGCCATCGCTTTTCGACGGGCAAAAGCCGCGCTGCGCGAAGAGCTTCCGATTCTGGTCCAGGTACCCCGCAAGGGATATGTGCCGACACTGTCGTGTCGCTCCTGTGGCGCGCCTGCGCGCTGTCGCTGGTGTAACGGTCCACTGGGAATTCCACCGTCCGATAACCCGGACGATCCAGCGCCACCGACCTGTCGGTGGTGTGGTCGCATCGACATCCACCACCGTTGCCATAGCTGCGGTTCCACCAAGATTCGGCCAGTCGTGGTCGGCAGTGAACGTACGGCGGAAGAGTTTGGCCGTATTTTCAGTCCATTCCCAGTCGTCGCTTCCTCTGGCGAACGGATTGTTGACGACATTCCCGAAGGCCCGAGGGTCGTGGTGGCCACGCCGGGAGCCGAGCCTTATGCGCCGGAGGGCTACGGTGCAGTGATGCTGCTGGACACTTGGGCGATGCTCGGCCGACAGGACTTGCGCGCTCACGAAGAGGCCTACGCGCATTGGTCTCGGGCTGTCACGCTTGCGCGCCCGCGGGAGCGAGGCGGGGCAGTGGTTATCGATGCGGATGCTGCAGTCCCGACTGTGGCCGATCTTCTGGCATGGGACGCGGTAGGCGCTGCGAACAGGGAATTGGCCGACCGTACAGCTGCCGCTCTGCCTCCAGCCTTTCACGTGGCAGCAGTGGATGGGACTGAAGAGGGCCTGCGTAACTTCATGGAGTCCCTGGAGGTTCCATCGGGTGCGGAAATCCTGGGTCCGGTAGACCTTCCCCGCAACGCCAGGCCACCAGCAGGCGTGGAGCCGGGTACACCTATTCAGCGGATGCTGGTGCGCTGTGACCGTCGGCAAGCACGGGCAGTGGGCGCGGCGTTGAAGGCGGCACAGGTCGTTCGAGCGACCAGGAAGGACCCGACGCCGGTGCGCGTTGTCGTCGATCCGATTAATTTCGGCTAGCTGCTAAAATAGCTCCGTTAACGCTTAATTCACACCAGTTTTCTTGGAGGCACTAAGTTCATGGCAGTTCGTGAGGTACGTCTTTTCGGCGATCCGGTGTTGCTGTCCAAGGCGGATACCGTCACTGATTTCGACGCGACGCTGTCGCACCTGATTGATGACATGTTCGACACGATGGACGAGCAACAGGGCGTCGGGCTCGCGGCAAACCAGGTCGGCGTGCTGCAGCGCGTCTTCGTCTACGACTGCAATGGCACCCGCGGGCACATCGTCAATCCGGAATGGGAAGCCATCGGCGACGAGACTGTCCACGAAATCGAAGGATGCCTATCTATCCCGGGTATTAATGGACCCGTGACTCGACACGCGCGTGTGCGCGTTACTGGCCAGGATCGCCACGGCACACCGGTGAGCTTCGAAGCCGATGATTTGCTGGCTCGCTGCGTGCAGCATGAAAGCGACCACCTGGACGGCGTGCTGTTTTTGAAGCGTCTCGAGGGCGACGAGCGCAAGACCGCAATGCGTTCTCTGCGTGAGCAGGACTGGTTCCTCAACCGCGGTTAACTCGCCTGCGCCTAGCCCCCGGGTGTGGCGCCCCGAGTTTCATCACTAGATTAGCTAGAACAACTAGGTCCACCAGGAAGGAATCCACTTACTGTGCGCCTGATTTTTGCCGGAACCCCGGAACCCGCTGTCGTTGCACTGAAGAAGTTGCTCGAAGACTCCCGCCATGAGATCGTCGCTGTTCTCACGCGCCCCGATGCCCGCCGTGGCCGCGGCAAGTCGCTTTCGCCCTCGCCGGTGAAGACTTTGGCCTTGGAACACGACATTCCCGTGCTCACCCCGACGACCTTGCGCGATGAGGAAATCCAACAGCAGATTCGCGAACTAAACGTTGACTGCATCCCTGTGGTCGCCTACGGCAATCTCGTGCCGGAGGAATTGCTCGCTGTACCGACGCACGGCTGGGTAAATCTGCATTTCTCGCTGCTTCCTGCTTGGCGAGGTGCCGCGCCGGTGCAGGCAGCTATCGCCGCTGGCGATGAAGTCACGGGTGCCAGTACTTTCCGGATTGAAAAGGGCCTGGATACCGGACCAGTTTTCGGTACCGTCACCGAAGCGATTCGCCCGACCGATAATGCCGACGACCTTTTGACCCGCCTGGCATACTCCGGCGCGGATCTCCTAGCCGCCACCATGGACGGCATCGAAGCCGGTGCGTTGCGTCCGACCGCTCAGCCGGAACAGGATGTCAGCTACGCTGCTAAGTTCGGGCCGGAAGACGCCCGAATCATTTGGACTCAGCCGCGCCATCTTCTCGACCGCCGCGCTCGCGCGTTCACGCCTGCCCCAGGTGCGTGGACGACTCTCGACGGCGCACGTTTGAAGGTCGGAGAGCTCACCCCGCTTTCCGACGAGGACAGCGCCGCGGTCGACGAGGTGCGAAAGGCAGCCGCTCCGGAGGCGGTAGCCGCCACGCCGGGTGAGTTGGTAGCGGAGAAGCACCGGGTATCTGTGCGTTGTGCCGATGGCTATGTGCAGCTGATGAGGGTGCAGTCACAGGGTAAGAAGATGATGGATGCGTCCGACTGGGCGCGAGGTAGCCAACCCGGCGGAAAGGTCTGCGAGTAAATGGGCAACGACAAACCCCGCCACACCGGTGGCGGACGAAGCCGCAGCAACCGCTCCGGAGAGAACCGCAATGACCGCAACCGTAACCGTAACAATCGCGGTGGGGACAACCGTGGTGGCATCGACCAGCCGCGCAAGGTCGCACTGACGGTACTAGCCGACGTTCGCGAGATTGATGCTTACGCGAACCTGGTGCTGCCCAAGTTGCTGAAGGCACACAAGCTCAAGGGGCGGGATGCTGCTTTTGCAACGGAGCTAACGTACGGCACACTGCGGGCGGAAGCCCTGTTGGACGCCGTGATTGAGGCATCGTCGTCACGCCCGTTAAGCGATATTGCTGGACCGGTGATGGACGTGCTGCGCCTGGGCACGTACCAGCTGCTGCGTACGCGCGTCGACGCCTACGCGGCGGTCGATACCTCGGTGCGGGCGGTGGCGAAGGTGGCGGGACCTGGTGCGCGCGGGTTTGTCAATGCCATTTTGAGGAAGGTTTCCTCGAAGACCGAAAGCGAATGGGTGGCTGAGATCGCGCCGGATCCTGCGACCGATCCGATTGGCTATGTGGCGATGAAGCATGCCCACCCGCGCTGGATCGCGATGGAGTTTGCCCGAGCACTCGGTGCACAAGCCGGTGAGCTGCAGCAGGCACTCGCTGCCGACGATGCCCGCCCGCTGGTGCATTTGGTCGCTCGTCCGGGCGAGATTACTGCTGAGGAATTGGCACTGATCACTGGCGGTGAAGAGGGACCGTGGTCGCCGTACTGCGTGCGCTTGGATTCCGGTGCCCCAGGTGAGTTGGAGCCGGTCCGACAGGGCCTGGCTGCGGTGCAGGACGAGGGTTCTCAGCTCATTGCGCGTGCCGTCACCATGGCACCCGTTGCTGGTGAAGACAGCGGCCGCTGGTTAGATCTGTGTTCCGGCCCCGGTGGTAAGTCAGCTTTCATCGGCGGCATCGCAGCTATTGAGGGCGCGAAGCTCGATGCTGTTGAGGTATCAGCGACTCGCGCAGAACTGGTGAAGAAGGCCACGGCCGGGCTGCCAGTGACGGTGACCGTTGCGGACGGTCGTGATACCGGGCTGGAGGCAGGCTTTGACCGCATCTTGGTAGACGCGCCGTGCTCTGGTTTGGGCTCGCTCCGCCGTCGCCCGGAAGCGCGCTGGCGGAAGTCGCCGTCCGATCTGAACTCCTTGACCGCGCTGCAGTTTGAACTGCTTAGTGAAGCTGTGCGTCTGGCACGGCCGGGTGGCATCATCGTCTATTCCACGTGTTCTCCGCACCTGCGGGAAACCAGGGGCATTGTCGACAGGGCAGTGACGGAATTGCCGGTGACGGAGCTGAATGCACACGAGTTGGTAGCGCCGATTACTGATGTCGGACCGTATCCATCTGTGCAGATGTGGCCACACCGCCACGGTACCGATGCGATGTTCTTCTCAGTTTTGCGCAAGAACGACTAGGCTCAGAGGTTATGAGCGCACCAATTATTGCCCCGTCCATTCTCGCTGCTGACTTCGCTCGCCTCGACCGCGAGGTTGAGGCTGTAGCCAATGCAGATTGGCTACATATCGACGTTATGGATGGCCACTTCGTTCCCAACCTGTCCTTCGGCGCTCCGGTGCTGGAGGCCGTAGCTGCGGTGACGGACAAGTACTTGGATGTCCATCTCATGATTGAGAACCCGGAGAAGTGGGTCGACACCTACATTAAGGCGGGGGCGAGCTCCGTTATTTTCCATGTGGAAGCCGCCGACGATGCCATCGCACTGGCACGCCGCATTCGTTCCCAGGGTGTTAAGGCCGGGTTCTCGCTGCGCCCGGGTACCCCGATTGAGCCGTGGCTGGATCACCTCGCCGAATTCGACGAGGTGCTGGTCATGAGTGTCGAACCCGGTTTCGGGGGCCAGTCCTTTATGCCGGATCAGCTGGCCAAGGTCGAGAAGCTGCGCGAGCGCATTGATGCCGAAGGTCTGGATACTCTGATTGAGATTGACGGTGGTATCTCCGCCAAGACCATCGAATCCGCTGCCGCCGCTGGTTGCGACGCCTTCGTTGCAGGGTCGGCCGTTTTCGGCGCTGATGATCGTGCGGCGGCTGTCGATGAGCTGCGCGCATTTGCAACCGCTGCTGCAACTAAGTAGACGGCGGTGAGAAACGGTGGCACAGTTTCCGGATCTCGTCTCCGCACAGCCGCTGACTGACGCCCAAGCTATGGCATTGGCCATAGAAGCCGGGCAGCGGGTTCGAGGCACCACCTATCCCAATCCACCGATTGGTTGCGTCATTCTCGATACCGCAGGGATTGCGGTAGGTGTGGCCGGAACTGAGCCTGTAGGCGGGCGACACGCAGAGCCACAGGCATTGGAGATGGCGGGGCCACGAGCTCAGGGCGGCACTGCAGTGGTCACACTCGAGCCGTGCAATCATATCGGCCGTACACCACCGTGCACCGAGGCACTTGCGGCAGCCGGTGTTTCCCGCGTCATATTTGCGGTCGCCGATCCTAATCCCGTGGCCGCTGGCGGCAGCGAGTGGTTGCGATACAAGGGCATCGACGTGGTCGAGGAGTTCCAACGCAATCGTGTGGCGGATGGCTATCTGCGTCCATGGTTGCACTGGCAGCGGACTCGTCGCCCGCACATCACGCTTAAGACCGCCGGTACGCTGGATGGTTTCGCCGCCGCTACCGACCGCACCTCGCAGTGGATTACGGGGGAGCAAGCGCGGGCACGGGTACATATCGATCGTGCACGTCGGCAAGCGATTGTCGTCGGAACGGGAACAGTGCTCGCCGACAATCCGCGATTGACCGCGCGCACACCAGACGGTGAGGAGCTGTCAACGCAACCTCTGCGCATCGCGATTGGCACCTCGGAGGTCGCCTCCGATGCGAATATCCGCGGCGATAACTTCCGCCACATTCGCACTCACGATGTGGAAGTGGCGCTGGAGACAATGGCGGATATGGGACTTATTGACGTCCTGGTCGAAGGCGGCCCACGGCTCGCCAGCGCTTTCTTAGAAGCAGAAGCTGTCGACGCAATCGAGTCCTATATTGCCCCGGCGTTTCTCGGTGCTGGTCTGCCAGTGACATCGGCCAACCACGAGACCACCATCACTGACATCTCCCGTTTCCGAACCGTCGCGGTCGAGACTCTGGGGGATGACATTTTGATCACGGCACTCCGCAGTGGCAAAGATCGCGGGTAGACCGGCTAGAGTTAATTTTGTAAAAATCTTTCAATTTATAACAAACGGTAAAGGATTTTCCTGACCACTATGTTTACGGGAATTGTTGAGGAACTCGGCGAAATTCGCGAAATCCACCGCGAAGCCGATTCCATTACTCTGACCATTCGCGCGACCACCGTGCTTGACGACGTGCACCACGGTGATTCCATTGCTGTCAATGGCGTTTGTTTGACCGTCGTGGAGTTTGGCGATGATTTCTTTACCGCTGATCTCATGCAAGAGACTCTGGATAGGTCGAGCCTCGGCCAGGTAGAGGTCGGCTCCAAGGTCAACCTAGAACGTGCAACCGCAGTCGGTCAACGCCTCGGCGGCCATATCGTGCAGGGACATGTCGATGGCACCGGCGAGGTTATTTCGCGCACGCCAGGGGAGCGCTGGGAAGTAGTGCGGATTTCGCTGCCGGAGCATCTCTCCAAGTATGTCGTGGAAAAGGGCTCAATTGCCGTGGATGGTACTTCGTTGACCGTCTCTGCAGTAGGCGAGGGGTTCTTTGAGGTCAGCCTGATACCGACGACGCTGACGGACTCCGTTATTGGTTCGACCGCGGTAGGCGCCAAGGTCAATTTGGAAGTCGATGTGCTAGCCAAGTACGTCGAGAAAATGTTGGAAAGATAAGCTACAAGACTGTGATTAAGTTCGATTCTGTAGAGCGGGCCATCGCGGACATCGTGGCCGGTAAGGCCGTGGTCGTCGTCGACGATGAAGATCGTGAGAACGAGGGCGACATCATCTTCGCCGCCGAGAAGGCAACGCCTGAACTTGTTGCCTTTATGGTTCGCCATTCCTCTGGTTACATCTGCGCGCCGCTGACCGCCGAGGACTGCGAGCGTCTGAATCTGCCACCGATGGTGTCAGAGAATGAGGATGCCCGCGGTACCGCATACACAGTGACCGTAGATGCCAACACCGGTACGACCGGTATTTCCGCCACAGATCGTGCGAATACCATTCGTACTCTGGCTGACCCCACGTCGAGCCCGCACGATTTCACCCGACCAGGACACGTGGTCCCGTTGCGAGCTCGCGATGGCGGCGTCCTTGTCCGTGCCGGCCACACCGAGGCTGCGGTCGATCTCGCCCGCCTGGCAGGGCTTCGTCCTGCCGGCGTGCTGTGTGAGGTTGTCTCCGAGGAAGACCCGACCGGTATGGCGCGCGCGGAGGAACTGCGTCGCTTCTGCGACAAGCACGATTTAGCGCTAATCTCCATTGAGCAGCTGATTGAATACCGTCGCCACAACGAGCACTTGATTGAACGCGTTGTCGAAACCAAGCTGCCGACCGACCACGGCGAGTTTCGTGCCGTTGGGTACCGCAGTCTTATCGACGGTGTCGAGCATGTCGCTCTCGTTGTGGGGGATGTGTCTTCTAACGATGGTCAGGACGTCCTCGTGCGTGTGCACTCCGAATGCCTCACTGGCGACGCACTGGGATCTCGCCGCTGCGACTGCGGTCAGCAGCTGCACAACTCCATGCGCATGGTTCACGAAGCGGGGCGTGGCGTCATCCTCTACATGCGCGGTCACGAAGGCCGAGGCATTGGTCTGATGCCGAAGCTGCAGGCCTACCACCTACAAGATGAAGGCGCTGACACCGTTGATGCCAATCTCGCACTCGGCTTGCCGTCGGATGCCCGCGAGTACGGCACTGGTGCACAGATTCTGCAGGATCTTGGGGTTACCACTATGGCGCTGCTGACGAACAATCCGACCAAGCGTGCCGGCCTAGGTGGTTATGGGCTGGAGATGAGCCGCCGGGTACCGGTGCCAGTTGAGGTCAACGAGGATAACTTGAAATACTTGTTGACAAAGCGCGAGCGCATGGGCCATGAACTCCCTTGGTTGGATGAGTACATGGAGACCCACGGCATTTCGACAGAAGGAGCACAGTAGATGAGTGGCGCAGGTCTTCCTGAAATTTCCGTTCCCGATTCCACTGGTGTGACCGTCGGTCTGGTCACCTCTCACTGGAACGAGGAGATTACTGGGCAGCTTCGTCGTGAAGCGCTGGCACAGGCCGAAGAGGTTGGCGCTGTAGTTACGGATGTGACTGTCGTCGGTGCTCTGGAAATTCCGGTTGTGGTGCAACAGCTCGCGCGAACTCACGACGCCGTGGTGGCGCTGGGGTGCGTTATCCGCGGTGGTACGCCGCACTTCGACTATGTCTGCGACTCGGTGACTGAGGGCCTGACGCGGATCGCACTGGATTGTGAAACGCCAGTTGGCAATGGTGTGTTGACCTGCAACACTGAACAGCAGGCAATTGATCGTGCCGGCGGTGAGGGAGCTGCGGAGAATAAAGGTCGCGAGGCCATGGCCGCAGCGCTGCATACCGTCGCAGTGTTGAAGTCCCTTCGTGAAGGTGGAGCTGAGTAAGAATGGGCAACTCCGAACGCCACAGCAATTCGACTGCCGTCGACACCGGTAGCGAAGACAAATGGCTGTTGGAAATCACCTCGCAAAAGCTGCGTCTGTGGGCGATTATCGCTGCAGTTGTGGTCTTCGCTATCCATATCTTCATGGGTATCGTGGTGGACTTTGGTAACACCGGCGCTTCGGTGACCATTATTGACCAGCTAGCTTTCCCAATGATTGGTTTGATCATCGCCGGGGTAATCCTGCTGCTGACTCGGGCTCGCGTTCGCGTCAATGCCAGGGGCGTGGAAGTCCGCAATCTGCTCAATGCGAAGTTCTACCCGTGGGTCGATATCTACGGCCTGAGTTTTCCAAAGAAGTCCCGCTGGGCTCGCTTGGAGCTGCCTGACTTTGAGTTTGTGCCGATGCTCGCGATTCAGTCAGCCGACGGCAGCCGCGTCGTGGAAGACATCCGCCGGTTCCGTGAACTTGAAGACAAGTTCATGCCGGAGGACTAACCCAAGGACACGTTTTAAGGACACCGTAAGTGACTGACCCTTCTCAGTACCGTCCCGCCCCCGGCACCATTCCCACGGAGCCGGGGGTGTACCGTTTTCTCGATTCAACCGGGCGCGTTCTCTACGTCGGCAAGGCGAAGAATCTTCGTGCGCGTTTGTCTAACTATTTCCAGGACTTAACTCGGCTGCATCCCCGCACCCGTCAGATGGTGCAGTCCGCTTCGAAGGTGACGTGGACTGTCGTCCACAATGAGGTCGAAGCGCTGCAGTTGGAGTACACCTGGATCAAACGCTTTAATCCGCGGTTCAACGTGATGTACCGCGACGATAAGTCGTATCCGATGTTGGCCGTCAGCGTTGGAGAGCTGTACCCGCGGCTGTTCCTCTACCGAGGGCCACGCCGGAAGGGCGTGCGTTATTTCGGCCCCTATTCACACGCGTGGGCTATCCGAGAAACGCTCGACTTGCTTACACGAGTTTTCCCAGCCCGCACCTGTTCAAAGGGAGTCTTCAACCGGCAGCAAGCCCTGGGGCGGCCCTGTTTGCTCGGGTATATCGACAAATGCTCGGCGCCTTGTGTCGGCCGTGTCAGTGCCGAGGAACACCGCGAAATTGTCCGTGGTTTTACCAGCTTCATGTCGGGAAATACGGGCCCGGTCACGAGGCGCTTAAAGAAGGAAATGGAGGAAGCTGCCGGCGAGTTAGACTTCGAGCGCGCCGCTAGTCTGCGCGACAACCTCGCTGCCATCGACAAGGTCATGGAGCGGCAGTCAGTCGTGCTTTCCGACGCCGCTGATGCCGACTTTATTGCGCTAGCAACCGACGAACTGGAAGCGGCCGTGCAGATTTTCCATGTTCGGGCGGGACGTATTTACGGTCAGCGCGGCTGGGTAGTGGAGAAGTCCGGCGAATACGCGACTACGGAGTTTCGAGAGGGAGAGACCGACCCCGGCTTGGGTGGGCTGCTAACGCAGTTCCTGACACAGTTCTATGGCGACGCCGCCAAGCACGCGGATGTCGACGGCGATGAATCAACCACTGCCGCCCAGGTTGTGCCACGCGAAATTCTCGTCCAGGCCACGCCCGACGATCTTGACGAGGTTACTGCATTTTTGGCCGATATTCGTGGCACTAATGTGGATATTCGCGTCCCACAGCGCGGTGACAAGCGGACGCTCATGGAGACCGTGCAGAAAAATGCAGCTGAAGCGCTGCGCCAGCACAAGCTAAAGCGAAGTGGAGATTTAACTACTCGATCGCAGGCTCTCTCCGAACTTCAGGACGCGCTGTTTATGGATGAAGCGCCGCTGCGTATCGAATGCACTGACATCTCGCATATTCAGGGCACCGATGTGGTGGCCTCGTTGGTGGTCTTCGAGGATGGATTGCCCAAGAAGTCCGACTACCGCCGCTACCGAATCAAAGATGCAGCGGGTGACGGTCGCTCGGACGACGTCGGTTCTATCGCTGAGGTGGTGCGCCGTCGTTTTCTGCGCCATAACGAGGACAAGCTCGCCATGCCCGATGATGCAAGCGAGATGTTCGTCGAAGAGACGACTGATGCCGTCGATGAGCAGTCGCGGAGTAACCGCAAGTTTGCCTACCCACCACAGTTGTTCATCGTCGACGGCGGTGCACCGCAGGTCGCAGCCGCACAGGCGGTCCTCGATGAACTCGAGGTCACCGATGTGACGTTGGTGGGAATTGCCAAGCGCTTAGAAGAGCTGTGGATTCCCGACGATGATGAGCCGCTCATTCTGCCGCGTAATTCGGAAGCGATGTACCTAATCCAGCGAATTCGTGATGAGGCGCACCGCTTTGCCATTAATTATCACCGTCAGCAGCGATCTAAACGCATGCGCTCGTCGGTGCTTGATGGCATTAAGGGGCTGGGGCCAGCACGCCGCAGTGAGTTGGTCAAGCACTTTGGTTCCGTTGCGGCGCTGAAGAAGGCCAGCGTCGAGCAGATCGAAGAAGTGGCTGGTTTCGGGCCGATGCTCGCGAAAACTGTTTACGATTACCTCCATCCAGACGAGAAGTCGTCAGAGCCAAACTCGGATGTCGGTCCGGGAGAGTAGGCGTAGAAGTAAGTAAACAAGTGGCTAAAACCGCACTTGAAACAGTGCTAGGGGGTTTACTTCCGCTAGTAAAACCGAGAGCGGTTGGGCGGAATTGTATTAGAGTGATGGCATGATTACTTCGGGTTATTCCCCTCAGGCTGAAAAGTCACTTGTGTTGATTACCGGCATGTCCGGTTCCGGACGCAATACGGCCGCCAGCGTCTTGGAGGAGATGGGCTGGTATGTCGCAGACAACCTGCCCCCGGAGTTGATTATGCGCATGGTCGAGTTGTCGTTTGAAGCGGACTCTCCAGTAGAGCGCCTCGCTATCGTCACCGACGTGCGCTCGCGCGCGTTCGCCGGCAGTTTGGGGGAGGTGCTCGACGGACTCCGCAATGAGGGGCGCCAGCCCTATGTCATCTTCTTTGATGCCAATGACGACACCCTCATCGCCCGCTACGACTCTGTCCGTCGCACCCATCCGCTGCAGGAAAATGGCACGCTTTCACAGGGTATTGCCGCTGAACGTCAGATGCTGCTGCCAATAAAGGGCATGTCGGATTTAGTAGTGGATACTTCTGACATGAGCGTGCACGATTTGCGCCGTGAGTTAGAGCATCAGCTGTCGGATACCGCTAGCAAAATCCAGCAGATCACCATCGAGTCCTTTGGGTTTAAGCACGGTGCACCGCGCGATGCCGACATGCTTTTCGACGTCCGTTTTCTCCCCAATCCCTATTGGGTACCTGAGCTGCGTGCGGGCCGCGGTACCAACAAAGCAGTGGCCGAATACGTGCTGTCCCAACCTGAGTCTCAGGGCTTCTTGGACAACGTCACAAACTTGATTGAATTGGTTTTGCCCGGGTATCGCCGTGAGGGCAAGGGTTTTATGACTATCGCTGTGGGATGCACCGGAGGCCATCACCGAAGTGTGGCCATGTCGGAGGCGCTGGCTAAGAAGCTCGAGGGAGTTTCCGGGATCAACGTCAACGTCGTCCACCGCGATATTGACCGCAACTAGCGGTTTTCGTGGAGGTGTAGAAATTGACATCAATTACCAGTCTGGGTGGCGGTCATGGTCTCTTTGCCACGCTGAGAGCTGACCGTCAGGTTGCGGACCATGTCACAGCGGTGGTCACAGTTGCCGACGACGGCGGATCCTCTGGCCGCCTTCGTCGTGAGCTGGGCCAGATTCCCCCTGGAGATCTTCGCATGGCACTCGCCGCGCTTTCCGCAGATACGGAAAAAGGCGATCTGTGGGAAAAGACACTGCAGCACCGCTTTGGCGGAACCGGTGCACTGGCAGGGCATGCGATTGGCAATCTCATCATCGCTGGCCTCACCAGTGTGATGGGAAATGAAGTCGACGCCCTTGACGAAATCGGCCGGTTGCTGCAAATCCAGGGTCGTGTCGTGCCCATGTCGCCAATCCCGCTAGAGATTGAGGCCGAAGTCGTAGGCCTGGAGCAGGATGCCCGCGTCGTGCGCCAAGTCCGTGGCCAGGTCGCTGTGGCCACGACACCTGGCCAGGTGCGCCGAATCCGGCTGATTCCTGAGACTCCGCCGGCATCCGAGGAGGCTATTGAAGCTATCCTCAATGCTGATTTGGTGACGCTGGGTCCGGGTTCGTGGTTCACTTCGGTTCTGCCACATCTTCAGGTGCCCGGGCTGCGGGACGCTCTGCAAGAAACCAAGGCCACAACCGTCGTGGTATTGAATCTTGTCGCCGAGCCGGGGGAGACCGCCGGTTTTTCTTCCGAACGGCACATCCACATGCTCACGCAGCACGCACCTAACTTGAAGCTCAATTACGTGCTTGTCGACGACAACACGCCGCTCGCGGATACCGAACGGGAATACCTGCAGCGAGCGGCGGACAGCCTAGACGCGAAGGTTGTCTTCGCCGATGTGCAAGAAGTTGACGACCACGGAGCTCTAACGGGTCGGCATTCGCCGGAGAAGCTAGCTGTCGCACTTCGTCAGTTCCTCTAAAGCGTCCGTCCAATCGAGGATTTTTATGCATTCTCCTGCGGGGATGCAGCAGGCAATCAACTAATTGCCACTCGATTGCTTCCGGATACTATCCTTGAGGTTTATTGCTAAAGCTCAAATGGGGTTAATTTCACTTAAATTAGCCAGGCCCAAACCCAGCTCGTACAGATGAAATGAGGATGGACAGCATCGTGGCATTGACGGCGAAGGTCAAAGACGAACTAGCCCGCGTGTCAGTTTCGCAGGAAAGCGCTCAGGCAGCGGAGATTGCGACCCTGTTCCGCTTCGCAGGAGGACTCCACCTGGTGGCAGGTTCGATTGTGCTGGAGGCTGAGTTGGATTCCGGCGCTGTCGCACGCCGCCTGCGCTCCATGCTGGCCGAACTCTACGATGTCAAAGCCAGCCTCAATGTCTTGTCTCCCGGTGGGTTGCGAAAGACTTCGAAGTACATCGTGCGGGTAACCGATGGCGCGGAGCTCGTCGTTAGGCAAACCGGCCTGATTGACTCTGCAGGACGTCCCGTACGTGGGCTACCACGCAAGCTGATTATGGGACAGAAGATTGATCAAGAAGCTGCATGGCGGGGTGCTTTCTTGGCACATGGTTCGCTGACTGAGCCGGGGCGTTCCTCAGCTTTGGAGGTCACTGCTCCCTCTGCTGAAGCGGCACTCGCATTGGTGGGATGTGCTCGTAGGATCGGAATTACGGCTAAGAGCAAGGAAAATAAGTCCCGCGGTGGCGATCGCGTAATCATCCGGGAGGGCGATGCAATCGGTGCGCTGCTGACGCGAATGGGAGCCCAGACTACTCGCCTGCAGTGGGAAGAACAGCGTATGCGTCGTGAAGTGCGAGCGACGGCGACTCGTTTGGCAAACTTCGACGATGCCAACCTGCGGCGGTCGGCTCGTGCGGCTGTTATTGCGGCAGCACGAGTGGAGCGTGCATTAGAGATTCTCGGTGACGATGTACCAGATCATTTGGTATCTGCAGGACAGCTGCGCATTGAGCACAAGCAGGCATCATTGGAAGAACTTGGGCAGCTAGCCAATCCGCCAATGACCAAGGACGCCGTCGCAGGACGCATCCGCCGTTTGCTCTCCATGGCGGACAAAAGAGCAAACGAACTCGGAATTCCCCCCACAACTGCAGTCGTTACAGACGAACTTTTTGACAAAGAAGTTGACGAGTAAAGCACCTGCTATACCTAGTCAGCTGCGTAAATTTGGATAAATCTCCGTTTATTTGGGATTTTTGAGCGAAAGCACCGCTGCGCGAATGAGAAACCCAACGTACACTTCTGTAGTGAACCTGTTGGAGCGCAATCAGCGCCCTGACAAGTGGCATCGATTCGCCAATCCATTAAGGAGATTATTGTGACGGTTCGTGTAGGTATTAACGGTTTTGGTCGCATTGGCCGTAACTTCTTCCGCTCCCTGCTCGCTGCGGGCGCTGACCTGGAAGTCGTTGCTGTAAACGACCTCACTGATAACAAGACCCTGGCTCACCTGCTCAAGTACGACTCCATCATGGGCAAGCTTGACGCAGAGGTCACCTACGACGATGAGTCCCTCACCGTCAACGGCAAGCGCATCGCGGCATACGCTGAGCGCGACCCGAAGGACCTGCCGTGGGGCAAGCACGAGGTCGACATCGTCATTGAGTCCACCGGTTTCTTCACCGATGCCAACGCTGCCAAGGCCCACATCGAGGCTGGCGCCAAGAAGGTCATCATCTCCGCTCCGGCTAAGAACGAAGACGCAACCTTCGTTGTCGGCGTCAACCACACTGACTACGACCCGGAGAAGCACAACATCATTTCGAACGCTTCTTGCACCACCAACTGCCTGGCTCCGATGGCTAAGGTTCTGGACGACAAGTTCGGCATCGAACGCGGTCTCATGACCACCATCCACGCATACACCGGTGACCAGCGTCTGCACGACGCTCCGCACAAGGACCTGCGTCGCGCCCGCGCTGCTGCTCTGAACATTGTTCCGACCTCCACCGGCGCTGCAAAGGCAGTCGCTCTGGTTCTGCCGCAGCTCAAGGGCCTGCTGGACGGCTACGCACTGCGTGTTCCGACCCCGACCGGCTCTGTCACCGACCTGACCTTCACTGCTAAGAGCGAGGTCACCGTCGAGTCCGTCAATGCTGCCATCAAGGAAGCTGCCGAGGGCGAGCTCAAGGGTGTTCTGGGCTACAACGAGGACCCAATCGTTTCCAAGGACATCGAGGGCGACCCGCGTTCCTCTATCTTCGACGCACCGCTGACCAAGGTCATCGGCGATCAGGTCAAGGTTGTCTCCTGGTACGACAACGAGTGGGGCTACTCCAACCGCCTCGTCGACCTGGCTGTCTACGTCGGTGAGCGCCTCTAATAACTCACCTGGTTAATCCCAGACCCCGAACGGGCCGGGGTGGTTGTGCCTGAGTAGGGCACGCCACCCACGGCCCGTTTTTTACACACTTTCACAAGGATTTCATTGAGATGACTGTTAAGACTGTCAAAGACCTGATCAACGAAGGTATTGAAGGCCGTTACGTCCTCGTCCGCTCCGACTTTAACGTTCCGTTGAAGGACGGCGTTATCACCGATCCGGGTCGAATCGATGCTTCGCTGCCCACTCTGTCCGCGCTTGTCGAGGCCGGCGCCAAGGTCGTTGTTATGGCGCACCTGGGTCGCCCGAAGGGCGAGGTTAAGTCCGAGTTCTCCCTGGCCCCGGTCGCTGAGGCGCTGTCTGAGCGCCTGGAGCAGTACGTCGCGCTCGCCGGTGATGTCTCCGGTGAGGACGCGCACGAGCGCGCTAATGGTCTGACCGAGGGCGATGTACTCCTGTTGGAGAACGTCCGCTTCGATCCGCGCGAGACCTCCAAGGACGAGGCAGAGCGCGCCGAGTTTGCAGCCGAGCTGGCCGCACTCGTTCCAGACGGAGCATTTGTTTCCGACGGTTTCGGTGTTGTTCACCGCGCTCAGGCTTCCGTCTTCGACGTCGCTAAGAAGCTGCCGCACTACGCCGGCAACCTTGTTCAGGCTGAGCTTGAGGTTCTGCGCAAGGTTGCAGAGACCCCGGAGAAGCCGTACACCGTCGTGCTCGGCGGTTCCAAGGTTTCCGACAAGCTGGGCGTTATTGAGGCGCTCGCACCGAAGGTTGACTGCCTGGTCATCGGCGGCGGCATGTGCTTCACCTTCCTGGCTGCCAAGGGCTACGCCGTTGGCGCATCCCTGCTGCAGGAAGAGATGATCGACACCTGTAAGAATCTGCTGGACCGCTACGGCGACAAGATCGTTCTGCCAACCGACGTAGTCGTGGCTGACAAGTTCGCTGCAGACGCTGACAACAAGGTTGTCGACGCCACCGAGATTCCGGAAGGCCGGATGGGCCTGGACATCGGACCAGCTTCCGCTGAGGCATTCGGCAAGGTGCTCGCTGAGTCCAAGACTGTGTTCTGGAACGGCCCGATGGGCGTGTTCGAGATGGAGGCTTTCGCAGCTGGAACCCGCGAGGTTGCACAGGCCATCATCGATGCCACCACTAACAACGGTTGCTTCTCCGTCGTCGGTGGCGGCGATTCTGCAGCAGCAGTACGTACCCTGGGATTGAACGAGGACGGTTTCAGCCACATCTCCACCGGTGGTGGCGCTTCGCTGGAGTTCCTCGAGGGTAAGACTCTGCCGGGCGTCTCCGTCCTGGAAGACTAAGATTTTTCCACCACTGGATTTTCATCGCTTAAAAATCCGCTAATTGATAGGGAAGTGAATTCCACCACTATGGCACGTACACCATTTATTGCTGGTAACTGGAAGATGAACCTGAACCATCTCGAGGCTATCGGTGTGGTGCAGAAGCTCGCGTTCGCTCTGCCGAAGGAGTACTACGACAAGGTTGACGTCGCTGTCATCCCGCCGTTTACCGACCTGCGTTCGGTCCAGACTCTGGTTGAGGGCGATAAGCTCGCCGTTACCTACGGCGCGCAGGATGTCTCAGTCCACGAGTCCGGGGCTTACACCGGCGAGATTTCCGCATCGATGTTGTCAAAGCTCGGCTGCACCTGGGTCGTCGTCGGTCACTCCGAGCGTCGCGATATGCACGCAGAAGACGATGAGCTGGTCGCAAAGAAGGCCAAGGCAGCACTGCGCGAGGGCATGAACCCAATCGTCTGTGTCGGCGAGCCGCTGGAGGTCCGAGAGGCCGAAGAGCACGTCGAGTACGTTGTCTCTCAGGTCAAGGGCTCCCTGGCTAACCTGACCAACGCTGAGCTGGCCAAGACCGTCATCGCTTACGAGCCGGTCTGGGCTATCGGCACCGGTAAGGTCGCATCGGCTGCAGACGCTCAGGAAGTCTGTGCAGCTATCCGCGAGACCGTCGCTGAAATTGCGGACGAGGACATCGCAAAGGAAATGCGCATCCTCTACGGTGGCTCCGTCAAGGCCGAGAACGTCGCTGAGATCGTTGGCAAGCCCGACGTCGACGGCGGCCTCGTCGGTGGTGCTTCGCTCGACGGTGAAGCATTCGCGAAGCTCTGTGCACTTGCTGCAGATGCCGCTCAGAACGCCTAACTGCATATAAATTCAGAACAACTGATAAGATAGGCGTCATGCGCGACCCCGGATTGGTTTTATTGACTCTCATAAAACCGATTCGGGGTTATTGCCTTTAGGCGGACTCAACCCAGGCACACCGACTGGCAAGGTTTCAGCGCAATACATTTCCCGAGGCTTTCCACTTGGAATACCCGGCAATTTTCAAAGGACGTGCTCAATGAACGAACAAGTACATCGTGACACTGACCGACACACTGCAAGCAGTGAGCAATCCTCATCGACCGCTACCGCGAAGCAGCAGGACTTGCTCTGGGAGGATATTCGCCACCTGGGTCGAATTCTTGGGCAGGTAATCCGCGAACAAGAGGGTGACGAGGTCTTTAACCTGGTCGAAAATGCTCGCCGCGCAGCTTTCGAACTCCATCGTGGCGATGGCGACATCGAGAAGCTCACCGGCCTCTTCCGCGATATTGATCCGGCCGAGGCAAGCCCGGTCATCCGTGCTTTCACCCACTTCGCACTTTTGGCTAACCTCGCTGAGGATTTGCACGAGGAGCTGGGCATCGAGGCATCTCTCGATGCTGGCGATCCGCCGCAGGACTCCACGTTAGAGGCAACATGGCAGAAGCTTCGCGACGCCAAGGTTTCCAGCAGCGCGATTGCGGACATGATGGACCACATAGAGGTCGTCCCGGTTCTGACCGCACACCCAACGGAAACTCGTCGTCGCACAGTGTTCGATGTGCAGAAGCACATCACGGCCGCAATGCGGCGCCGCCACGAGATTCAGGCGGCCCCGATAAATGCGCGTACCGCAGACCGACTCGCTGAGATTGATGCCGATATCCGCCGCCGTATCCTGACGCTGTGGCAAACGGCTCTGATTCGCATGAACCGCCCGGATATTCGCGACGAGGTCGAGGTTGGTCTTCGCTACTACCAGCTTTCTTTGCTGGAAGCTGTGCCACAGATTAACCGAGACGTCGTCAAGCACTTGCGTCAGCTCGGCGGCAACAAGCTGCCGGCTAATCCGACGATTCGCATGGGCTCGTGGATCGGCGGTGACCACGACGGTAACCCATACGTGACAGAGGAGACGCTGCGCTACGCCTCCGATAGGGCAGCGGGTACGATCCTGCGTCACTACTTTTCGCAGTTGCATCTGCTGGAGCGCGAGCTCAGTCTCAGCGACCGCCTGACCAAGGTCACCGTAGATCTGGTCGCCTTGGCCAGCCGTGGCCACAATGACGTACCAAACCGTGAAGATGAGCCGTACCGTCGTGCGGTTCACGGCATCCGTGGCCGAGTGGCGGCAACAGCGGTGAACTTCTTCGATGAGTCCATCATTGAGGGCGACTGGTCGGAATTCACTCCGTATGACAGCGCCGAGGAGCTACTTGAAGAGCTCTCGATTATCGACGACTCACTGCGTTCCAGCCACGATGACCTCATCGCCGATCACCGCCTGCGCGATCTGATGGATTCAGTGGAGGTATTTGGTTTCCACCTGTACTCGATTGATATCCGCCAGAATTCGGACTCGCACGAGGAAATCCTCACCGAGCTATTCTCCGCTGCCGGCGTGGTGGACAACTACGCAGGATTGAAGGAAGCCGATAAGGTCGAGCTGCTGACCAAGGAACTGCAGTCCTCCCGTCCGCTGGTTTCGACTTCCGCAGATCTTTCCGAAGCTACGGCTCGCGAGCTAGGTATTATGCGTGCGGCATCTCGTGCGGTGCGCAAGTACGGTCGCGACGCGGTACCGCACTGCATCATTTCGATGTGTACATCGGTCTCCGACCTGCTGGAGCCGATGATTCTGCTCAAGGAAGTCGGTCTGATTCGCCCGAATGGCTCCCAGCCGACCGGTTCTGTTGACGTCATCCCGCTGTTTGAAACCATCGAAGACCTGCAGGCTGGTGCCGACGTGCTGCGTGCTGTGTGGGACATTCCGGTCTACCGCGCATACGTCTCCGCCCGCGGAGATTTGCAGGAAGTCATGCTCGGCTACTCCGACTCCAACAAGGACGGCGGGTACTTCGCTGCAAACTGGGCGCTTTACGACGCGGAGGTCGCCATCGTGGCAGCCGCGAAGGACAACGACATCCGTCTGCGTCTCTTCCACGGCCGCGGAGGTACTGTCGGCCGTGGTGGTGGACCGTCCTACGAGGCAATCCTGGCGCAGCCGTCGGGTGCAGTCCAGGGGTCCGTGCGTATCACCGAGCAGGGCGAGATTATCTCTGCCAAGTACGGTCACCCTGCAGCGGCACGCAGGAACCTCGCCGCACTGGTTTCGGCAACTATCGAGTCGACTCTGCTCGACGTCGATGACCTGAAGAACCCAGCTCGCGCCCACGAGATTATGTCGGAGATTTCCGACCTGTCTCGCGAGGCCTACTCGAAGCTCATGCACGAGGACCCGGGCTTTATTGACTTCTTCACTTCCTCGACTCCGGTCGATGAGATTGGCAGCCTGAACATTGGTTCGCGTCCGACCTCACGCAAGCAGACCCAGACCATTTCTGACCTGCGCGCAATTCCGTGGGTACTGTCCTGGTCGCAGCAGCGTTCTATGGTGCCGGGCTGGTTTGGTGTCGGCTCTGCACTGCAGGAGTGGATCGGCGAGGACGAAGACGGTTCCCGCCTGGCTGAGCTCCGGCAGCTCAACGAGATTTGGCCATTCTTCAATTCGGTGCTGTCGAACATGGCGCAGGTCATGTCCAAGGCCGACCTGAACCTGGCGCGCGCCTACGCTAGCCTGTGCCAAGATAAGGCCGACGGTGAGCGCATCTACGGCATCATCAAGGCAGAGTTCGACCTGACTTTGGAGATGTTCCTGAAGGTAACCGGGTACAAGCACCTGCTGGAGGACAACCCGCTGCTCAGGCGCTCGGTGGACATGCGCTTCCCGTACCTCATGCCGCTGAACATCATCCAGCTGGAGATGCTGCGTCGCTACCGTGCCGGCGATAATCGCGACAAGGTGCGTCGGGGCATCCAGCTGACCATGAATGGTCTGGCAACTGCACTGCGCAACTCCGGCTAGGAATTCGCCTAAGGATACGGCTAGGGATACCTAGGCAGCGGAGCAATTGCGCTAGTATAGTTGGAGTTCTTAAAGAAGCGACGTTTCAAAAGGAAGTGCGCGTGTACCTCGCCATTCAGATTGTCCTGGTCATCACATCAATCCTGATGACGCTGTTCATCCTGCTCCACAAGGGTAAGGGTGGCGGACTGTCCAGCCTCTTTGGTGGCGGCATGCAGTCGAATCTGTCCGGTTCGACTGTGGTGGAGAAGAACCTTGACCGCGTCACTATTGTGACCGTGATTATCTGGTTGCTCTGCATTGTCCTGTTGCTGCTGTTCAATACTTTCGGCTGGTAGGTTCCGCACGCAGCACGCCCCACCGCAGGCCTTTAAGCAATAAAAATTCCCGTCGATAGCATTTCGCTTATCGACGGGAATTTGCTGTTTCTGGGCTGTTAGCGGTGAAGCGGAAGCCTAGAGCTGCGCAGCCGCAGCATCGTCAACAAAGACAACGGTTTCCTGAACACCGCGAACCCCGGCCGCCGGCCACTGCGCTGGGTCGTCCTGCTGAGCGATAGCTGCAATTGCCTCAGCCTTTTCGCCGCCCGCTACAAGTAGCCACACACGCTGAGAGCTGGCGATGGCCGGCATCGTCAACGTGATGCGGGTCGGCGGTGGCTTCGGGCAGTTATGCACGTCCACGACCAAGCGTTCCTGCTCAGCCAGCGCTGCGGTATGTGGGAAAATCGAGTTGATGTGTCCCTCTCCGCCCATACCAAGAAGGTGAAGGTCAAAGCCATTTGGAGCCTTCTCCCGAACGATAGCTTCGTAGCTTTCGGCGGCCTCCGTGGTGGTCACGCCGCTGTCGGCAGCGGCAAACTCGAAGATGTTTTCCTCCGGCACGCCGACAGGGGACAAGAGACGCTTACGAGCAGCCAACGCATTGCGATCTGCCGAGTCGGCAGCGACAAAGCGTTCATCTCCGAAGAACACCAGGACTCGGTTCCAGTCGATGTCTCCGGAATCGTCGGCAAGCGCACTGAGCAAAGCGGTACCCGCGCCGCCACCGGTGAGAACGACGCGTACGAAACCGTCATCCGTGACCGGAGTGGCGTTGCCATGTTGGACGGCGACAACCGCATCGACGAAGCGCTGACGTGCAGCCTCGACGATGCCAGCCTGGTCAGCGGCACGGTGGAACTGTGGGGCAGGGACGGTGCTCGAGGCGTTATCGGTGGTCACTTGTCAGAGACTCCTGGTTCGTTAGCGAAGCTAGTTGTTGTGGACGTCGGAGATTGCATTCCCACCGTGTGAATCTGGCTGAGGCCACGCAGGGCACGTCCGTAGGCAGTATCGTGGTCGAGGTGACGCAGCTCCTCTGCCAAGCACTCGGAGCGTGTTGGACGCGACACTGCGACCTTGAACGGGGGCTTTTCTCCGTTGGTGACCGATGCAGTGGTGGCGCTTTCAATATCGATGCGCAGGGTCTGGCCATTTTCACGCTCAAAGGCGACGGAGGTCACCGGTGGCTTGGCGCGGCCCTTTTCGTCCACCGGAATCTTCTTCTCACCGGTGGAGTAACGGTTGACCGGCAGCCCCAGGCGATCTGCCAACCAGCCGGCGGCGACCTCCACCGATGGCGACTCCTGTGGACCGTAGATGGTCACGGAGGTCACCGGCGAGTGCGGCGGCAAGTCGAAAGCGGATGCCAACACACCGCGCCAGTTCGTCAGCCGTGACCAGCTCAGGTCAGAATCGCCGGGCGTGTAGCCCGTACGGCGCGTGTAGATAGCGTTGCTATTCGGGTCACACAACGAATCGGTGATACGGCGCTGGGCAATCCGGCCGATTGGTGTCGCCGCTGGGACTTGCGGCGCCTCAGACGGCCACCACGCCACGACCGGCGTATCCGGCAGCAGCAGGGGAGTCACCACCGAGCTGTGGTGCTGACCAATCTCACCGGACATGTGCATAACGACGATCTCAGCGGCACCGGCATCACCACCGACGCGGAGTTCCGCGTCGAGGCGATTGTCCAGGCGTGGATCATCGGAGACCAATACCAGCACACGGGATGGGTGCTCGCGGGAAACGGAGTTGACCGTGGAAATAATGTTTTCCAGGTCGTCTTCGCTTTTGGCCAAAACAATCAGGGTGAGGACACGGCCCGTGGTGACGATGCCGCCCTGCTCTCGAAGCTGCACCAACTGACGAGCAATGCTCGCGGTGTCAGTGTCTGGCAAATTGACGATCATGAAAGTGTTCTTTCTGTCAGAAAATTCTTAAGAACTGAGAGGTCGGCAACCTATGGCCGTCGCCAAGCGCGACCGTCGCGCTCGAGCATGTGGTCAGCGGAGGACGGCCCCCACGATCCTGCTGGGTAGCCCTCGGGACGACCGCGTTTGGCCCAGTACTCAATGATGGGGTCAAGAATCTTCCAGGACAGCTCAACTTCCTCGTTGGTGGGGAAGAGGCTGGCCTCGTCGAGAAGCGCATCCAGAATCAGGCGCTCGTATGCCTCTGGCGACTGCTCGGTAAACACCTCGGAGTAGGAGAAGTCCATGTTGACATCGCGCACCTCCATGGCCGAGCCCGGGACCTTCGAGCCGAAGCGCATGAGCACGCCCTCGTCTGGCTGAACACGGATGACCATTGCGTTCTGGCCGAGAGCGGCAGTCATTGTCTCTGCGAAGGGCAGGTGAGGTGCAGACTTAAAGACCAGCGCAATTTCAGTGACGCGGCGGCCGAGGCGCTTGCCGGTGCGCAGGTAGAAGGGGACACCGGCCCAGCGACGGGAGTTGATCTGCAGCGTACAGGCGGCGTAGGTCTCGGTCGTGGATTCGGGGTCGAAGCCTTCCTCATCGCGCAGACCCGGCACGAAGTTGCTGCCCTGCCAATCCGCCGTGTACTGGCCACGCGCGGTGTATTTCGAAAACGGACGCACTGGCTCGACGGCACGCAGAACCTTAATCTTTTCCGCCTGCAGCTCTTCCGGGGTAAAGGCGATGGGCTCTTCCATTGCCACCAGCGCCAGGAGTTGAAGTAGGTGGTTCTGAATCACGTCACGAGCTGCACCGATACCGTCGTAGTAGCCGGCGCGACCGCCCAAACCGATGTCCTCGGCCATGGTGATCTGGACGTGGTCAATGTAGTGAGAATTCCACATCGGATCGAACAACTGGTTGGCAAAACGCATGGCCAGAATGTTCTGGACGGTTTCCTTGCCCAGGTAGTGGTCGATGCGGAACACAGCGTCTTCTGGGAAGACCGAGTTCACGATCCGGTTGAGTTCCTGAGCGGAGGCCAGGTCGTGGCCGAATGGCTTCTCAATAATCACGCGACGCCAATAGTCCTCGCCCGACTGCGCCAGCCCCGAACGATCGAGCTGATGACAGACATCGGGGAAGTTAGCTGGCGGAATGGACAGGTAGTAGGCCCAGTTTCCAGCGGTGCCGCGGGAGCGATCGAGCTCCTCAAGTTGTGCGGCCAGGCGATCGAAGGCCTCGTCATCGGTGAAGGTACCGGTGACGAAGTGAATGCCCTCAGCCAGGCGCTGCCAGACACTCTCACGGAAGTCTGTGCGGGCGCCCTGTTCCACTGCGGTGCGCACATAATCCTCAAAGTCCTGTTTTGACCATTCGCGACGACCGTAGCCGACTAACGCGAAGGAGGCAGGCAGTAGACCGCGGTTGGCCAAATCATAGATGGCAGGCAGAAGCTTCTTTCGGGCCAGATCGCCCGTCACTCCGAAAATCACCATGCCACCCGGGCCGGCAATACGCGGCAGGCGTTTATCCTGCGGGTCGCGCAGCGGGTTGATGTATCCGTCGTGGTTGGTGCTGCCATCTCCGTTGTGCGGAGAGCTGGCAGTAGGGGAGTTCGAATCGTTGCGTTGCAGAGAATCACTCACGGTTTACATAATGTCATATCGAGAAAAGTCCGGTGGAATCGTTTCCGATTCCTCCGATGGGGCCTTGACGGGCCCTTTCTTCTGCCTTAGGTTTATGACATAGGTGGTATACCCATAAACCATGGAGGTGGATATGCAGGCGAAGGAGTCGGACCCTCGGCCCATCTACGTCCAGATCGCCGAGGATCTGAAATCAATGATTTTGTCCGGGGAGCTCTCGGCTGAGGATCGTGCCCCTTCAACCAAGGAGCTCTCGGAGTTCTATCAGGTCAACCCAACCACGGCTGCCAAGGCCATGACGGAACTGTCGATGGTGGGGCTTGTGGAGAAGAAAAGAGGACTCGGCATGTTTGTCACTCCAGACGCCCGTGAGCGCATTCGCGCTGAGCGTCGTGAAGCGTTCCAGCGCACCTACATCGAGCCATTAAAAGCGGAGGCCGGCATTCTCGGCCTCACGCTCCACGACATCATCGCTATGTTGGAGGAGGAGAAATGAGCATCTACGGCGTAATTGGCCCCAACGGCGCTGGCAAGACCTACTACCTGCATACCCTCGCGCAGATGCCTACAGCGGCCCTGGCGAAGGCAGCACCCGACACCCAGATCTTCGGCGCCACCCCGCGCGAATATTTCCGCATCCTGCGCACTGGCTGGGACCAGCTCAATGTGCCCCACGCGGAGTCCCTCCTCGATTTCCCCGCTGACACCCCCATCAAAAGGCTCAGCCTGGGCCAGCGCCAGCTGCTCATCGCCGCTGCCACCCTGGCATCCGGCAAGGATGCATTGCTTTTCGACGAACCCTTCAACGGCCTCGATGTCGAGCACCGCACCACATTGCGCGGCATGCTTATCGACTCCGCCGAATCGGCCGACATTGTGGTCACCTCGCAGCACTCCCAGGATCTAGCCGGCCTGGTGGACACCTTGATTGTCATCCACAAGCAGGATGCGTACGGGCCCTACGACGTCGATAAGCTGCGCGCTAGCCATCCGGTGCTGCGCGGCCCTACGGATCTCGTGGTGCAGGTGGCCGGCCCAGTGCTCGCTAAGAAAACCCTCGGCGATCGCTGCGAGGCAATCCTAGCTACAGCCCTCAGTTCGTCTGCCGCTGCGCATGCCCGCGCCCTCGGCGTTGAGGTGAGCTACCTCGACCCCGCGGCCCTCATCGACCTCGCTAGCACCTCCGCCTACATTGAAAGGAGCAACAAATGAGCACCGGAGCTTTCATCGCAACCAACAAGAAAACCTTCCTCTTCGTCGCCGCCGTGGCCATCCTGTACTCGGCCTTCGGGCGCATGCTCGTAGGCAGCGGAACCGGCAATACTCTGCTTGGCATTATCGCGCTGGGCATTCTTTTCCTGATTACAGCCCGGCGGTCGGTGACCCTGCGCGACTACGGCGTGAGCACCGCCCGCTGGGTGCGCTCCGCGATCATCGCGATTTTGGGCACATCGTTGGTGTCTACCGCCTTTATCGTCACGGCGATGGTCATCGAACAGAACAAATCCGGTTACTACCGTGGATTCGATAGCTTCATTGTCACCTCCGGACCAGCCCTGTTTCCGGACACTAACGGGGAGCTGTACATGGTTGAGGATTCCGGGCAGAACTACACCACGGTTCTGCTCACCGCGCTGTGCGTCTTCTTGAGCTTCCTCATGGCTACCGTGGCGAGCACCGCAGTCGGCACCGTCGCCGGCGCGAAGGGCACTCGTGCAGGATCGATCACCATTGGCCTGGCCCTGGCCACGCTCTTCCTCTTCAGCTATCTGCTGGACGTGACCGACTCCGTACCGGGCGCCCCCTGGCCGGCTGTGCCGATCTTTGCTTCAATCATCACCGTAATCTCTGCGTTCGTGATGACCTGGGCTTTAAAGGAAGACAAACGCCCACTGCCCACTGTGCGTCCCGCCTTCGCCGCGTCCTAGCCCATTAAAAAAAGCTCCCCTGCGCGGGGAGCATTTTGTATCTAGCTTACGGGCTGCAAATGTGAAACTGTATGAGTTTATGACACTTTCAAGCCATTTTTCGCGCGATTTTTGTCATAAACGCAGTCAGTAACTCGAATCGCCAGGCGACCTGCTGACGCCAGCCAGAAACGCAGCCACTACCAACAGGCACCTAGATAATCAGCAGGCTTACTTCAGCTGCTCCATGCGCTGTGCAATCGACTCGAGCAGGGACTGCCAGGAGTCCACGAACTTTTCCACGCCCTCGCGCTCCAGGACTGCGAAGACGTCATCCAGGTCGATGCCAATCTCGCTGAGCTGAGTCATAACGGCGTTGGCTGCGTCACCCTGGCCGCTGACGGCGTCGCGAACCTCGCCCTCGAAGCCTGCGGCAGCACGCAGTGTCTTCTCCGGCATGGTATTCACAGTCTGGGGTGCAGCCAGCTCAGTGACGTAGAGGGTGTCCGGGTAAGCCGGGTTCTTCACACCGGTCGAAGCCCACAGCAGGCGCTGCGGCTTAGCACCGGCATTTTCCAGCTGTGCCCAGCGAATATTCTGCGCCGAGAAAGTTTCCTCAAACTTGGCGTAGGCTGCACGGGCATTGGCCAGACCGGCCTTGCCGCGCAGAGCCAGGGCCTCGTCGGAGCCAATCTTGTCCAGGCGAGCATCAATTTCAGTGTCAACGCGGGAAACAAACAGCGACGCAACAGAGTGGACCGAAGCCAGGTCCACGCCGTTGTCCTTCGCACGCTCAATGCCCTCGATGAACGCATCAATGACCTGCAGGTAACGCTCGACCGAGAAAATTAGGGTGACGTTTACCGAGATTCCCTCGGACAGAGCCTGGGTGACAGCCGGCAGGGAAGCATCGGTCGCCGGAATCTTAATCATCGCGTTCTGCTTGCCGACGCGCTCCCAGAGCTTACGGGCCTGCGCAATCGTGGCCTCGTAGTTGTCGGCGTAGCGAGGATCGACCTCGATGGACACACGGCCATCGACACCGTCGGTTTCTTCAGATACACCAGCGAAAAGGTCACAGGCATCGCGGACGTCGTCGATTGCCATCGCGAACACAGCATCTGCCGGGTTCGCACCCTCTGCAGTGAGCTGCGCCAGCTGAGAGTCGTAATCCTCACCGGCGGTCATCGCCGAAGAGAAGATTGCCGGGTTAGTAGTGACACCGACAACCCGCAGCTCTTCAATAAGATTTTTCAAATCGCCCGAGGTGAGGCGCTGGCGCGAAAGATCGTCGAGCCACGCCGAGGTTCCTACCTTGGCGAGCGCTTCCATTGTGGTGTTTCCCATAGTGTTTAACGCCTTTCTGTCAATACCGCTTCGTTGCCTAAAGACTTCGCTAAAAGTTGTATGTCCTTAAACCACTGTGCGTCACAAACAATACTGGCGCTACCGGAGCGCGGTACGGTTTTCACGAATCCCGTCCCGACAGCGGCCGATAGCGCCAGGTTTTAACAAATTTACTTAGCAGCCTCGATGGACTCCTTGGCAGCATCGACAACAGCCTCTGCAGTGATGCCGAACTTCTCGAACAGCTCCTTGTACGGAGCCGATGCGCCGAAGTGCTCCAGGGAGACAGCGCGACCAGCATCACCAAGGTGGCGGTACCACGGCATTGCAATACCGGCCTCAACCGAGACACGGGCGCGGACGGACTTAGGCAGAACCTGCTCGCGGTAGGCCTCGTCCTGCTGCTCGAACCAATCAAGACACGGAACGGAGACAACGCGGGCGCTGACGCCTTCCTCAGCCAGCTTGTCAGCAGCTTCGACAGCGAGGTGAACTTCCGAACCGGTAGCCATCAGGATGACGTCTGGGGTCTCCTTGGCGCCGTCGACAAGCACGTACGCACCACGACGGACGCCCTCAGCGGCCTTCTCCTTGGTCCCTTCCAGAACCGGAACGTTCTGGCGGGTCAGAGCCAGAGCCTTCGGGCCTGCCTCGCCCTGAAGAACAGCGGCCCAAGCCTGAGCGGTCTCGTTAGCGTCAGCCGGGCGGACAGTGGACACACCCGGGATAGCGCGCAGCGAAGCCAGCTGCTCAACCGGCTGGTGCGTCGGACCGTCTTCGCCAAGACCAATGGAGTCGTGGGTCCAGACATAAATAGGGGAGATGCCCATCAGCGATGCCAGGCGGACAGCCGGACGCATGTAGTCCGAGAAGATAAGGAAGGTGCCGCCGTACGGACGGGTACCACCGTGGAGCAGAATGCCGTTGAGAATCGAGCCCATGGCGTGCTCACGAATACCGAAGTGCAGGTTGCGGCCGTACGGGTCGGCGGTCCAGGTACCGGTGGTGATGGACTTCGGACCGAAGGACGGCTCGCCCTTCAGGACGGTGTTGTTGGAGCCAGCCAGGTCAGCCGAGCCACCCCACAGCTCCGGCAGGGTCTTGCCCAGCGCCTGCAGCGCGGCCTCAGAGGCCTTGCGGGTAGCAACACCCTTCTCGTCCGGCTCCCAGGTCGGCAGCTCAGCGTCGAAGCCCTCCGGCAGCTCGCCAGCGGTCAGACGGTCCAGCAGAGCCTTGCGGTCCGGGTTAGCATCAGCCCACTCATCAAACTTGACCTGCCACTGTGCGTGAGCCTCAGCACCGCGCTCAACTAGCTTGCGGGTGTGCTCAATGACCTCGTCAGCGACGTCAAAGCTCTTGTCGGTATCGAAGCCGAGAGCTTCCTTGATGCCGACAATCTCCTCGCCACCAAGAGCAGCACCGTGCGAAGCGCCGGTGTTCATCTTCGTCGGAGCCGGGTAAGCGATCACAGTGCGAACGCGAATGAAGGTCGGACGCTCCGTCTCCTTCTTGGCCTCCTCGACAGCAGCCTCGAGTGCTGCGACGTCCTCGCCGCCGTCGACCTCAATGACCTGCCAGCCGTAAGCACGGTAGCGGTCCGCGACATTCTCGGTGAAAGCAATGGTGGTGTCGTCCTCGATGGAGATGCCGTTGTCATCCCAGAAGACAATCAGGTTGCCCAGCTGCTGAGTGCCGGCCAGCGAGCCGGCCTCGGCAGTGACACCCTCCTGAACGTCACCATCAGAAGCGATGACGTACACGTAGTGATCAAACGGAGACTCACCCGGAGCAGCTTCCGGGTCGAACAGTCCACGTTCCCGTCGCGAAGCCATGGCGAAACCGACGGCCGACGCCAGCCCCTGACCCAGCGGGCCAGTGGTGATTTCCACGCCGTCAGTGTGGCCGTATTCCGGGTGCCCCGGGGTGAGGGCGTCCCACGTACGCAGCGCCTTCAGGTCATCGAGCTCCAGGCCAAAACCGCCGAGGTACAGCTGGACGTACTGCGTCAGAGAGGTGTGACCACAGGAGAGAATGAAACGGTCACGGCCGATCCACTTCGTATCCTTCGGGTCATGGCGCATAACGCGCTGATAAAGAGAGTAAGCCAGCGGTGCGAGGCTCATAGCAGTGCCGGGGTGCCCCGAACCTGCCTTTTCAACGGCGTCTGCAGCCAGCACACGAGCCGTATCAACGGCCTTCGTATCCAAGTCAGACCAGTCCGAGGGGTAGTTGCGCACAACCCGTGCTTCATGCTCAGTCGACAGTGTCACGTGAATGACTCCTAGTATCCAAATGGATTAGTAAAATTCTCCTCCATACTAACTAGGATTGCGCGCTCCCGGTTCAAACCGGGCCGAATAGCTGAGAGATAAGTCTCAGAGGGCGCGCCGCACATGCTTTACGACGGTCATTATTGGAACCGTTATGATTACCGGTAAACTGATTGCCTGCCCCTCATTTAATTTTGCGGAAAAACTCGTCGGGAACTTTCCGACCGTTACATCCGACTATCTGTAAACGGGGGGTTTGTTTATGGCGCGTGAAAGGGACATTGCTTTGTTGGAAACAGTCAAGGCGTATATTGCACTGACTAAGCCAAGAATTATCGAGCTCCTGCTCGTCGCGGCCATTCCCGCAATGCTTCAGGCTGATCGCGGTCATGTTCACGTTGGACTGATTCTTCTCACCTTGTTCGGTGGTTGGCTGGGGGCCGCAGCTGCGCACACCTTCAACATGGTCATGGATTACGACATTGACCAGAAGATGCGCCGTACTCGCCGTCGCCCGCTCGCGCGCAACCAGGTTAGCCGTCGAGCGGCAGCGATTTTCGGCACTGTCTTGATGATTGCTTCGTTCCTGTGGCTGTGGTTGCTGTGTAACTCGCTGCTGGCCGCCGTTTTCATTCTGATTACGATTGCCTTCTACATCTTCGTCTACACCTTGTGGCTGAAGCGCCGTACTGATCAGAACGTAATTTGGGGTGGCGCTGCGGGTTGTATGCCGGTGATGGTCGGCTGGGCCGTAATCACTGACAACAACCCGGAGATTACGGGGCTGGCTCACTGGTGGCAGGCATTCATCCTGTTCCTGCTTATCTTCTTCTGGACTCCGCCGCACACCTGGGCATTGGGCCTGCGCTACAAGGAGGACTACAAGGCCGCTGGCGTGCCGATGATGCCAGTGGTCAAGCCGGCAATCGTCGTTTCCAAGCGCATTATTTACTACACCGCCGCGACCGTGATTACCACTCTGCTGTTGGTTCCGTACGCTGGTTGGATCTATCTGATTGGCGCCGTTGGCGCTGGTGCTTGGTTCCTGTGGGGCGCCATTGACCTGCACCGCCACGTTAAGACCGGTGGCAAGATCAAGCCAATGAAGCTGTTCTTCATGTCGAACAACTACTTGTCCATCGTCTGTGTGGCGCTTTCTCTCGATGCCGTACTCGGACTGCAGACAATTTCGAGCATGTTCTAGGGCAGCTGCTGAGCTCCTTTGAAGAGGCCCTTCCCGGTTGTGAACTACTCCCCGCTAGTCGGTAACTGATTTCTCAGTCCAACTAATGGGGAGCAGTTCAGTTTGCGGGAAGGGCCTCTTTTTTGTGTGTGGAGATAGGCACGGGCTGCAAATGTGAAACTGTGCGAGTTTATGACACTTTCAGGCCATTTTTCGGGCGGTTTTTGTCATAAACGCAGTCAGTAACTCGGAACGAAAAGTGGGCAGACCGCCCCTTGCACCGTCCGCTCATCCCGCGCAGCACGCGCAGCCCGCGCAGCCCGCGAGCCGTTAGTCACCAGAAAGCGCACATCCGAGCGCACGAAGCCGAGCAGACAGCAGAACCGCCTAAACACGCACAACCAAAGCGCGTGTTTAGGCGGTTCGAGCAGAAATCAACGGCCGGTAACCACAGTTGTTAATACAGCCGCTGACCGGCAGCTAGCTACGCGGTAACCTCGACGTTCTTCTCCGATGCAACAGTGGCGGCTGCCGCATCGCCTTCAAGAGAGCCAGTGACTACTGCGCTGCCACCGACAGTGCGGTAACCGTGCTGGAAAAGTACTGCAGTCAAAGCGGTGCAGATACCAGATCCGGCAACGTGTACCGGCACCAATGCCTCCGGTACACCGGACCAGTACTGAATCATTCCAACTACGCCCTGAGCCAAAATGAACACAACGAGTGCGATGGCAACCTTACGCACAGGTGCAAAGGCTTCCGAGGCCAGCAGACCGAAAATGAGGCCGATAACCAGGCCAAGGTAGAGGTACATAAAACCAGCGTGGATATGCGCCAGGTCAACAATCGGTAGCTGGAGGCGATCCTCCGGGAGCACCGAAGCATCTCCAGCGTGTGGTCCCGCACCGGTGACCATAGTTCCGGTAATCAGCGTCATCGTCAGGGCCAAGCCGGAGGCGGCAGCCAGATAGCGCAGATAGCGCGGGTACATGCGGGTAGCAGTGCCGTCGTCAGGCTCAGAAATCTTGACGAAAAGCATGCCAGCGAGCCAGACCAGAATCATCGAAGGCAGGAAGTGCAGCGCTACGGCGTACCACTTCAGGTCAACCCAAACGGAGATACCGCCGATAACAGCCTGGACGATAACGCCGAGACCGTTGAGGAAGGCCAGCAACTTGATTTCCTGACGGCGACCGACACGCATAACCGAAAGGAAGAGCAGAAGTGTCAGAGCAACCAGCACAAAGGTGAGCAGCCGGTTGCCAAACTCAATAATCTGATGGAGCATTTCTGCTTCCCCCGCGACAGGAACGAAGCTGCCTGGGTGACATTCAGGCCACGAAGCACAACCGAGACCTGAACCAGTAACACGGACGATAGAACCGGTTACCGCAATTGCCGCCTGTGCAATCAAAACCAGCAGGGCATAGAGCTTCTGGCGCCCGATTGGTGTCAGCGGCAAAAACGATAGGGGCAAACTTCGATCTGCAGTATTCACATTAAGAAATTCTACCCATGCTGGCGGAAAATGGTAATAAGCGAAACCCCTGCGTTGGGCTGCGCTTTTCTATGCAGATTCCCCGATAGATTCCTAGTCATTCGGCATATCAAAACGGAACCAGCGGGCCGCCAGTGCAGCGCCAAGGACACCCCACACAACCAGCACCCCGACAGCTGACCAATGGACGGACATGGCCAATGCCGCGGAGATCACGTCGGTAAGCGCGACGGACGGCAAGAGGTGTAGCAGTACAGAGCTGATGCCATCTAGCGACGGTGCGACGGCCACATAAGTAGTCGCACCAATAAGGATGAACCAGATCAGGTTGGCTAGACCTAGGATTAGCTCGGCTCCCAACGTGCCGCCCATGAGCAAGCCCAGTGAGGTAAAGGCGAACGTTCCGAGAATCATCCCCAGGTAAGCCAGCAGCCAGCCACCAATCGACAGCTCTGCGCCAAGAGCGAGCCCCACGAGGCTGAACAGTATGTATTGCAACGTGACGGTGGTGCAGACCGACACAATCTTGCCAGCAATAATGCCCCAGGGCGGCACGCCTGAGGCACCGATACGCTTCAGGGCTCCGTAACGGCGGTCGAAGCCCACGGCGATTGCCTGCCCGGTAAACCCTGCAGACATGACGGAAATCGCCAGCACCATGGGGAAGATACGCTCGAGCGGATTATCGAGTTCCAACACCGGCACCATCACCAGGCCGATGAGCATCGCCAACGGGATAATGATGGTGAGGAGCATTTGCTCACCGTGTCGCCAGAAGAGCTTCGTCTCCAACCACGCCTGCGACATCACCAGCTTTGCCATGTCCGAACGCTGTGGTGCCGGGGCGAAAGTGCCCTTTGCAAAGCGGGAGGCATCGGCCCTCGGTGCGGTAGTCATTAGCTCCTCATCTCCGTTCCAGTGATCTGCAAGAAGACATCTTCAAGCGATTGCGTCGCCCTATTCAACGAGGTGATCAACACCTCTTGCTGCTCGCAACTCTGCGCCAAGACAGTCAAGGCGCGCGGTGAAGCCTCACCAATCAGGGAAAACTCTCCACCGCCAGAACGCTGCAGACGCTGTGAAAGACCAGACTCGCTAAAGCTGCGGTTGACCTCTTCGAAGTCAAGGCTGCCTCGAACGCTGATCTTCATAGCCATGCTTGACGACGTTCCCTGGAGAGCCGATGCGCCTGCGCTAGTGATCTCCTCGGTGGTACCGGCCACAACTAAATGGCCCCGGTCGATAATCGCAACGTCGTCGGCAAGCGATTCGGCCTCGTCCATGAGGTGCGTTGTCAGGACCACGGTGACCCCATCACGGCGCAGCGACGAGATGAGATCCCAGACGGCTAGACGGGACTGGGCATCGAGGCCTGCTGTCGGCTCGTCGAGGAACACCAGCTCCGGGCGTCCGACCAGGGCACATGCGAGCGACAGTCGCTGCTGCTGACCGCCAGAGAGCCTGCGGTAGTTCGTCTTACGATGTCGTTCTAGGCCAACGACTTCAAGGAGCCAATCAGTGTCCAGCGGGTTTGCAGAGTAACTGGCAACGAGGTTCAGCATTTCGCCAACGCGAACACCGGGGTAGGCACCTCCACCCTGGAGCATGATGCCAATGCGGCTGCGTAGTGCCGTGGTTTGAGCGACCGGGTCGAGATCGAGAATGCGAATTCGCCCTTCATCCGGCTTGATGAAGCCCTCACACATTTCAACGGTTGTGGTCTTACCAGCACCGTTGGGGCCGAGGAGCGCAAGAACCCTACCTCGATCCAGGGAAAGCGAAAGGTCTGATACAGCCTCAACGTCATCGAATTTCTTCGTTACGTTTTCAAGGCGCAGAGCAGGAGAATTGGCAGCGTTATTCACGGTTAGTCAGTCTAATCTCACAGTTTTAATGAAGGCGAAATACCTTAGATCGCGTCGAGTACGCCAAGATGACGAACATGACTGCGACGAAGAATACCAACGCCAGTAGGTAAATCTGAGCGACGGTGCCCGGAGGCAACCCCAGGCCGCGTGGTAGTACTACAAAACTGAAAATTGCCGAGTACAGAACCACGGCAATGCGAAATTGTACCCGGTTGGCCCAAGCGGACAGCGGCACGATGGCCCATAGCAGGTACCAGGGGTGCACGACGGGGAAGAGGATTACTAGAGCGAACATCGCGAGGCCGTAGCCGCCGAGCGGGTGAATGCGACCACGGAACGTCGCTAACAGCATGCGCAGGAGCCAGGCAGCCACTAGCGCTACACCAATGCCGCGGGTAAACAGCAAAGCACTGTCGCTGATATCGCCGAGCCCCAGAAGCCTGCCGAAGAAACCAGCGATGATCCCGAGCAGGGTAGTCAGCGACATCCAACTGCGTACCGTTGCGGCGCCACCTTGCGCGGTAATCCAACCAAAGCCCAGACCAGTTCCTAAGGAAACAACGACTGCCGTGACGACGGTTATTGCGCCCGTCACTACCGCGGAAAGAGCAACGGCCTTCCAGGTGCTGCCAAACTTTCGAGCCAGCCACATGCCGGCAAAGCCGAGCGCCACGAAACCGGTGACTTTGACCATTCCGGCGAGACTGATAAGCACGATACCGCCTGCATACAGCGCCCATGATCTTACTTGGCTTTGGCTCTCGTGTCCGATTGGTCCGGGTTCTGGCAGCTCATCGGGCACCATCGATTGCGCAGGGCCGTGGATAGCGCGCAGACACAGTTCGAGCCCAACGAGCAGCAGAGCTAGCAGCAGCGCCTCATTGTGGATACCGCCCACCAGGTGCAGCAATACCAGCGGATTGAGCGTGCCCAGCCAGAGGGTGAACTGAGAGCTAACTCCGCAGCGGCGACCAAGCTGCACCAGCGCCCAGGACGCCACGAGGAGCGAAACAATGGCGACGAGTCGGTGTAGAAAGACGGAAGCAATCACCCCGTCGCTGGTTATCTTGGCGATGCCCCATGCCACTGCGAGGGCTGTGGGGCCGTATGGGCTCGGAGAGTGCGACCAAATCAATGGCACTGACCGAGCAAGTGGGTCGTTGGCTCCCAATAGGTCAACAGGTCCTGCGAGGTAGGGATCCATACCCCGCTCCACAATTGCTGCCTGCGCCAAATAGGAATAGATATCCTGCGTAAACAGGGGAGCGGTAAACACCAAGGGCAATACCCATGCCGCGTAGGTGCGTATGAGCATCGGAGTAGTCACCGCGGTGACACGAGTCCGCGCACCGGCCAGAACGAAAGCGCCGACACCCAACCAGGCTGTGACTAACATGCCAATGCCCACGAAGGTGACGATCGTCGTTGCGACCAACATTCGACCGAGGATTAGCCCGAGTGGTGTACCCCAAAACTCATTTCCAACCACCGGTGTCGCGCCTGAGCCAATCCCGGCGACCATAATAAACACTGACCCGAGAGCACCCAGCCAACGCAGCCAGGTGAAGCGTCGGAGTTCGCGGTAATTAATGCGGTGTTGGAGCGGCTGTTCTGAGCCCTGGTGGAGGGTTGCCGACCTGGAACCGGCCAGACCAATTTTCGGAATGGCGTCACGCACCCCGAGAGCATCGTCGAAGGTGGACGAGCGGCGCAGGGTAGGTCGGTTAGTTTTCACAAGGTCACATAGTAGACGATTCGACACGCCGAAAGGGCGTTCTAATCAGCGACGTTGCATTGATATTTAAATGCGTTGGACTTTATGCACCAATTACGACACAATTGTGTTGTCTAATACACCAGCGGTGCAAGTGGGATACTTGCCTCGCTGAGCCACCTAGACACCCATTATTATCCAGCAGTCCAATCGCAGGAGGTGACTCACCAGTCATGGCAGATCGGAAGCCGACAGTCAATGATGGTGACACGCGCAAGCGCATTCTCCAATTGCTTCTGGAACACAACCCGGCGTCCGCGACTTTTATCGCAGACACCCTGGGACTATCCGCTGCAGGCGTCCGCCGTCATATTGACATTCTGGTGGACGAAGGTCTTGCCGAAACCGCTCCGGCACCCAGCACCGGCCCCCGGGGCCGAGGCAGGCCAGCAAAGTCCTATCGCCTGACAGATCGGGGCCGCGCTAGATTCGGGCACGCTTACGACGATCTTGCCAGTGCAGCTCTGACCGCACTGCGCAAGGCCGGTGGTGAGCAGGCAGTTGCCCAGTTTGCCCGTCAGCGTATTGATGACATTCTGCTCGGCGTCACCCCGGTGGGGCAGGACGCAGAGAAGGAAGAGGTCGTAGAGGCCGTCGTCGATGCTTTCCGACGGGCCGGGTACGCGGCAACTATCAACCAGAACACTGGCGGCGTGCAGATTTGCCAGCACCATTGCCCAATTAGCCACGTGGCCTCCGAGTTTCCGGAGCTCTGCGCGGCGGAGCATGAAGCCGTTAGTAAATTATTAGGTCAGCACACCCAACCGTTGGCGACTATCGCTGACGGAAACGGTATCTGCACCACGAATATCCCACTCACTCCCGTAACAAAGACACTTACTGAATCGCCACAAGAAAGGAGCGGAGAATGACCCTCGCCCATGAGAACTCCACCGACGTGGCTGAATCCACGAAGGCTGCCACTCCGCAGACTGACGAAGAGATTATCGAGTCCATTGGTGCCTACCAGTTCGGTTGGCACGACCCGGATACCGCTGGCGCTTCCGCGAAGCGCGGCCTGTCTGAAGCGGTCGTTCGCGATATTTCGGCTAAGAAGAACGAGCCGGAGTGGATGCTTGAGCGTCGCTTGAAGGCTTTGGAAATCTTCGACCGCAAGCCGCTGCCCACCTGGGGCGCGGATCTGTCGGGTATCGACTTCGACAATATTAAGTACTTCGTTCGCTCCACCGAGAAGCAGGCCCAGACCTGGGAAGACCTGCCGGAGGATATTAAGAACACCTACGACAAGCTCGGCATTCCGGAGGCTGAGAAGCAGCGCCTGGTCGCAGGTGTCGCCGCTCAGTACGAGTCTGAGGTTGTCTACCACCAGATTCGCGAGGATCTGGAGGCCCAGGGCGTTATCTTCCTGGACACCGACACCGCGCTCAAGGAGCACCCGGAGCTGTTTAAGGAGTACTTCGGCACCGTCATTCCGTCCGGTGACAACAAGTTCTCCGCTCTTAACACCGCAGTGTGGTCCGGTGGCTCCTTCATTTACGTGCCGAAGGGCGTCCACGTGGACATCCCGCTGCAGGCATACTTCCGTATCAACACGGAAAACATGGGACAGTTCGAGCGCACGCTCATTATTGTCGACGAGGATGCCTACGTGCACTACGTCGAGGGCTGTACCGCTCCGATTTACAAGTCCGACTCGCTGCACTCGGCTGTTGTGGAGATCATCGTGAAGAAGGGTGGCCGCTGCCGCTACACCACGATCCAGAACTGGTCGAACAACGTCTACAACCTGGTTACCAAGCGCACCAAGTGCGAAGAGGGCGCAACCATGGAGTGGATTGACGGCAACATCGGTTCCAAGGTCACCATGAAGTACCCAGCAGTGTGGATGACCGGTCCGCATGCCAAGGGCGAGGTGCTGTCCGTGGCTATGGCTGGCGAGGGCCAGTTCCAGGACACCGGCGCCAAGATGGTGCACATGGCTCCGCACACGAGCTCCAACATCGTGTCCAAGTCCGTAGCCCGCAATGGCGGCCGAGCTGCCTACCGCGGTCTGGTGCAGGTCAACAAGGGTGCCAAGCACTCGCACTCCAACGTCGAGTGTGACGCACTCCTGGTGGACACGATTTCACGTTCGGACACGTACCCGTACGTGGATGTCCGCGAGGACGACGTCACCCTCGGCCACGAGGCAACGGTTTCCAAGGTCTCTGACGATCAGCTGTTCTACCTGATGAGCCGCGGCATCGAAGAAGAAGATGCAATGGCCATGGTCGTGCGCGGCTTTGTCGAGCCCATCGCCAAGGAGCTCCCGATGGAATACGCCCTCGAGCTCAACCGCCTCATTGAACTGCAGATGGAAGGTTCGGTCGGTTAATACCAATGACTACGACGATTAACAACGAAAACCAGGCTGCTCATAGCCGCCGCGTGCTGGCGAACAAGGGCGACGTTTTCTCATCCTTCAACGTGGAGGACTTCACCGTGCCGCATGGCAAGGATGAAGAGTGGAAGTTCACACCGCTGCGTAAGCTCCGCGGCCTCCACAACGGCACCGCAGCGGAGCCGGTTGCAGCCTCGATTTCGGTCGAGACTGCTGGTCAGGATGGAGTCGCTGTGGACGTCGTCAAGCGTGACGACGAGCGCCTTGGTCGCGCCGGCGCCCCAACGGACCGCGTGGCAGCACAGGCGTACTCCAACTTCGACGATGCGCACATCGTGACCTTCGCGAAGAACTCGGTTTCCAAGGAGCCTGTCGTCATCGACATCGATGGTCCGGGCGAGGACAACGTGTCCTACGGCCATATCGTCATTGACGTGCAGTCCCATGCCGAGGCCGTCTGCGTCATTAACTACCGAGGCAGTGGCACGTTCGCGGACAACATCGAGTTCGTAATCGGCGACGGCGCCAAGCTGGGTGTCGTGACCATGGTGAACTGGAACGAAGATGCCGTTCATGGCTCTGCGCACCACGTTCGTGTCGGCCGCGATGCTACGCTGCGCCACACTGTCGCAACGTTTGGCGGCGAGGTTGTCCGTATCGTTCCGCGCGTTGCTTTCACGGCACCCGGCGGCGACGTCGATCTGCTGGGCGTGTACTTCGCCGATGCCGGTCAGTACTTTGAAAACCGCATGCTGGTCGACCACGCTGTGCCGAACTGCCGCTCCAACGTGATGTACAAGGGCGCGCTGCAGGGCGAGCCGAATGTCGCTCATCGTGAGGCCCGCACCGCGTGGGTGGGAGACGTGCTCATTCGTGCAGAAGCGACGGGCACCGATACCTATGAGCTCAACCGTAACCTGCTGCTCACTGAGGGCGCGCGTGCCGACGCAGTTCCAAACCTGGAAATTGAAACCGGTGAGATTGCCGGTGCTGGTCACGCTGCCACCGTTGGTCGCTTCGACGAGGAACAGCTGTTCTACCTGCTCTCGCGCGGTATTCCGGAGATAGCAGCTCGCCGTCTGGTGGTTCGCGGCTTCTTCAGCGAGGTCATCAACCTGATTCCGGTCGAGTCCGTTCGCGAGAAGCTTGAAAAGCTCGTTGACGAAGAGCTCAACACCGCTGGCTTCTAACCGCTTATTTTCTTTCTCACCCTTTCCGCCCTGTCACCCCGGTAGCACCGGGGGGGGCAGGCCACTTACACCGATTAAAGGAAAAGATTTCACTATGAGCACTTTGGAAATCCGTAACCTCCACGCGCAGGTGCTGCCGACCGACGAGTCCGCCGAGCCCAAGGAGATTTTGAAGGGCGTCAACCTGACGATCAACTCCGGCGAAACCCACGCTGTGATGGGGCCGAACGGCTCCGGTAAGTCCACCCTGAGCTACACCATCGCAGGTCACCCACGTTACGAAGTCACCGAGGGCGAGATTCTCCTCGACGGCGAAAACGTGCTGGAGATGAGCGTCGACGAGCGCGCTCGCGCTGGCCTCTTCCTGGCAATGCAGTACCCGGTCGAGGTCACCGGCGTGTCCATGTCCAACTTCCTGCGCTCTGCAGCGACCGCTGTCCGTGGCGAAGCTCCGAAGCTGCGCCACTGGGTCAAGGAGGTCCGTGAGGCAATGGCTGACCTGGAGATCGATTCGTCCTTCTCTGAGCGCTCTGTCAACGAGGGCTTCTCCGGTGGCGAGAAGAAGCGTCACGAGATTCTGCAGCTCGACCTGCTGAAGCCGAAGTTCGCCATCCTGGATGAGACCGACTCCGGCCTTGACGTCGACGCTCTGCGCGTTGTCTCTGACGGCATTAACCGCTACCAGGACGAAAACGACGGCGGCATCCTGATCATTACTCACTACCAGCGCATCCTGAACTACGTGAAGCCGGACTTCGTCCACGTCTTCCACGATGGTCGCTTCATCACCTCCGGTGGCCCGGAGCTTGCAGACGAGCTGGAAGAGCACGGCTACGAGAAGTTCATCAATGCCTAACGCCGAACTACTCAGCCCATCACTCCGCGAGGACTTTCCAATTCTGTCGCGCACTGTCCGTGACGGAAAGCGGCTGGTCTACCTGGACTCCGGAGCGACCTCGCAGCGCCCGAAACAGGTCATCGATGCTGAGGTGGAGTTTCTAACCCACCACAACGCCCCGGTGCACCGCGGTGCCTACGAGATTGCTGAGGAGGCCACAGACGCCTACGAAGATGCCCGCGAAGCCATTGCAGGCTTCATCGGCGCTGACTACGACGAGCTGGTCTTCACCAAGAACGCCACCGAAGCGTTGAACACAGTGGCATTCGTGCTTGGCGACGACCGCGCAGGTCAGTACCAGGTCGGCGAAGGTGACGAGATTGTCGTCACCGAGCTGGAGCATCACGCGAACTTGGTGCCGTGGCAGGAGCTGGCTCGCCGCACTGGCGCGACACTGCGTTGGTATGGCGTGACTGAAGACGGCCGCATTGACATGGATTCGCTGGAGCTAAGCGAGAAGACCAAGGTTGTGGCCTTTACCCATCAGTCAAACGTCACCGGTGCAGTCACCGATGTGAAGGAGATGGTGCGCCGTGCTCGCGAGGTCGGCGCGCTGGTAGTCCTCGATGCCTGCCAGTCGGTGCCGCATATGCCTGTCGACGTCAAAGATCTCGATGTGGACTTCCTGGCGTTCTCCGGCCACAAGATGCTCGGCCCCAACGGGGTCGGTGCGCTCTACGGTCGCCGGGAACTGCTCGAGGCACTGCCGCCGTTCCTCACTGGTGGCTCGATGATTGAGGTCGTCACCATGGAGAAGACCACCTTCGCGGCGCCTCCGCAGCGCTTCGAGGCGGGTACCATGATGACCTCCCAGGTCGTCGGTCTGGGTGCTGCGGTGAAGTACCTGGATGCCATCGGTATGGATAAGGTAGCTGCTCATGAGCACCACCTGACAGCGCTCGCGCTGGAGAAGCTGCAGGAAATTGACGGCGTGACCATCATCGGTCCGACTACCCCAGAGCAGCGTGGCTCTGCAGTCTCCTTCAAGGTCGAGGGCATTCACCCGCACGATCTTGGCCAGGTTTTAGACGACCAGGGCGTGTGCATCCGCGTCGGTCACCATTGCGCGTGGCCAATTCACCAAATCCTCAACGCCCAGTCGACCGCCCGGGCATCCTTCTACATCTACAACACGGAAGAGGACGTTCAGGCGCTTGCCGACGCAGTGCGCCATGCACAGAAGTTCTTCGGTGTCACCCCGTAACTTTAAGAAAGGAGAAGGACATGAAGCTCGAGCAGATGTACCAGGAAGTTATCCTGGATCACTACAAGCATCCGCAGCATGCGGGTTTGCGGGAGCCTTTCAATACGGAAGTGCATCACGTCAACCCGTCGTGTGGCGATGAACTCACGCTTCGCGTCACTCTGAACGACGACCTCACCGTCGTCAATGACGTCTCCTATGACGCCGTGGGCTGTTCTATCTCGCAAGCCTCCACCTCAGTTATGGCTGAGGAGATTGTCGGCAAGACTGTCGACGAGGCAATGGCCAAGCTTGCCGAGTTCGAGAAGATGGTCACGTCTCGCGGCAAGATTGAGGGCGATGAGGATCTTATCGGCGATGGGATTGCCTTCGCTGGTGTTTCTAAGTACCCCGCCCGCGTGAAGTGCGCTCTTCTCGGTTGGAAGGCTTTCCAGGCTGCAACCGCTGAGGCTCTGGCCAACGCTGCTGAAGGCAACGGCGTTGGTACCGCGACTGTAACCGTTACCGATGACGAGGAAGGCCATCACCATGACTGAACCAATCGCTAATGACGCCACCTCGCCCGCACAGCCTGATGCTGTCGACGAGGACGCCATGACCACTGGTGCTCCGATTGATGAGGGGGATGCGTACGAGTCCATCACCGTCCCGCCGGCACCGGAGCAGACCGAAGCCGATAACAAGCTGGCCATCCAGGTTGAAGAGGCAATGTACGAGGTTGTTGACCCGGAACTCGGAGTCAACGTCGTGGACCTGGGCCTGGTGTATGACATCTGGATTGAAGAAGGCGACATTGCCGCTATCTTCATGACACTCACATCCCCGGCCTGCCCGCTGACCGACATGCTCACCGACCAGACCGCCTCCGAGGTTATGAAGGTCGAGGGTATCCGCGACTTCCGCCTCAACTGGGTCTGGTCCCCGGCATGGGGCCCACACATGATTACCGAGGAAGGCCGCGAGCAGATGCGCGCGCTCGGTTTCTCGGTCTAGCCGATCAGTGACAGCGGTGATTAGGGAACCGCTACGTTAAAAGTGCTTGGCGACGAGCTCCTGGCTCGTTCAGCTAGGCACTTTTTCGTTTGTTTTTGAGTTACTGACTGCGTTTATGGCCGGCATCGGTAGGGCGATGCGAGTTACTGACTACGTTTATGTCAAAAATGGCTCAAAAAATAGCCTGAAAGCGTCATAAACTCGCACAGTTTCACATTTTGCAGCCCGTATTCACACGAGCATCCCCGCAATTTTTTCAAGCTGTCCGACTCGGAGTTAAAAACGACCCCACCTGGCACTGAAAAGTGCCAAGCGGGGTCGCTATTGTCTTCGACTGCTAATCCAAGTTGTGAGAGTTAGATGCGAGATGCATAGCTACTCGCATCTATTCACAGCTCTTCGCAGCTATTCGCGAGTCATGTCTGCGGTGGCCGGGTCAACGAGCTTGGAGCCCGTGACCTTCTTATGGATAAACCACAGCAGGACGAAGACCGGGATACCCAGGTACGGAGTGAGGATAGCGAAGATATTCTCGCCAGTGCGAATCGGATCAAGTGCCTGTCCGGCCACCACAAAGAAGCACATAATCAGTGCCAGCACAGCACCGGCGGGGAAAAAGTTCGCCTTGTAGGGAAGCGAATCCAACGGGATATTCTGGGCCTTCAGACACTTGCGGAAGCGGTAGTGGCTGAAAGAGATACCAAACCAGGTGATAAAGCCCGCGAGCGCAGACAGCGTCAGCAAGAAGGTGTACGCCACACCATCGCCTACCAATGAGGTAATGAAGCCAGCCATACCGATGACAGCGGTGGCAATCAGAGCGCGCAGCGGAACGCCATGCCCAGAAAGCTTGCCAAAGTAACGCGGAGCGTGTCCCTGACGGGCCAGGGAAAACAGCATACGAGTGGACACATACATACCGGAGTTACCCGCGGACAAGACCGAAGTCAGAATGACAGCGTTCATCAGGCCAGCGGCAATCGCGATACCTGCGCGTTCAAAGACCAGGGTGAACGGTGAAATGGAAATGTTGTCCTCGGCGGCATTCAGAAGATTCGGGTCCGTGTACGCAATAAGGAAACCAATAACAGCGATGGCACCGATGTAGAACAGCAGGATACGCCAGAAGATAGTGCGAATCGCGCGGGGAATCGTGCGCTCAGGATCCTCGGCCTCACCTGCTGCTACACCAACCATCTCGGTGCCCTGGAAGGAGTATCCGGCTACGACGAAAACGGCCAGCAGTCCCATTCCGCCATTGACGAATGGGGCGTCGCCCGTGGTCCAGTTTTCGAAGCCGGGGGAGGACCCGCCCAAGATGCCGAAAATCATGCCGACACCAAGAACGAGGAAGACGATGACGGTAATGACCTTGATGGTCGCAAACCAAAACTCACCCTCGCCGAATGCACGTGCGGACAGGGCATTCAGCCCGAATAGAATCGCGAGGAAGAGCGCGGACCAGACGATTGAAGGCACATCCGGGAACCAATAGCGCATCACCAGTGCAGCAGCGACGAGCTCTGCGGCCACAGTAATCGCCCAGTTAAACCAGTAGTTCCAGCCCATGGCAAAGCCGAAGGATTCTGAGACGTATCGGCGACCGTACTCCTGGAAGGAACCGGGCACCGGCAGGTAAGCGGCCATCTCGCCGAGAGACTGCATAACCAGCCACACCATGATGCCGATAAGAGCGTAAGCGATGAGCGCACCGCCTGGACCGGCCTGCGAAATGGTCGCACCCGAGGCAACAAACAGGCCCGTACCAATGGCACCGCCAATGGCAATCATATTCAGGTGGCGAGCTCTCAGCCTGCGCTGAAGCTTACGGTTTTGTGAGGAAGTCTCCTCAGATTGCGTCGAAGTCATTCATTTATCATAAGCGTTTGTACTCCGGTGAATGCAAAAACCACACCGCTTTAATTGTTGGTATCACCCCACAAATCGGCTGATGTATATGCTCCCGGTCAACGAGTTCTCCATCTCCCAGGTCCCTGCGCAAATCCAGCGATGAGCTTTCCGCACGTACGCGGACTCATTTTCAGCAAAGGCACGGCCACTTTCGCCATAGCGCGAAGCGTCGTCAGTGGGGATGTCCCTATCAAATAGGCAAACACGTCCTTCTCCGGCAACAAAAAGAACGCCCGAAAAAACGCACCCGTCTGTCGTGCATCGAACCCAAGCAAGGCCGCGAGTCCACGTTCGCGTAGCCATCGCTGCAACCGCATGCTTAACGACGTCCCCTGCGTCCGGCTTCCCTTCTTTTCCATTTCGGCTAAGAAGCGGTCGACATCTTCGATAACCGAGCCCACCGAGTAACCAGTGGCAGGATGCATCCGACCACCAGCAAAGCCGAAGAGGGTGCCGCTAGATGCGCCACTGCGCGTCAAGTCACCGCGGCGAGAGGGAAGGTTTGCCAGTAGGGGAAAAGACACCACTTCTTCGTCGATGGCCAGATCTTCCGAGAGCCCCAGGGACTTCAACCGTACATTTTGGCGTCTACGCAACAGCGCTAAAAGCGCGGAGTCATCGGCCTCACCGCCGCTCCCGACTGGCGCACCGGCTTCGTCGCGATACCCGCCAACCATAGGAGTCGGGGTAGCGAGGATAGTCTCTTCAATGAGGAAGGTCCGGTCATCCACGAAAATGCGATAGGAGAAACTAGTGGGCTCTGTCGCTGGGTCAACCGGGTCAGCCGGAGTGAAGTCCATGAGGACTGCGCGGCGGTGGGCGCTGGGGACGTCGTCAAGCGAAAAGATGTGCCCGATGGCGAGCTGCCGTACCTGCCCACCTCGCCCAGCGGCGGCGTGTGTGCGCCCGGTGGTGACAATCGTGAAGTCAGTACCCGTGATTTCGGAATCTGTGAGTGCGCGGCGTTCGATGTGGAAACCGTCAAGTTTTTGCAGGCAGTCCTTGTTAACAACGCCGTAGGTACGGGTGAGCTGACGTTCGGTGCCGTCGGCAAGAATGACGCTGGGTTGAAAAGTGGCGGCGAGGAAGTCGCTGGGCAGCCAGTCGGGGAGTTGGTCGCACCAGAGACCAATCGTCGAGGGCAGTGTGCCACCGGCGGGGTCGTAAGCGGTCACGTCCCAGCCGCGAGTGGATGCGCGGTGCGCGGCGATTCTTCCGGCGGGCCCGAGGCCGACGACGGAGGCGGTCACAGGAAATGAAGTCATAACTGGTAGGCTACTCGTTCGTGATTGTGACCCATGACCTTGAAGTCCGAGTCGGCGCCCGTACCCTGCTCACTGCGCCGGGTGAGCAGCTGCGCGTTCAGCCGGGAGACCGGATTGGACTCGTCGGGCGAAATGGTGCTGGCAAAACGACGACTATGCGTATTCTCTCCGGTGAAACTGAACCCTACGGTGGTTCAGTAGTGCGCTCTGGCTCGATTGGTTACCTGCCACAGGACTCGCGCGAGGGCAACATCGACATCTCCGCCCGCGACCGTGTGCTGTCGGCGCGGGGCCTTGACCAAATCCGCCGCAGCATGGATCGCCAGCAGGAGATCATGGAGACCGCGACCACTGACACAAAGCGCGATGCGGCGATTAGGAAGTTTTCGCGTCTCGAGGAGCGCTACCACGACCTCGGCGGCTACGAGGCGAACGCCGAGGCAGCCCGCATTTGCGACGCGCTGGGGTTGCCGGAGCGCGTACTCGACCAGCCGCTGAAGACGCTTTCGGGTGGTCAGCGCCGCCGCGTCGAGCTTGCGCAGATTCTCTTCGCCGCTACCGAAGGCTCGGGCAAGTCCGCCACGACACTGCTTCTCGACGAGCCGACGAACCACCTCGATGCGGATTCGATTACCTGGCTGCGCGAATTCCTCAGTAAGCATGAGGGCGGCTTGATTATGATTTCGCACGATGTTGAGCTGCTCGAGGCCGTGTGTAACAAAGTCTGGTTCCTCGATGCGGTGCGCGCCGAAGCTGATGTGTACAACATGGGCTGGAAGAACTACCTGTCGGCACGCGCGACCGATGAGGCTCGACGTCGCCGTGAGTTCGCCAACGCGGAGAAGAAGGCCAGCGCACTGCGCAAGCAGGCCGAGAAGCTAGGCGCGAAGGCGACGAAGGCCCGTGCAGCCAAGCAGATGGTGGCTCGTGCTGAGCGCATGATGGACAGTCTCGACGAAGTCCGCGTCGAGGATAAGGTCGCTCATATTTCCTTCCCGGAACCAGCGCCCTGTGGCAAGACTCCGCTCAACGCCACGGGACTGACCAAGATGTATGGCTCGTTGGAAGTCTTCGCCGGTGTGGACCTTGCGATTGACAAGGGGTCCCGCGTGGTTGTCCTCGGCTTCAATGGTGCTGGTAAGACAACGCTGCTGAAGCTACTCGCCGGTGTGGAGCGCACCGATGGCGAAGGCGGCATTGTCTCCGGCCACGGCCTGCGCATCGGCTACTTCGCCCAGGAACATGACACGATTGACCCGGACAAGACTGTCTGGGAGAACACCGTCTACGCCTGCCCTGACGTCAACGAGCCGGAACTGCGGAGTCTGCTCGGTGCCTTTATGTTCTCCGGGGACAAGCTGCAGCAGCCAGCGGGAACCCTCTCCGGTGGTGAGAAGACACGTCTGGCGCTGGCGACGCTGGTTAGCTCCCGCGCAAACGTCCTGCTTCTCGACGAACCCACTAACAACCTCGACCCGCAGTCCCGCGAACAGGTGCTCGACGCACTGCGCACATACTCCGGGGCCGTCGTACTGGTTACCCACGATCCGGGTGCGGTCAAGGCGCTAGAGCCCGAGCGCGTCATCGTGCTTCCCGACGGCACCGAAGACCTCTGGAGTGACGACTACATGGAAATCGTCGAGCTAGCTTAAGACGGATCCATTGGCCCTGGCAGGTAACCGTCCTGCTGGGCGAGCCTATACATCTCCGACTTGTTAAGGCTGTTCTCGGCCCGGCCAGCTGCCGCATACTTGGCTCGAATGCGACCCAAGTAGTCCAACACAGTATTCGGTGTCAGCCCTGTCATCGACGCAACTCGCTTCGTCGACTCACCGGAGGCGTAAAGCTCCAATACCTCACGCTGACGTTCTGACAAATCGACAGAGTCGAGCAGGGGATCAGAGTCAACTACCGATGCCCATTCCGTAGTCAGCGCGCCCTTGCCAAGCGCCGCCAGCCGTACTGCCGACACGACTGTCTCCGGGGTTTCCGATTTCTGCACAACCCCCATCACTCCGGTACGCACTGCCTTTCGAACAAGGTACGGACTTTCAGCTGACGAGAGGATGAGCACGTGATCGGTGACCAATTCCAGCGAGAGCACGTTCTGCGCTGGATCTGAATTATCCGCCAGCCGGAGATCTAGCACGACTACATCCAGGCGGTCATCGGTGCCCACATCAGCCAGGAGTTCCGGCACAGTTTGATAACAGCCGACGAGCTCAAAGTCTGGCTCTGCAGACAGCAGGGTTTCGAGCCCCTGCAGAGTCAAGGCATGATCATCAATCGCAGCAACGCGAAGCAAACGATCCGACTGCACGCTGTAATCTCCGATGTTGTCGGAGTCAATTGCAGCCGAGACGTCGATGGAAGCATTGCTCATTCCCGCAATATTCTCCCTAGTCACGTGACATCACTATCCTCTCACCGGCTTCATCAAACCTTTGCACTCCATTGTCATCAGAAATGGATGCAAATGCACGTCTGCCTGGGGGCAATAGGCGAATTGTTACCGATCCTTCTTCGGCGTTATCGATTGCTTCGAGGAAGTTCGGCATCAACTTGGCCACCGCGGAATCATCGTCGACAAGCGGAATACGGCGCACATCGGTGCTATCGGAAACGGCCTGCGTGTGATTGCGGTCATCGAGGAGCCGGATATGAACGCCTCTGGCCCGCGCGTCCCAAACAGCTTGGTGAAGGGATCCAACGTTTAGATGCGGCGAACGTAGGACGTCTCGGAGAAGCTGCTCTGTAAGCCGCGCACGCAACTGCAGTCGCGAGGTCGGTTTATCCAAAACTGCAGCGGCGCTAAATATGGGACCGACCTGGCGCTGCAGCCATTCGTAGTTGCTCTGGCTGCTGATTTCGTACTCTTTGGCAGCACCGGCAGCGTACAGCGCACGATTATAATCTTGAATAGACTGCGGAACGGTACGCATAAAAAAGCGAACCATGATGGACGTCAAAATTCCAGCGACCAGCATCACGGAGCGAACTAACAGGTCAACTCCAGAGATGCTGATGTGGGTCGAATCCGAGGGGGCAAAGGGGAAGAACTTGAGTAGCTCCACCAGGATTGCGCCACCGAGTACGGAATTCAGCGCAACCCAGGGTCGGCCGCGAATGGCGAGCAATGCGGATGCAAAAGAAATTAAGCTAAAGTGCCAGAAATACGACCATTCCAAATTGTTTGGAATCGGCTGGTAGAGCCCCACCACAGTTAATACAACGATCGCGACACCTGTTACGATTGCACGGGCTAACGGCAATTGTGAATGGCGGCCGTACATAATCAGCCCGAGAAGACCGATCGCTAATGCCAGACTGATTTGCCCTGCCGTGGTAAATAATTGTCCATTACTGACTAGAACCATGAACAATACGCCGACGATTGCGCCGTAGAACTGCCAGGAAAAAACAATTGACATTCCCATGAGGTCATAGAGCGATGTCGTATGAGCGGAGGAATCGACTACATCTTCCTCTTCCACAGGAGAGGTATTACCGTGCCATTTGAGAATAACCTGAGTACCTTTCCCAGGCTTTGATTTAACGAGGGCATCTCCACCGCGAAGGGCCTCCATTCGTCCTTTAACGCTCAACCGAATACCTGCACGATGCGGGTCAATTCCCTCGGGGTCGAACCCGGTGCCATCGTCACGAAAATCAATGGAGACCTCTCCCGAGGCAACACGAATGTGACATTTCTTTTCCGCTGTGGCACCAGCGTGACGCTTGGCATTATTGGCCACCTCAGTTGCGGCTAATAGGAAAGTGTTAGCAACCTCTCCTGGCAGACGAACTGGACCGCCTTCTTCGCTGGTATCTAGCGTTACCGAAATGTCAGAGCTCACCGACATCAATTGCGCCCGTACAGACTCCGCAAAAGTTCTACCGCTTACTGTTTGCCGCGGCGAGAAAAACAGCCCAGTCTGCTCGTCTAGAGAGAAGTCAATCTTAGAGCCCTTACCAATTGCAGACAGTGCAGCCAATACATAGTCATGGACATAGGCGTTGAAGCTACTCATCGCCTCGCCGCGGACACGCATACGCTCCGCTCTCTCATTGACCTTCCGAGAGTTCTCGTAGGTGAAGTCAATGAGCCTTGCGACGGGTTGTGCAGAGCCCGCGATAATCACGAATGGAAAAGTGTTGATGAGATTGAATCCGACATCCGACAACATGTCGAGCCAAAAAGTGTGTCCCAGCAACCAAGAATTAATGACGGCAATAAGTCCGGGAACAAATACCATCACAGACAAACTGATGTGGAGTGGTACCGTCAGCGCAAATGCAGCGAGGGCCAAACCTGAAAATGGGCTATACCAGAGTGCATTTCCAACGGGGTTATGAGGGAGATCCCAATAGGTTGAAACCAACATCAGGAAAACCAACATGATGTACATCGGCACACGCAGTGCGGTAATAAGGCCTCGCCGCGTATTATTAATCACAGCCCAAATCAGCAACATATCGCTGAGAATGAATATGAGCAGTGATGCAAAAGGGAACCAGTGGCTCAGAAAGTTTTCAAAGGGGACAGAACGAACAGCCGATTCAATCTGCCACAAAAAGCCGGTGACGGCAATAATAATCGCGCCGGATCGCAGCACAGACATTTCAATTGATGGTGACTGTCCGGCAAGTGCCGAATCGGGATTCCACCTCTCCATGCGACAATCACATTCCTTTTGCCTATTGCCACTAGATAAAACTAATCAGTCTCTACAAGCAGAATGAAGCCGAGCGAAGTTCTGAAGAATACGCCCACTTCGAGCAACATCAAACTGTCGCGCGGCCGACACCGCTTCAAGATCTGTTCCTGGTAAATAGTAGCCCTGATTTGCGTAAATCTGGAGACGCTGAGCAAACGTGTTGGCATCTAATTCCGGGTGAAACTGCGTCGCATATGCATTGCGGCCCAACCGGAACATCTGTACGGGGCAGTCCTTTCCAGTTGCCAACAACGTAGCGTCGCTAGGCAGTTCTTCGATGGCCTCCTTGTGGCCGACGATGGCGTGAAAGTGGGGCGGCAAGCCTTCAAGAATTGGGTCTGATTCGCCATCTGGAGTTGCAGCTACTTCAATTACTGCTGCCTGCTCCCCGTGCTTGCGGGAGACGCGGCCATGACCAGCAGTACCGAGCAGGCCGATGCCATAACAAGCTCCGAAGAAGGGGAAATCTCGTTCGAGCACTTCTGCCAGCAAATCCTCGAACCAGGTCTCGACCTCCTTCTGTAGATAGCTCTTATCGTCATCGGAGGCGTTAAAGGGACCCCCGCCAACGATTACGCCCGAGTAGTTATCTAGGTTCAGGTTCGCCGGACGAGACTGTTCCAAGCGAAATTGATGCAACTTTGCCGGCGCCAATGCACATCTCCTGGCAAATGAGAGATGTTCAGCGTGAGCTGCGGCATCTTCGCCGCGTGTAGAAAGCAAGAGGAAGGGCTTGGCGGAGGTAGACATTTGCGGGAACGAGTTTCGTGAAAAAGGGGAGATAGAGGGAGACGAAGACTACTGCACCATTAGCAGGCTCGGATTGGCTGCATGCGTACATACGTGCATAAATCGGGGGATGATTGACGCAACGGCCTGAAGGTCCACATCAGATACCTTTAGTCGAATCGCGTCGACTTCCTCCGGGTCAAAGTAACCGACATCGGTGTAGAACGACATTCTGCGGAGCAGTCCGTTAGCATTCATCTCCGGATGAAATTGGGTAACCCAGTTATTCGACCCGATTGAGTACATCTGCACCGGACAGGTTGGGCCTGTGGCAAGCAAAGTCGCGTGATTGGGAAGTTCCGCTACGGATTCCTTGTGGCCAGTCAACGCATAAAAAACCGGAGGTAACACCGAGGCTATTGGATCTTGAGTAGCGGCTTCGGTGAGCTCTACCCGGGTAGAACCCGCTACTTCGCCGTGACGCAGGTTAACCAAACCACCCGAAGTAAAAGCCGTGTAGCTAGCGCCGTAGCAGATAAGCAATGCGGGGACAGGACTACTAAGTACGTCGTAAAGCACATCGTGCGAATACTTCTGCAGCCCCGAATGCTCAAGGTCGGTGATGTTAAATGGGCTGCCGCCGACGAATACGCCGTCATAGGAGGTCAGGTCGGGCAACTTAGCGCCGACAGCGTCGATGGTAAACAGATCCAACTGGCTGGGCTCAAGCCCGGTGGAATCCAGAAAGTCCTGGTACTCGGCTTGCCCCGCGCCATCTGCGGGGCGGAGCGCCACCAACAAAAACTTACCCACACTCATAAATAGACAGCTTAGTCCATATTGGGTGAAATCTATGTATCTTTACCGGTCAAACGGGGGAAATGCACGGCAGAAAGCCGAAACCCGCTCCCGTATTAGGGGAGCGGGTGGTACGGCACGCTATCAGGCCTAGCCTGAGTGGCTAGTCCTTGCGCCGTAAGCTGTCTTCAACTAAATCAAGCACGGAATCCAATTCATCGACAGTGCGACCAGATGCCAGACGAACGATGATGCCATCGAGCATCAGCTCGAGAAAAAGCTGCATCGTACGAACCGAATAATCCGACCGTAGGGAGCCGGATGAGGATGTCTGAGTCAATCGATGGGCAACAGCGTCATCCAATTGATCCTGATGGCCCAACCATTGGCCCTTAAACTCCGGATCGCTGCGAAGGCGACGGGCAATCTCAAGGCGAGTTCCCAGCCAGCCATGCTTGTCTGGGTTCGCCACGATGTCACGCATTACTTCCACTAAGCCGGAAGCCTCCGCGACTTCCGCCATATTTGCGGCATCCTCTTCGGCCAACGCTAAGAACAGACCTTCTTTGGATCCGAAGTGATGGAAAATAGCACCGCGAGACTTACCGGTAGTGGCCTCCAGACGAGAGACCGTTGCGCCGTCGTAGCCGAATTCTGCAAAGCACTGCCGAGCGCCGTCGAGAATTTCGTGCCGCCGTTGAGCTAAATCCTGGTTACTCACTTTTGGCATAAGGAAACTCTTTTCTTGCCGGCGACGCCCAGGGACATGTTTCACTGCATGACGTGGCAGCGCCATTCCTATACTTCCCAAGCCTCATCTTGGTTGCGTAAAGAAGCCCGAGGCCGGCAGGGCGCTAGTCCGTGGGGTATGAATCCGCGGGCTAGCGCTACCTACCGGCCTCTAGAAGCGCTGCTTGCTGCAAGCCCTAGCGCACACGAGTCAAAGGGAAACTAGTTGCCCTTGATCATGTTGCGCAGGACGTACTGCAGAATACCGCCGTGGCGGTAGTAGTCAGCCTCACCAGGGGTATCGATGCGGACCACAGCGTCGAAGTCGAAGGACTCGCCGTTTTCCTTGGTGACAGTGACCTTGACGGTCTTCGGGGTGGTGCCCTCGTTGAGCTCCTCCAGGCCAGCGATATCGAAGGTTTCGGTTCCGTCGATGCCCAGGGACTTCCAGGACTCGCCCTCCGGGAACTGCAGCGGAACGACACCCATGCCGATCAGGTTCGAGCGGTGAATACGCTCGAAGGACTCAGCGATGACAGCCTTGACGCCCAGCAGCAGGGTACCCTTAGCTGCCCAGTCACGGGACGAACCAGTGCCGTACTCCTTGCCGCCAACGACGACCAGCGGAGTGCCCTGCTCCTTGTAGTTCATTGCAGCGTCGTAGATGAAGGCCTGCGGGCCCCCCTCCTGGGTGAAGTCACGGGTGTAGCCACCGGTAACACCGTCAAGCAGCTGGTTCTGCAGGCGGATGTTAGCGAAGGTACCGCGAACCATGACCTCGTGGTTACCACGACGGGAACCCAGGGAGTTGTAGTCCTTTCGCTCAACGCCCATGGAGTCGAGGTACTGAGCGGCCGGGGTACCCGGCTTAATGGAGGAGGCCGGGGAGATGTGGTCGGTGGTCACCGAGTCGCCCAGGGCTGCAAGAACGCGAGCGCCCTTGATGTCGGAAACCGAAGCCGGCTCCATTTCCATGTCCTCGAAGTACGGTGCCTCACGGATGTAGGAGGAGTCATCCTCCCATGCGTAGGTCTTGCCATCCGGAGTCGGCAGGTTCTGCCAACGCTCGTCACCAGCGAAGACGTCCTTGTAGTCCTCGTCGTAGAGCTCAGAGGAGATGGAGGATTCGATGGTGGCCTCGATCTCTTCGGTGGACGGCCAGATGTCGCGCAGGAAGACATCGTTGCCCTCTGCGTCCTTGCCAAGTGCCTGAGTCTCGAAGTCGAAGTCCATGGTGCCCGCAATAGCGTAAGCGATAACCAGAATCGGAGAGGCCAGGTAGTTCATCTTCACGTCAGGGGAGATGCGGCCTTCGAAGTTACGGTTACCGGACAGAACTGCGGTAGCAGCCAGGTCTGCTTCGTTGATGGCGGAGGAAACCTCAGCCGGCAGCGGACCGGAGTTACCGATACAGGTTGCACAACCAAAGCCGGAGAGGTAGAAGCCCAGAGCCTCGAGGTCCTTCCAGAGGTCAGCGCGCTTGAAGTAGCCGTTGACAACCTGGGAACCCGGAGCACAGATGGTCTTGACCCATGGCTTAGCGGTCAGACCCTTCTCAACTGCCTTGCGAGCCAACAGGCCAGCGCCGACCATCACGGATGGGTTGGAGGTATTGGTACAAGAGGTGATGGAAGCGATAGCGACCATGCCGTGGTCAAGGGTGTACTCGCCGCCCTTAGCGGAGGTAACGGTGATCGGCGAGGACGGACGGCCCTCTGCACCCTCAGCAGCGGACTCGCCGTGACCCTCGCGGGACTCGTTGTAGTCGGCGGCCAGCTCGGTGTTCGGAGCAGAAGCCTTAACGGCCTCCTTAACCTCACCGTCGGAGTAGTTGTGCAGATCCTTACGGAACTGCTCCTTGGCGGAGGTCAGCTCGATGCGGTCCTGCGGGCGCTTCGGGCCAGCGATGGACGGAACGACGGTGGACAGGTCCAGCTCGAGGTACTCGGAGTACTCGGCCTCCGGAGTGTTCTCGTCGAGCCACATGCCCTGAGCCTTGGCGTAAGCCTCAACGCGCTCCAGGGTCTCCTTGTCACGACCGGTCAATGCGAGGTACTTGATGGTCTCGCTATCGATCGGGAAGATGGCGGCGGTGGAGCCGAACTCCGGCGACATGTTACCGATGGTTGCACGGTTAGCCAGCGGCAGTTTGGAAACGCCAGCACCGTAGAACTCAACAAACTTGCCGACGACACCGTGCTGACGCAGCATATCGGTGACGGTGAGCACGACGTCGGTTGCGGTAACGCCCGGCTGAATGTCGCCAGTCAGCTTGAAGCCGACAACGCGCGGGATAAGCATGGAAATCGGCTGGCCAAGCATTGCAGCCTCAGCCTCGATACCGCCAACACCCCAGCCCAGGATGCCCAGGCCGTTTTCCATGGTGGTGTGGGAGTCGGTACCAACACAGGTATCCGGGTAAGCCAGGCCGTTGTTGTCGAAGACAACGCGAGCCAGGTACTCGATGTTGACCTGGTGGACAATACCGGTTCCCGGAGGAACAACGCGGAAGTTGGAGAAAGCGCCAGTGCCCCAACGCAGCAGCTTGTAACGCTCTGCATTGCGCTGGTACTCAATCTCGACGTTCTTTTCCAGTGCGTCTTCGCTACCGAAAGCCTCGATGATGACGGAGTGGTCAATGACCATCTCGGCCGGGTTCAGCGGGTTGACCTGATCCGGGTCACCGCCCAGGGTCTTAACAGCCTCACGCATGGTAGCCAGGTCGACGATGCAGGCAACGCCGGTGAAGTCCTGCATGATCACACGAGCAGGGGTGAACTGAATCTCAATCGACGGGTCAGCCGACGGAACCCAGTTAGCGACAGCCTTGATGTGCTCCTCAGTGATGTTGGCGCCATCTTCGTTGCGCAGCAGGTTCTCACCGAGAACCTTCAACGAGTAAGGCAGCTTCTCCATACCCGGCACAGCGTCGAGAGCGAAGTAGTCGTAAGACTTATCGCCAACCTCGAGCTTGCGCAGGGCATCGAAAGAATTCTTGCTTTCAGCCACAGTCAGCTCCATTTCTATTCGGGTGAATTGTCGCCTTAACTGAAGAGTCCGGCACTCGAATTTCGGCTCTCCACAAGGCATAGGTGCGATCACGCCGCCCCTTATCAACCAATTAAAGCAATAATCACGACGCGGGGCACACGAGCCCACGCACACGTTTTTAAGGAAGCGTTACCGTCCTTGCACCAACAATAACAGTACGAACGTTCTGTATGTAGATTGCCCGCGGCGCGCCGAGTTAAGCTACCCCCGTTCACGTCCAAGACAGGCCATTATAGAAAGGACAAACGAAGCAGTATCTCCGCCAAATTGGGGCGCGTGGAAACTATTCTCACGCAAAACAGGAGCACGATACGGAAGGCAGTTAATGCATACGCCAGCAGATTCACAGGCAGCGAAAGAAACCGTCGAAAAGGTGGTCGCTCAGCTACGCACCGACAACATCGTTACAAATAACCCACAGCTCCGAGAAGCGGTCCAGCCAATTGTCGACGATGCAGCAAATCGGGGGGTGCCCAATTTCAATATCATCTACCTAGATAGCGAGAAGATTTACCCCGTCGCCGAACAAAAGAACACCGACATCTTTTCCTTTGCCCGCCAAGTAGCGGACCAAGTCGGCGGAACGACTGTCGTGCGCACACCGGGCAATGTGGCTACCGCATCTGCCGATTTCCCCCGCGCAGCCATTGAACGCGCCGACCACGCAATGATGGAGACTCCACGAGACTATCCGGCGGGTCTCGATGCCTATTTACACGAGCTCACTAACTACGTCGTTCCGTGGACTCTTTACAGCCTCATCGCAGGCGTCGTTATCGTCACACTCTTCGTCGGACTGACGTTCTACTGGCTACGCACACGCCCAACCGCCTAAGAGTTCGCTTTACGACGGACGCTGAAGCTAACGGACCCACTGATTACATTCACCGCCCCCCGGCTTTCCACCCTTAGGCGAGAGGCAGGGCAAATGCCCCAAAAACTGGTAGCAGTGGAGAAATCAGCCACTATCTCATTTGGATAACACTGTTGCAGTCGCCGTAACCGTGTCAACGATTTTCACCAAGGTCAAGCTTTAATGCTTGACCTTTTCTTATGTCCGATACCCCAGGTAGCGGACAGCAACACTCCGGCGCGCCGATAAGTCATCATATAGTGACATAATTCACACAGAAAACTAGGGCTCGCCATAACCGCAGGCCACGGCATATAACGAAACGGTTACAAAGTGAGGGATGGTTGGTAATTTTGTTACTTATGTTTTTTTAGAGCTTTTTGACCCGTAAAGTGCTTCGTGATGCCAATAGTGGACTCAAGGGTCCAGTATTGACCGAAGAAAACTCGCGGGAGCGCCGCTGTTGCTTTTGGTTCTGGTTTCGGTTCGACGTTTTTCGAAGTTCCACTCAAGACCTGGAGGCAACAACGGGAAGATATCCAACGATGGGGAAGTCGCTGGTGTCGATTCTGAGGCGTGAACGCACCCATAGGAGAAATGTAGGAGTAACGCGGTGCCGAGTAATCGCAAAGTCCGTGCATCATATTGGACTCGTCCAATCGCCGGTATTATCACGGCGGGTCTTCTGGCGACGAACACTCAGGTCGCAGCTGCACAACCACTGAATCCGAGCGACGCCCAGTTTCGTCAAGCGCGCGAGGCGGCCTCTAACGCCGAGTCGTACTTGCAGTCCCTGGTCGCCGAGGTAACTTCCAGCGAGCGCCGGGTATCTGACCTCGAGCTACGCATGGGCACTCTCCGCGAGGATGTCAACAAGGCCATGGTGGACCTTGAGAACGCTCGAGATGCCGCTAACCGTGCGCGCGAGGCGGTCGACGAGGCAAGGACCCAACTCGACCGTTCCCGCGCTGAGCTCGTTAGTGCCCAGAAGCAGTTCGACGAGCTAGCACGCACCATCATGCGCCAGGGACGTTCCAGTGGCTCGATTCTCGAGGGTGCGCGAGATGCATCCGAAGCCATTAACCGCCTGTCCGCTTTGCGTCGCGAAGCTGATCGTCAAGAGCAGACCGTTGACTCTCTGGATAAGAATCGAACCGAGGCTGCTAACCAGGAGTCCACGCTTCGCAAGAAGAGTGACGAGGCTCAGCAGGCAGAAGCCACCGCAAACCAGCGAAACACCGATGCTCAGAACGCATACTCCGAGGCAAACGAGGAGCTTCAAAAGGAGCAAGCTGATTACCAGCAGGCTCAGGTCGATCGCGATGCAGCAAAGGCATCTTTGGATGCAGCCCGAAACGCGGTCAACGAGCTGAACTCCCAGCGCCAGAATTATGAGAACGAGCGGGCCCGCAAGGAAGCGGAAGACGCCGCCGCCAAGAAGGCCGCTGAGGAAGCCGCAGCTAAGACTCGCGCAGAGGCGCAGTCGAACCAGACTGATGAGGATTCCTCTTCTGAGTCCACAGATGAAAGCTCTAGCACCACTGGTTCTACGGGCTCGACTGGTTCCACTAGCTCTAACAGCTCCACTGGCTCCACCAGTTCCTCTGAGACGACTGAATCTACGGACTCCTCTGAGTCCACCGAGACTTCGGAATCGTCTAGCACCGGCAGCTCGTCGTCAAGCGGCACCCCGGCACAGACTGTGGTGCCGACGAATCCGGAGACCGGTCAGAGCACCTCGAGTTCTTCCAGCCAGAAGGTTGAGACTGTCATCGCACGCGCGATGGGGCAGCTCGGTGTCCCATACGCATGGGGTGGCGGCAACGCCAACGGCCCGACCAAGGGCATCCGTGACGGCGGAGTAGCTGACTCCCACGGCGACTACAACAAGATTGGTTTCGACTGCTCGGGCCTGACTCTGTACGCCTACGCCGCTGTCGGCATTGACCTGCCTCACTACACCGGCTACCAGTACCAGCGCGGAAAGCACTACCCGGCATCTCAGATGAAGCGTGGTGACCTGCTGTTCTGGGGTCCGAATGGTCATGGCCACGTCGCTATCTACCTGGGCGATGGCAAGATGATTGAGGCACCGCAGTCCGGTTCTGTGGTTAAGATCTCGCCAGTCCGTTATAACGGAATGACACCGAACGTTGTCCGCCTCGTCTAGTTTCTAACGACGTGTTCTACAGGTCGGGCGACCGACCTAAAGAAGGGTTTCTCTGTGACCTACCCAACGCCCACTGACCACACGGACCTCGAGCGCGCATACGCGGAGCTGGGGAAGGTTGTGGTTGGCCAGGAGCACCTGATTAAGCAGCTCTTTATCGCGATGCTCGCAGGAGGTCATGTCCTGCTCGAAGGTGTTCCGGGTGTTGCGAAAACTCTGGCAGTGTCTACTTTTGCCACAGTGATGGGTGGGTCCTACTCCCGCATCCAGTTCACTCCAGATTTGGTGCCATCGGATATTGTCGGCATCCGGATTTTCCGCCAGGACACCTCGGAGTTCATTGTCGAGCCCGGCCCGGTCATGTCAAATATCGTGCTCGCTGATGAAATCAACCGCGCACCGGCGAAGGTGCAGTCGGCACTGCTGGAAGTCATGGCAGAGCACCAGGTGTCCATCGCAGGGGAATCCACGCCAGTACCGGAACCGTTTCTGGTCCTGGCCACGCAAAACCCAATTGAAAACCAGGGTGTCTACCCACTGCCGGAGGCCCAGCGAGACCGTTTCCTATTCAAGGTCCTCGTGGGTTACCCCACTCCGGCGGAGGAGCGGGAGATTGTCTACCGCATGGGGGCCACCTCTCCAGTCGCGCAGCAGATTCTCACCCCAGAGAGTGTTCGGGAACTGCAGCGCGCTACCCGCGAAGTCTTTGTCCACCACACACTGATTGACTACATCGTTGCCGTCATCGAACTCACCCGTAATCCGATGCGGGCAGAGTTGAAGGATGTCGACCGCTGGCTTTCCTATGGCGCATCGCCGCGTGCAACTCTTGGTGCTGTCGCGGCTGCCCGCGCCCACGCGCTGTTTTCCGGTCGCGACTATGTTGTGCCGGACGATGTGGTCTCCGTGCTTCCCGACGTGCTGCGTCACCGCTTGGTCCTGTCCTATGAGGGCCTGGCCGATGGCATTACTCCAGAACGGATTATTGACATCGTGTTGTCTCACGTGCGCCTTCCCCAGGGCGCGAGCACTGGCTCCGATGAGGGCACTGCTTCCTAATGTCAGCTCGTGAAGACGATCTTGCACGTGTCCTGGCGTACTTAGAGCTAACTGTTACGCGTAAGCTCAACGGGCTTTTGCGCGGTAGCTTTCTCTCCACCGCTACTGGAGATGGCTCTGAGCCGGTTGGCTCCCGCGAATACGTCATCGGCGATGACGTTCGCCAGATGAACTGGGCAGTGACAGCCCGTACTGGGGTGCCGCACGTTCGCACCTCCGAGGCCGAGCGCGAGCTGGAGTGCTGGATTGTCGCCGAACCCGCCGCACGTCTGTCCACGGGCTTGGCCGATACCACCAAACGACATCTGCTCACCGCCGCTGCCGGCGCTGTAACGATGCTTAACGACGCTCCGGGGTCCAGAACTGGATTAATCGCCGGTGGCACTCCGGTACCAGCAGGCCAGGGCCGTGCCCACAGCTTGATGCTGCTTAAGCAGTTGGCTGACGCGACCGCTGAGCATAACCTCGCAGCGGATATTGACACAGTAATGACTCAGGCTCCGCGCGCTGGGCTGTTGGTTGTCATCTCGGACTTCCTTGGATCACTTGATTGGGCGCGCCCGCTGCGCGTTGCTTCAGCCTCGACAGAGATTATGGCGATTCGCCTGGTCGATCCAGCCGATGAAGCCTTACCCGGCGAAGGCCCGGTGGTCATGGCGGATTCAGCAACTGGTGAGACCATTGAACTCAACATCAACGACAAAACTCGCGCCGAGTATGCAGCTCAGGCTAGTGCCCACCACGAGCGTGTAATCAATGAACTGCGCAAATGCCGTGCTCGCGTTATTACCTTGCGTACGGATTCCGATTGGGTACTGGATTTTGCTCGACAAATTGGCCAACATTAGCGTCTGAGTAACCGCTTATTAGTGCTATTTTTAGGCCACCGACTAACCGGCTATAACCACTGGTTTATATGCGACTGTTTAGGCGACTGGATGTGAGGAAACTGATACCGCGATGACGTTCCTAAACTCAACTTTTGCGCACCCAGGTTGGCTGCTCGCACTCGCTCTGCCTCTCGTGGCAGCCGTGGCCTATTGGATCAGCACTAAGCAGCGAAAGCAACGTGCCATTGCCTTTGGCAACTTCACCATCGTTGGGTCACTGGGGAATAAGTCGTCGGCACGCCTGCGCCATGTCGTGGCCATCAGTGCGCTGTTGTCTCTAGTTCTGGTCATCATTTCATTGGCTGGTCCGATTTCGGAGACCAAAGTCGCCCGCAACCGCGCAACGGTCATGCTGGTGGTCGACGTTTCGCTGTCCATGTCGGCCACGGATGTTGCGCCCGACCGCATCACTGCCGCTAAAGAAGCCGGCCAAGAGTTCGTGGAGAACCTTCCCGACGACCTCAATATCGGCCTGGTGACGTTCTCTGGCCGCGCTCGCACTGCTGTCAGCCCGACTACCAACCATGACACCGTGAATCGAGCGCTCCAGGCTGCTGAGTTAGATCAGGCGACTGCGACCGGTGATGCTATCGCTGCCGCGCTGGATGCCATCAATCAGTTCAGCGACTCGGTTCAGGGCGGGGGAGAAGGCGCCCCGCCAGCGACAATTGTGCTGCTTTCCGACGGCAAACAGACCGTCCCACAAGAACTCGACGATCCCCGCGGCGCGTATACCGCCGCCGCCGAAGCCGCCAAGGCCGGGGTGCCTGTCAACACGATTTCGTTCGGTACCGCGCAAGGCGCAATCACGGTTCAGGGCGAATTGATTCCAGTGCCTAACGACGACGATTCGCTGCGAGAGATCGCCCGTCGAACAAAAGGTGAGTTCTTCAGCGCTGGTTCCCTCGAGCAGCTCCGCGATGCCTATGGCTCACTGGAAGATGACATCGGTTACGAACTCAAGCGGGCCGAGAATCCGAGGCCCTATCTGATTGCAGCCTTCACGATGCTGCTAGTGACCGTGGGCTCACTGCTTGTGACCAATCGTCGAATTCCGCAGTAGGGCGGGGTTAGGGTGCCGTCGTCAAGCGATTGGTATGGAACCCCAATCGGCAGGAGACGCCGGGGCCGTGAGCAGTCGTCTTATGGAGTCCTCAGACTGCGCTACTAACATGGTTGCCTATGTCTTCTGATAATTTTGACGCTATTTTGCTGTTGTCTTTCGGCGGTCCCGAAAAGATGGCCGATGTGCGTCCCTTCCTGGAGAATGTCACCCGCGGCCGCGGAATTCCGCCGGAGAGGTTGGACGAAGTCGGCGCTCACTATGCGCACTTCGGCGGTAAGTCCCCGCTCAACGATTTAAACCGCGAAATTGTCTCCAACCTTAAAACTGAGCTGACTCGCCGTGGCTATGACTTGCCTGTCTATTTCGGCAATCGCAATTGGCATCCGATGGCTGAAGACACCGCGGCAAAGATGGCTGACGACGGCGTTAAGCGAGCGCTCGTTTTCGCCACTAGCGCCTGGGGCGGATACTCCGGCTGCCGCCAGTATCACGAAGACATTGCTCGGATGCGCGAATCTCTGGGCGACCGTGCTTTTGACATGGAGAAAATCCGGAGCTTCTACGATCATCCGCTCTTTATAGAAGCCTATGCAGACGCAGTGCGTGAGGCGTTTGCCAAGCTGCCGGATGACCGCCGTGACAAGGCCCGGCTTATTTTCACCGCTCACTCTATTCCGGTCTCTGCGGACAAGGCATCCGGGCCGGTAGAGCTCGGCGGAAATCTTTACTCCCGCCAGGTCAACGAAGCAGCACGGCTCGTCGCCGATGCAGTGGGTATCACCGATTTTGACGTCGTCTGGCAGTCCCGCTCTGGCCCGGAGCACGTGCCGTGGTTGGAGCCTGACATCGTCGACCACGTTGAAGCGGAGGTCACCCACGGCCTCCGATCCGCAGTAGTGTGCCCGATTGGTTTCATCTCGGACCATGTTGAGGTCGCCTGGGATTTGGATGCCGAGCTTCAGGATGAAATGGCTCATCACGACATCGTCATCGAGCGTGTCGCAACGCCTGGCCCGACGGCTACTTTCACTGACATGCTCGTGGAGCTCATCGAAGAGCGCATCGCAGATGCCGAACCCCGCCGCCTGGGAAGTGAACCGCTACTCGGCTCGGCCTGCAACGGCGCGCCCTGCGCCGCAGCCTGTTGCACCCCGGCAAAGCGCCGCCCACACTGATTCCTTTGGCTTCAATTGGGCCGCGGGGCAGGGCAAATCTCTAGCGAGTCCACTCCTGAATCGCGTATTCCACCGCGCTCATCCGCGCCTGCCGAATCTTTCGCCACAAGGGGATGAGCTGCGCATCAAACGCGGCGCTGCCGTGCCCCGACTCGCTGCCCTGTGCCACCGCCAGAATCGACGACGCCCGATCAGCTCTGGCGAGCACTCCCAGTGCACGGCGCGGCACATCATCCGGCACAAAAGCCATGTCCAGGTGATCATCGAGCATGCCGACCATCAGCCGGGGATCCACTTTCGGGGCACCACTGCTTGACGACGTCAGCGGTGAACGCGGCATCGCCGCAATCGTGGCAGCCGCAACCCGCGCCGCATCTGCCAACTGTAAATCCGCCTCGCCAGGGGAGAGATAGGCCGGCTCGGGAATGTGGCCTTCCAGTGTGTACCAATGCCACTGCGGGAGGCCTGGCACCGGCGTTGTCACTGGTATGAGCACATGGTTCCAGCCCTGCTCCGCATCCGCAATCACAATGGCCGAGCCTGCTGCGCGTGCAGCTTCAGCGGCGTCGGTTCCCGCAGGCAGTGCAGGTGCATCACCGGGTCCAGAGAGAATGAGGCGGCCGAGGGGACGGTGGTCACTGTGCCAATCTCCCGCTTCAGTAACTGCTCGAAGAAGGCGGAGCATGTCGCTTCGATCGAGATCAGCGTCGCAATCGATGACATTCGGAACCGTGGCGTCGGCAAGCACGAACGTTCCCGGAACTGACGTGGGCCCGCCGAGCGAGTCAAGCGCGTCGAGGAGATGATCGTAGTTTTCCAAACCCGACAACCACGCGCCCAGCCAAAGGGCGATGTGCTGAGTTGGACTCCAGACCTGGTCGAGAACACTGCGCTGCATAGTGCAGCTCATCCTAGTGCAGTGTGTCGTTGGTCCCGTAACCGATGCTGTTAATCTCAGTACCCATGAGCTTTCAAGACCCGTACCGCAATCAGGACGTGTTCGCTGGCGCACGTGGCCACCGCCGTCGTATCCCACAGCCGGCACGCGAGGTGACAGCAGAAAATGGTGTTGTCGTCGAGGCGTCCTATGACGGATTCGTCGGTGCGATTATCGGGTTGGAGAAAACTTTCGACGGCTGGTGCGTTCGCCTGGAGGACCGCCACGGCAAGTCGCGGCTATTTCCCATGCACGAGCGCGGTTTTCTCATCGACGGCAGACCTGTGACTCTGGTGCGTCCGAAAGCACAACCAAAAAAGCCCTCGCAGGATCTGTCGGCATCGGGCTCGCGCAAGGTCCACAACGTCAAGGCCAAGGTTGCTCTCCCCAGCCGTATCTGGGTCGAGGGTATTCATGACGCGGCAATTGTCGAGAAGGTGTGGGGCCACGATCTGCGTGTCGAAGGCGTAGTCGTGGAGTATCTGGAGGGCTTGGACAACCTTCCAGAACGCTTGGCCGAATTTGGTCCGGGTCCGAAGCGCCGCGTCGGAGTCCTGGCAGACCACTTGGTGGAGGGCAGTAAGGAAAGCCGCATGACTCAGCAGCTCGGCCCGCACGTGATGGTCACAGGCCACCCGTTTATCGATGTCTGGCAAGCGGTCAAGCCCTCGTCGGTAGGCATCGAGGCATGGCCAGAAGTTCCTTACGGGGAGGACTGGAAGACGGGAATCTGCCGTCGCTTGGGCTGGGGAGACGACCCCAAGGAGGGCTGGCGACGCGTCTACGCAGGTGTACACACCTACCGTGATCTGGAGTCGGATTTGATTGGTGCAGTTGAGCGCCTGGTCGACTTCGTCACTGAGCCACATATGCAGTACTAACCCCGGAATTCTGACTCCACTCGCCCCACATTTGTTCTGCAAAGTAGGTAGGGTGAGGGCGTGATTCCTCTCCTTTGGCTCGGAGCAAGCCTCCTACTGGTTCTCGGTGAACTCGCGGTCGGAGATTTAGCACTGTTAATGCTCGGAGGTGGTGCGCTGGCAGCGTCCGGTGCGAGCCAGCTTGGAGCGCCGCTTTGGCTGTCAGTGGTCATCTTCGCCGTTGTGTCCGCCGCACTTGTGCTGACAGTTCGCCCTGTGTTGCGCAAGAAGATGGCAAAACCGGACAAGTCCGCTGAACTGGAGTCGCGTCCGGAACTGCTAGCGGGCCGTCATGCTGAGGTCATCGAGCCAGTTTCCTCGTCAGCGGGTCTGATTAAGGTCAATGGCGAGTTGTGGAGCGCGCGCAGTCTTCTGACTGCGAAGACCTTCGATGCGAAGGAAAGAGTCACGATTGTAGAGATTTCGGGCAATACCGCAGTAGTGGACAAGCTGCTCTGAGCAGTCAACTCACTTAAAGGGCGCTCGGAGCACTCTTAGTTACTGACCATTAAATAACTGACCACACAGTTTCTAGCTACGAGGGAATCCCATGGAAGGCTTTATCATCCTCGTCGTTTTCATTCTCGTGGTTGTTACCTTGGTTCTCAAAGCGATTGTCCTGGTCCCTCAGGGTGAAGCGGCAATCGTAGAGCGACTGGGACGATACACGCAGACACTGAACAGCGGCCTGAACTTCATCATCCCGATCATTGACCGAGTGCGCGAGAAGGTCGATACCCGTGAGCGTATGGTCACCTTCCCGCCACAGGCAGTGATCACCGAAGACAACCTGACTGTGGCTATCGATACCGTCGTGACCTTCCAGGTCAATGAACCGGATCGGGCAATTTACGGTATCGATGACTACATCTTCGGCGTCGAACAGATCACCACCGCAACGCTTCGCGACGTCGTGGGTGGCCTGACACTGGAAGAGACACTGACTTCCCGTGACTACATCAACCGCCGTCTGCGCGGCGAGCTGGACGAGGCCACTGCCAAGTGGGGTCTTCGTATCGCTCGTGTGGAGCTGAAAGCCATTGAGCCGCCACCGTCGATTCAGCAGTCGATGGAAAAGCAGATGAAGGCCGATCGCGAGAAGCGCGCCATGATTCTGACTGCGGAAGGTACCCGCGAAGCCGATATTAAAACTGCTGAGGGCCGTAAGCAGGCACAGATTCTCGCCGCCGAAGGTAACAAGCACGCAGCAATTCTGGCTGCTGAAGCTGAGCGTCAGGCAACCATTCTGCGCGCTGAGGGTACTCGCGCCGCTACCTACCTTGAGGCACAGGGTAATGCTCGCGCTATCCAGAAGGTCAACGCAGCTGTTAAGGCTTCACAGTTGACACCTGAGATTCTTGCCTGGCAGTACCTGGAGAAGCTGCCTGAGCTGGCAAATAAGGACGGCAATACTGTTTGGATGATTCCGTCGCAGTTCGGCGACAGTCTCGAGAGCTTCGCTAAGGCTTTCGGCAAGAAGGATGCCGACGGTGTCTTCCGCTATGAGCCTCCGGCCGTGAGCCGCGAGACTAAGGAAGAGGCTGAGCAGGGCCGCGACGAGAACTGGTTCGACATGTCGACCAACCCGGAGTTGGCTCGCGCGGTTGCCGCGGCGAACGAGGTCGCTAACCGCCCGGTTGATGATCCGGTAGCTGCAGCGGCTGGTAATACCCCTGAGAGGAAGAAGAATCGCCGCGTTGATTCGGCTCAGCCCGCTCAGCCTGAACAGTTGGGTGCCCAGAACGGCCCGGCAGCGGTTGAACCTGCAACACCGGCTGCGCCCGCTGCGCCGACCACACCGGCTACGCCGTCAGTTCCTTCCGGCAAACGTGACCTGCCCTCGGCTCCTGGCACCGGTAATACCAATGCAGGCAGCGGTGCGCACTCCACCGATCGTCCAGATTTTTCTGGATGGTCACGTGACCCTTACGCCCCAGAAAATGGGCAGTAAGCTTTTATAACTCATCAGCTCGCTGAAGCAGGTGGACGGCCAGGTTCCATCCGGCCAGCTCCGCCTGCCAGCCAGCTGCTGCGAGGCGCTGATTGACGGCCTGCTTTGAAACTCCCAATTCTTCCGCAGCCTCTACCTGTGAATAACCAGCGCGAACCAAACCAGTTGCCTCGCGGCCTTCGGGGGACCTGCGAGAGATAACGTGGTGCAGCAATGTGAATGCTGCACCAATATCCTCCGAGTAATCCTTACCACGCGGATTGTTAGTCCGAATGCGGGTTTTTACCGTGCCGGCTCTGCCTCCCTTACCGATGACTGAGCTCGATGCCAGATGCGCTTGCTCAATGTCGTCCTGAGGACAAACACCGATACCTATCGCCCAGTCACCTGCGGCCAATAGCGCCAGCACAAGCGTGGTGACTCCCACAGCATTTTCAGGAGCTGCGCGAAGCTCTTCGATACCTGCAACCTCAACAGTTCCTACGCCTTCCAGGCCGGAAAGTGCCTGCGCAGAGGCCTGAACGTGATCTGCCCTGCGAGTAGATCGACCGCGATACCTGGCAAAGACTGAGTACATACGCTCTAGTCTAGCCCCACCCCTTGACAGTTGGGCTAAGACACGTTCCTTCGCTCCGCAAACTCACAGGCAACCAACACCAGCTCGCCGAAAAACTTACGTCTAGCTCAAGAGCACCAAGCGGTGTTTTAACGTTTCGAAGAACCGGTTACGACAGGGAATTTGGCGTCCGCAAGAAGTCCCAGCAAACCAAGCACGAGCAGAATTCCCGTGGCCACCGCAAAGCGCACGTCGAAGCCGACCAACAGCGCGTCGCCAAGCAGAACGACGGCGAGTGTGTTCGGCGCCGAACCTAGGGCAGTGGCGATGATATACGGCACGATTCGTATCGACGACAGCCCACAGGCGTAGTTGAGAAACGAAAATGGCACGCCAGCAATCATGCGCAAGCTGAGCACTGTGAGCCAGCCGCGTTGCTCCAACCGGTGGTCGAGACTGAGAAGACGGCGGTTGGTCAGGTGCGTGCGAAACCAGTCGCGCCCCAGGAAACGCACAATGCATAGGGAGAGAAGGGCAGAAACCGTCGTCGCAGTAATTGCCAGCAGGAAACCGAGCACTGGTCCGAAGAGGATTCCGGAAGCCAAAGTGAATACGGTGCGGGGGATTGGGAACTGAGTCAGTGCAACGTATGCGAGGAAGTAGAGGAGCGGGAACCAGTCACCGGCATCGATGGACCACTGCCGGATGGTAGCGACGGTGGGAACATCGACGTACAGCGTGACGACGACCCCCACACCTACGGCTAGCACCAGCAGAACCTTTTTGAGTGTAGGGGTAATTCGCACATCGGATACGTTCACCCATTTGAGGTTACCGGGGATTGCGGGGAAGCGTGTGACCTGCGAGTTGGAGGCTCTGCGAGGAGGGGTAGTCAGCGGCTAAAGGCGTTTGCCCTTTATTTCACTAGGATGGGAGTCAAGGTCACTATGCCTTGGCTCGAGCACTTGACGTGCCCGTCAGCACAAAACCGAACGTAAGGGTATTGCACAAGTAGCTGAAAAGTTCAGTGCACGGACACTCGGGTGAGTCTTAGCGTCTGACTAGTGGCTCTTATTGACTATTGGAGGAAGCCAACGCCTTTAGATTCCTTTCCGCCGCGGAGAATTCGGAAATTGTCGCAGCCGAATTTCCTCGGTCATGGATTGATAGAGGCGTTGCTTAGAACATGTAAGGGAGAAGGTCTGTCGTGACTGACCGAACGACCCCCGAATCACCTTCCACGCTGCCACCAAACTTCGAGGAATTGCAGAATTCCTGGTATCAGGGCGTGGCCAAGGTATTCGCGCGGGTGCACAAGCAAGACGTTGCAGATGTACCGCTCGATATTTGGAAACGACTGATTCAGACCACCTATGACGGTGTCGATGTTCGCCCGCTCTACACCCGCGCGGACGAGCTCGCGGAAAGCCCAGCTCCGGGCCAGTTCCCATTCGTCCGTGGCGCAAAGGTCACTTCGGACAACACCAACGGTTGGGGCGTTCGGGAGACCTTCGGTCGCCAGTACCCGGGTGAGGATGCCCTTGACCCAAAGGCCGTCAACGAGACTCTGCTGACTGCCCTGGAAAACGGCACCACGGACATCCGACTGGACTTCACCGGCTCCCTCGAAGCCGCTGATGTGCCGGCTCTGCTCAACAACGTCTACGTCGACCTTGCTCCGGTTGCCGTGCATGCCGGTAAGAAGACTGCGCAGGTTGCGGAAGCACTGACGTCCTACATCGAGCAGGCGAACCCGACTAATCCGGATAACATCGCAGTCGAGCTTTCTGCAGCTCCGCTGACCTCCGCTTTTGCCGGTATTGACGATGTTTCTCTCGACGAGGCCACTCAGCTGGCCGTCAAGGCGGCTAAGCAGCCGGGCGACGTCCGCGCCCTGCTTGTCGACGGCGTTGTTTTCTCCAACCTGGGTGCAAACAACATCCAGGAGATTGGCTACAGTCTCGCCGTTGGTGTCGCCTACTTGCGTGCGCTGACCGACGCGGGATTGAGCGCTGAAGAAGCCCTCGGCCAGATCGCTTTCCGCTTTGCCGCTACCGACGACCAGTTCGACACCATTGCGAAGTTCCGCGCCGCTCGCGTTCTGTGGGCCCGCGTTGCTGAGGTTATCGGCGCCCCTGAAGCTGGCCGCGCTCCGATGCACGCCGTGACCGCCCCGGTCATGTTCAGCCAGCGCGACCCGTGGGTCAACATGCTGCGTGTGACTGTCGCCTCCTTCGCCGCAGGTGTCGGCGGTGCCTCCTCAGTTGAGGTTCTGCCATTTGATTACGCAGTTGTCGGCGGCATGCCGAACGTCTCCAATACTTTCAAGGCTCGCATCGCTCGCAACACCAACCTGTTGCTGCTGGAAGAGTCTCACCTTGGTTACGTCGCCGACCCAGCAGGTGGCTCCTACTTCGTCGAAGACCTGACCGAAGAAATGGCCGACAAGGCATGGGAGATCTTCACCGGCACTGAGACCGGCGGCGGTTTCGCCTCCGCGGAGGCCGATATTCGCGCCGCCCTGGACGCTACCTGGGAAAAGCGCCGCGCCGACATCGCACACCGCCGCACCAAGGTCACCGCTATCAACGAGTTCCCGAACCTGGCTGAAGCCCCTCTGGCTCCTGAGGCCCGCCCGGAGGGCGACCCGATTCGCCGTTGGGCCAGCGACTTCGAGGCGCTGCGCAACCGCTCCGATGACTTCCTGGCTGAAAAGGGCAACCGTCCGCTGATTGCCATGCTGCCGCTGGGTCCGCTGGCCAAGCACAACATCCGCACTGGTTTTACCTCCAACCTGCTGGCTTCCGGCGGTATCGCCGTCGCCAACCCCGGCCAGGTTGTGCCGGGCGAGGCCGGTTTCGAAGAGGCAGTGAAGGCCTCACCGATTGTCGTGCTGTGCGCAGCCGACAGCGAGTACGAAGCCTCGGGCCAGGACGCTGTCAAGGCCGCCCGCGCCGCCGGCGCTAAGGAGGTCCTGGTGGCCGGCTCCGAGAAGAGCTTCGCCAATGCCGCTGAGGACGCTCGCCCCGACGGATACCTGAACATGACCATCGATGCTGTCGCGGAGCTGTCCCGACTGCTGAACGAACTGGGAGCGTGAAGGAAGTAATGACCACCATCCCAAATTTCGCTGACATCTCCCGCAACACCGACGACGCGGCCGCTGCCACTAACAAGGCAGCTGCCGCGGAAGCTGGTGAAGTGTGGACCATTCCAGAGGGCATCGATGTCAAGCGCGTCTACGATCGCGCTGACCGCGACGCCGCTGCCGCCGAGGGCCACCCGGTAGATTCTTTCCCGGGTATCGCCCCATTCATGCGCGGGCCGTACCCGACCATGTACACCAACCAGCCGTGGACTATTCGCCAGTACGCAGGCTTCTCCACCGCAGCTGAGTCCAATGCCTTCTACCGCCGCAACCTCGCGGCCGGCCAGAAGGGCCTTTCGGTCGCTTTCGACCTGGCTACCCACCGTGGCTACGACTCGGACAACCCGCGTGTGTCCGGCGACGTCGGTATGGCTGGCGTGGCAATTGACTCGATTTACGACATGCGTGAGCTCTTCCAGGGCATTGACCTGGGCGGCGTCTCGGTGTCTATGACCATGAACGGCGCTGTGCTGCCGATTCTGGCCTTCTACATTGTCACCGCTGAAGAGCAGGGCGTTTCGACCGAGCAGCTGCGCGGTACGATCCAGAACGACATTCTCAAGGAGTTCATGGTTCGTAACACGTACATCTACCCGCCGAAGCCGTCGATGCGAATCATCTCCTCGATCTTCGAGTACACCTCGGCAAAGATGCCGAAGTTCAACTCGATTTCGATTTCCGGTTACCACATTCAGGAAGCGGGCGCGACGGCCGACCTTGAGCTCGCTTACACGCTTGCCGACGGCATCGAGTACCTGCGGGCCGGTATTGACGCTGGCCTTGAAGTTGATAAGTTCGCTCCGCGTCTGTCCTTCTTCTGGGGCATCTCGATGAACACCTTCACCGAGATCGCCAAGCTGCGTGCAGGCCGTATCCTCTGGTCTGAGCTAGTTGGCAAGTTTGGCCCGAAGAACCCGAAGTCGCAGTCCCTGCGTACTCACTCGCAGACCTCCGGTTGGTCGCTGACCGCTCAGGATGTCTACAACAACGTCGCGCGTACTGCTGTTGAGGCTATGGCCGCAACACAGGGTCACACCCAGTCGCTGCACACCAACGCACTGGACGAGGCCCTGGCACTGCCGACTGACTTCTCAGCCCGTATTGCTCGTAACACTCAGCTGCTGCTTCAGCAGGAGTCCAACACTACGCGTCCGGTTGATCCGTGGGCTGGTTCCTACTACATCGAGTGGCTGACTAATGAGCTGGTCAAGCGTGCACGCCAGCACATCGACGAGGTCGAAGAGGCCGGCGGTATGGCACAGGCCACCATCGAGGGCATTCCGAAGCTGCGTATTGAAGAGGCCGCAGCTCGTACGCAGGCCCGTATTGACTCGGGCCGTCAGGCTCTCATCGGCGTGAATAAGTACCAGGTCGAAGAGGACGAGGCCATCGAGGTTCTCAAGGTTGAGAACTCCCGCGTGCGCCAGGAGCAGATTGACAAGCTGGCTCGCCTGCGCGCCGAGCGCGACGAGGAAGAGGTTCAGAAGGCACTGGCCGCTCTGACCGACGCTTGCCGTAACCCGGGTGAACCGGGGGACCTGGACAAGAACCTGTTGAAGCTCGCTGTCGACTGTGCTCGCGCCATGGCCTCCATCGGTGAAATCTCCGACGCCATGGAAGAGGTCTTTGGCCGCCACCAGGCCGAGATTCGTACCCTCTCCGGCGTCTACAAGGACGAAGTTGGCAAGGAGGGAGCCGTGTCCAACGTCTCCAAGGCCATCGCCATGGCCGATAAGTTCGAAGAGCAGGAAGGTCGCCGTCCCCGTATCTTCCTGGCCAAGATGGGCCAGGATGGTCACGACCGTGGCCAGAAGGTCATCGCGTCCGCCTACGCGGACCTCGGCATGGACGTTGACGTGGGACCGCTGTTCCAGACTCCGGAGGAGGCCGCCAAATCGGCAGTCGACTCGGATGTCCACGTCGTCGGTGTTTCTTCACTAGCCGCCGGACACCTGACGCTCGTTCCTGCCCTGCGCGATGAGCTAGCAAAACTGGGGCGCGAGGACATCATGATTGTTGTCGGTGGTGTTATCCCACCGGGCGACTTCCAGGAACTCTACGATGCCGGCGCCGCGGCTATTTACCCGCCGGGCACTGTCATCGCTGATTCGGCAATCGACATGATGACCAAGCTCTCTAACGAGCTGGGTCTCGACCTTGCCGTTGACGAAGAGTCCTAAATAACTACCGCATCCGCGCTGGGCTGACTGTTCAGCTCAGCGCGTTGTCGGAATTGAGAAGTAGCGATGAACGAGTATCTTGAAGAAAACCTGGGCACCCTCGTCACTACCGCTGGCACGGTCGTTGAGGGAAAGACCGCTGTAGCCCCCGAAGTCGTCCGTCGTGCGCGACGACGGATAGATGTCGACGACCTCTTTGAGGGCGTGCGGGCTGGAAACCGCACTAAGTTGGCTCGGGCAATCACGCTGCTGGAGTCGACTGCTCCGGCGCATAAGGTGCTGGCTCAAGAGCTACTGGTGAAGTTGCTGCCATTTTCCGGCAAGGCCATGCGCGTCGGACTTACCGGCGTCCCCGGCGTCGGTAAATCAACCACGATTGAAACCCTCGGGTTAAAGCTGATCGAAGAAGGCCACCGCGTTGCGGTGCTGGCCATCGACCCGTCGTCGACGAAGTCCGGTGGCTCGATTCTGGGCGACAAGACCCGTATGTCCCGGCTCTCGGCCGCGGATGAAGCCTTCATCCGTCCGTCGCCCTCTGCGGGCACACTCGGTGGTGTCGCCAAGGCAACGCGTGAGGCCATGGTGGTGCTCGAGGCCGCAGGCTACGACATTGTCATCGTCGAAACTGTCGGCGTCGGTCAGTCCGAGGTCGCGGTGGCCCAGATGGTGGATACGTTTGCGTTTCTGGCACTCGCCGGCGCCGGTGACCAACTCCAGGGCATCAAGAAGGGTGTGCTGGAGATGGCCGACGTGATTTCTATCAACAAGGCGGATGGTAAGAACTTGCGTCCGGCAAAGCGCGCTGCGCGTGATCTGATGACGGCCATGAAGATGGTTCGCTCCTCAGACCAAGTCTGGACGCCACCGGTACTGACTATGTCGGCATTGGAGGACGACGGCATCGACAAGTTCTGGCAGGCCATCGAGGACCATGTCGAGGCTATGCACGAGAATCATCTCTTTGATGAAAACCGCGCTAACCAGCAGATTAAGTGGATGTGGTCCATGGTGCACGAAACGCTCTTGCAGCGACTCAACACCAACGAGGCTGTGCAGACAGAGAGCACCCTGGTGGAAAAACAACTCCGCTCGGGGCAGCTGACACCGACGCTCGCCGCCCAGCGCATCATGGAGGCATTTGACCAGGGAAGGGCATCGAACGCCGGGCTCGCCAACTAGGTTCAGAAGGGCGCGCGGTTTCGTCGTAAAGCGAGTAAAGCGGGCGTATCCGTGTACGCCTACTGACCGCGGTGATGGGGCGGATCGCTGTAGAGCGTGTGTTCGGCGAAGTGGAGAGCGTTGACCACCAGGTTGGTGAGGTGCTCGTCGGGCTGAGAATAGAAGCTAGACGTGCCTTCCTTGCGGGTCTGCACCATATTGGCCATGCGCAACTTCGCCAGGTGCTGAGAAATCGCGGGGACGGGGCGATCGAGCGCACTAGCGATGGCGGTGACGGTCATCTCCCCGTCACGAAGGAGCGACAGGATGGAGAGACGCGTCTTGTCGGCCATCAGCTTCAATACGTTAGTGGCAACGTCGAACTCGGTGCTCGTAGGAGCCTTCTCAGTCATTTGGAGGGGTTAGTCCTTTCGAAGTCGACATGCCAAACACTTACTATGTTCAATGAGTTGAACCTTACTACGTATTGATACCAGTATTCAATTTCAGATGTCACAATAGGCTGTCACGAAAAGGGGAGAGTGCACCTAAGGGGCAGCGACCAAAGGTACTGAAAATTCCTTCAGTAATATCATCTGCATGGATTGGTTGATGGGCACCTTCCCGTGGCTGGTGGAGGACTTAACGTGGTGGCAAGTACTATTTTTCGCACTCGACTACACGATTAAGTTCATCGCGATTGGATGGGTGCCGGAAAACCGAAGCCCATCGGCTTCGACGGCGTGGCTGCTACTGATTCTGCTGATTCCATTTATTGGCCTACCTCTGTTCCTCTTCCTGGGCTCGCAGCAAATCACGGGCCGTAGGCACGAGGTACAGGCACTGGCGCAGGAGCTCATTGCGGAACGTACCGAGCATCTGCCCGACGTACCGGATGATGCCGAGATAGAAGATGATGTTGTCAACGTATTCAAGCTCTCGCGTCAGCTCACGGGAATGCCGGCAATTGCCAGCGCGGAAAAGGGACTTTTCACCGAATTCGATGCCTCCATTGACCGCATGATTGAGACCATCGATGCGGCCCAGAAATCAATCCACGTGCAGTCCTACATCTTTGCACTGGATCCCAGCACGGAGCCTTTCATACAGGCTCTTGAGCGCGCGCACGACAGGGGACTAGAGGTCAAGGTACTGGTCGATCCAATTGGTTCGTGGAAGTACCCCGGCTACTACAAGCTGAAAAAGCGCCTGGTCCAGGCTAAAATCTCCTGGCACCCGATGCTGCCCGTGAGCTTGCTGAAGCTCACCTGGCGCCGCCTGGATCTGCGTAATCACCGCAAGCTCGTAGTTATTGATGGCGACATTGTATTCATGGGCTCGCAGAATTTGATTGAGCCCGAATATCAGAAGAAAAAGAACCATAAGATCGGCCGTCGCTGGGTGGACACGTGGATTGAGCTCGAGGGCGATATCGCGCTGGCTTTCGATGCAGTTTTTGCGGTTGATTGGACCAGCGAGCTATACAAAACCCCGGAAGCCACCAGGGACTATTCACTCCACAACACTGAGGTCGACGACAACTACAACGTTGTCCAGGTGCTGCCGTCGGGTCCGGGCTTCAGCACGGAGCCGAACCTGCGCGTCTTCAATAACATGATCTACCAGGCGCACGAGCGGATTATCGCCGTCAGCCCGTACTTCGTCCCCGACGAGTCCATGCTCATGGCTCTGACCTCCGCCGCATATGGAGGCATCGACGTCCAGCTCTACGTCAACGAAGAGTCCGATCAGTTCATGGTCGGTCACGCGCAGCAGTCCTACTACCAGGCACTGCTAACCGCTGGCGTGAAGATCTACCGCTATCCGGCACCTGCGGTCCTGCACTCCAAGTTCATGGTCATCGACGACCGCATGGCCATGTTCGGCTCCTCCAACCTGGATATGCGCTCGTTCGGCCTCAATTACGAGATCACGCTTCTTTCCGCCGCCGGTTCCATCGTGGACAAACTGATCACGCTTGCCGACGAGTACCGCGACAAATCCCTCCTGCTCACACAGGAGGAATGGAATGACCGGCCCCTTCGCCAGCGCTACCTGGACTCTGTTTTCCGCTTGACCTCGGCGCTGCAGTAGGGCAGTACCATTGGTCCGACAGAGAAAGCAAAAATCCCGAGACCTGCATTTACTGCAGTTTCTCGAGACTTCACATTGTGTCCGGAGGGGGACTTGAACCCCCACGCCCGTTAATAGGGCACTAGCACCTCAAGCTAGCGCGTCTGCCATTCCGCCACCCGGACCGGGTAGGAAGCACTTCCGTGCTGACCTGTGATACTGTATCCCGACTACATAATGAAACACAAATTGGCAGGTCAGCGGGGCATTAGCACGCCAAACCCGGGTGTAATTACATCAGCGGTGTTAGCCCCGCATCCTCCTTGGATTCACGCCGAGGATCAGGCTCTGCAGATAGGAAGTCTGGTGAAGTCCCTGCAGCGCGCTCATAAAGTAGGCACACTGGTAGTTATGACTACGAATTCCAACGACACCGCAAACAACGCTACAAACAACACTGCAAATGCTCCGGTTTTCCCGGGACCAGATCCGTACGCACCGCTGAAGGATTTGCCAACCTTCGAGCTGTCCTCGCCAGATATCAAGGACGGCGAGAAGATTGCGGATGAATTCCGCGCTCCGTCGAATGTTTCCCCACAACTGGATTGGGCAAATCTGCCGGAGGGAACTAAGTCCATTGCCGTGACCTGCTTCGATCCGGATGCTCCGACCGCTTCGGGCTTCTGGCACTGGGCTGTCTTCAACATTCCAGCGACCGAAAAGGGTCTGCCACAGGGAGCTGGCTCCGAAGACGGCTCTAAGCTGCCAGAAGGCGCTATCCAGCTTGTCGGCGACTCGGGCATGCGCGGTCACTACGGAGCTAACCCACCGGCGCAGCATGCCCCACACCGTTACATGTATGCGGTGCACGCGGTCGACGTGGAGAAGCTTGATGTTCCGGAAGATGCGACGCCGACCGTGCTTGGCTTCAATCTGTACTTCCACTCGATTGCGCGTGCCATCATCACGCCGTGGTGGGAGAACGTCGGGGAGTAGGGATACGACGCCCACACGGGCAACTCAACCGACCGGGCACGCTACTCATACAGAAAACCCCGGGGGCCAGCGCCTTCATGGCAGCTGGCCCCGGGGTCACGTGTTTATTGGGTTAGGAAGCCTCAACGGCTTTCAGCAGTTAACCACGCCACGGCAGACCACAGCCGACTGCCTCCGAAATGGAGTAGAAGCCCTGAGCTCGAATCTGGCGAGCCAACCCTTGGTGAATGTCACGAATCCAGTCCGGACCGCCATAAATCAACGGTGTGTAGCCCTGCAGCAGGGAAGCACCGTTGGCAATCCGCTCCCACGCTTGCTCAGCAGTTTCAATGCCGCCGACGCTGATGAGAACTAGTTTGTCTCCGACGCGCTCGTGCAGCAGCTTCAGCACCTCTAGTGACCGAGCTGCCACAGGAGCACCCGAGACTCCACCGGCCCCCATCTCCGCGACCTCATCCGCGGGCGTACGCAGGCCCTCGCGAGAAATGGTGGTGTTGGTAGCCACAATGCCTGCCAGCCCAAGGTCAACCGCCAAGTCAGCAACTGCGATGACATCATCGTCGGAGAGATCAGGAGCAATCTTGACCAGCACCGGCGAGTCGGTCTCCTCAGTCACCGCTGCCAGAATCGGGCGCAGTGACTCCACTGCCTGAAGGTCGCGCAGACCCGGCGTATTCGGTGAGGAGACATTGACAACAACGTAGTCCGCCAAGCCGCCGAGCTGGCTAGCCGATTCTCGATAGTCATCGACGGCCTCTTCCAGCGGAGTCACCTTGGTCTTACCAATGTTGATACCGATGACGTCGTCACTGCGACGCGCCCGCAAGTTCTCCGCTACAGCAGCGGCGCCGGGGTTGTTGAAACCCATGCGGTTCAAAACGGCGCGGTCTTCCTTCAGACGGAACAGACGCGGGCGATCGTTGCCCGGCTGCGGCTTGGCAGTCACGGTTCCCAGTTCCGCGTAGCCAAAACCAATTGGCCCCCAGCAATCCGGGGCAATAGCAGCCTTGTCGAAGCCCGCGGCGAGCCCCAGCGGACGCGGGAAGTCCACACCGAACACGGTTTGACGCAGCACAGCATCGTCAACAACGAGTAGCTTGCTCACCGCCCGCTGTAGACTCTCCGACTTCTGCAGCCCCTTCAGGGTCTTCGAGATGGCCTCGTGAATCTGCTCCGGTGGAACCTGGAACATTGCCTTTAGCGCGAGTTGATAGGACTTGGCGCGAAGTTTCGAAGGCATCTACTTAGTCTCTCCCTCGGAGTCGTCTGCTCCCTTGGTGTCACCTGCACCGGTCGGTAGTTTATCGGCTGGTTCCCGAACCGACATCTCCTCACGGATCTTCTCTGCATCCTGCTTGAAATCAGCAATTGCCTTATCGACGTCCGCGGAGTCAAAAATCTGGGCCCCGTCACCGGTAGCCGAGAAGACGCCAATCTGACCATCCTCGGTGGCGACAACCGACTGTGGGTCTGCAACCGTGTTGATGTCCGCGACCTTGACTGGGGTACCCGAGCTGATGTCGTAGCCAGTGAGCTTGTTCACCTTCGTCGAAGTCACCCAGACAATTCCGCGCGATTCATCGACCGCTACCGCCCACGGAGCCTCCGGGGCCGGAGCTGCCTGGTGGAGGCGAATGACGTCAGTGGCAGTGTAAATAAGAAGCTGGTTGCCCTTGGTGTCTGCGGCAGCAATGACATGATCACCGGAAGCTACCTTGCCGACGCCGATGCCCGCACGCAGCGCAGAGCCAGCGCGAGACTCATCGAGCTTGAGCTCATGCACCGAAGTCTCCGGACGGTTGACCTCTAGCAGCTTGACGTCCGCGTCATTGTCGGCTTTGGGAATCTCAACGAGCTGCGAACCGTTATTGGCAGCCTTGAAGTCGCTGGCCAACTCGCCATCAGCGCCGAACACATCGACGACATTGCTATCCGCGTGGGCACCGATGATGCGACCGCCTTCCAGGCCAACTGCGGCGGAGTAGTTGGTGCCACGGCCGACAACGGCCGTTTCCGTAGCCTGGTCAGTAATGACGTGGATGCCATCTTCACACGGCAGCAGAGCGTTAGGGCCGCCCGGCGCGAGCTCACCACACTTCGCGTCCAGCTTCATTGATCGCTCAATTGGGTTATTCAGCGGACCGGCAAAGATCTTGTCCCCGGCCTTCAGGACAACTCGGTCGCCGACCAGCACGGCATCGGTAACGTCCTCATCAATCTTCTTGGCCTTCCCGATAGCAGTATCGGGAGCAGCGGGTGAAGCGGCCGGCACTGGCGTGGCGTTGCCCATTCCGGCATCGATGTCTCCTTCCACATCGGAGGAGCACCCTGCCAGGACCACTGCGCTAGCGGAAAGCCCCGCTAGAAGGGAGGTTATGACACGTCGACGACTGTTTTCACTCACGCTATAGAAACTACCACCCCGGCCGGATTACTTTGTGGACGCCTCCAGCCGTGGGAAGTTCTCGCATTCGTTGTGCCTTATAAGTCTTTATAAGAATGCGGTTACTGATTACAGCGTGACGTCGTCAAGCGCGTTGCAAATCTGCGGTGGCAGCGTGAGTTGTTCGGCGGTGAGGTTTTCGCGTAGCTGAGCGCGGTCTCGAGCGCCAACGAGGATCGAGGTGACGCCCGGCCGATCGCGCGCCCAGGAAATCGCTGCGACGGCAGCACTGACGCCGAGCCCCTTGGCTGCGGTGGTCAGCGCGCCTGCAACCGTGACGCCGCGCGTGTCGAGGTAGTCCTGTACCTCTGCGTCGGCATGTTCGGAAGCAGCGCGGGAGTCCTCGGGAATGATGTGCTGGTATTTGGCGGTCAACACGCCTTGGGCCAGTGGGGCGCCACCGATAAAGCCGAGCCCCAAATGCTCACAAGCGGGCAGCAGTTCAGCCTCAGGGCTTCGCTGGAGCAGCGAGTACTCATGCTGTGCGAACACCGGGGCGATTCGATCCGCGGCGGCATGCGTCACCGCTGCCTGCCATCCGCTGTATCCACGCAGTCCGGCGTAACGTACTTTCCCCGTGCGCACAGCCCATTCCAGGGTGTCGGCGACCTCTTCCGGTGGGGTTAGCCCATCCCAGTAGCCGGGCGACCACAGGTCAATGTGTTCGACGCCGAGGCGTCCGAGCGTTTCGTCGAGGTCCTTCTGCAGTGTCTTACGTGAGCAGTCCACGCGCCTGCCGACGGGCCGCTCGGGGTGTATGCCAGATGCGACCGAGAGAACCAATTCGTCGGCAACACCGCGCTTTGCGATGACTGCACCCAGCATGTCGGCAACAGTGTCGCCGCCGTGGAGTGGGGAAGCGTCGACAAGGTTGCCTCCGGCGTCGAGGAAGTCCGTCAGGATGCGTCCGGCCTCGTCTTGCCTGGTACCCGCACCCCAGGTGGCCGTACCCAGCCCCAAGGCGGAGACGCGTAAACCGCTGTTGCCCAGAATTCGTTGTTGCACGATTTTTACTTTAGGACACCCGTGTGCGGTCGCGGGAAAAAGTTCGACGGGAGAGGTCTCGCTATCGCCGCACCGAAACCTCGCTATAGCCACAATACAAACCGGACGAGTAGCCTATACACCCGTGACTATCATGACGACACTAAGCGCCTCAGCAGATACTGCTGCCGATACCGCCGGCACCGGTATGACCTGGGCGCAGACAATCATCCTGTCCGTAGTGCAAGGTCTGACGGAATTTCTCCCGGTCAGCTCCTCAGGGCACCTTCGAATTGTCTCCGAGCTGCTGTGGGGCCAGGACGCCGGCGCATCCTTCACCGCTGTGGTGCAGCTTGGCACCGAATTGGCTGTGTTGGTGTTCTTCGCCAAGGACATCTGGCAGATCCTCACTGGCTGGTTTGCCGGTCTGTTCAATAAGGAAGCCCGCGGTTTCAACTACCGCATGGGCTGGATGGTGATTGTCGGTACGCTGCCGATTGCCATCATCGGCGTGCTGGGGAAGGACCTCATCCGCGATAACCTGCGCAATCTCTGGATTACAGCCGCTGTGTTGGTGCTTTTCTCCTTTGTCTTTATCGCCGCAGAGAAGTTCGGCCGTCGTGAGCGCAACTATGAAGAGCTGACCATGCGAGATGCCATCGTCATGGGTTTCGCGCAGTGCCTGGCACTCATTCCGGGTGTGTCGCGCTCGGGCGGTACGGTGTCTGCCGGCCTGTTCTTGCACTTGGATCGAGAGGTTGCAACGCGCTTTTCCTTCCTGCTGGCTATCCCCGCTGTTTTCGCTGCTGGAATTTTTTCACTTCCAGACGCGTTTGACCCTGCGGCGGGACAGGCCGCTAGTGGTGCGCAATTGGCCATCGGTACGCTGATTGCCTTCGTCGTCGGCTATGCGTCTATCGCATGGCTGCTGAAGTTTGTGTCGAACCACTCCTTCGCTTGGTTCGCCGCGTACCGCATCCCGGTCGGTTTGATTGTTATGGTGTTGCTCGGCTTCGGCACGATCAACGCTGTTTAGTGAGGTAGTGAGTATTTAATGCATTCGTGGCCCCAACCACAGGTTCCCAGTCTCGGCGACGCGCGCTTCGATGTGTTCAACCGCGCCAGCAATACAGGTAAGGCGCATTCGCTTGACGACGAAAGCTCAACATCGGTACCCCTACGCCTCTACGACACCGCGGATCAGAAAGTCTCCCAGGTGGAAGCGGGGCCGGAGGCGACCATGTACGTGTGTGGCATCACGCCCTATGACGCCACGCACCTGGGACACGCAGCAACCTACCTCACCTTTGATTTGATTTACCGTCAGCTGCTGGACAATGGCCACTCGGTGCATTACGTGCAGAACATCACCGATGTCGATGACCCATTGTTCGAACGTGCGGAGCGCGATGGGGTGGACTGGCGCGAGCTGGGCACCTCGCAAATCGATTTATTCCGCTCCGATATGGAAAACCTGTCGGTGATTCCACCGCGCGACTACATCGGCGCCATTGAGTCCGTAGGCGAGGTCGTGGAAATGGTCGAGAAGCTGCTGGAAAATGGCTCGGCCTACCAGCTCACCGATGACGAGTACCCGGATGTGTACTTCCGCAAGAGTGCCACCGAGAACTTCGGTTACGAGTCCAATTACTCGGCAGAGCAGATGGCGGAGTTCTTCGCGGAGCGCGGTGGCGACCCGGATCGCCCGGGCAAGGAGGACCCGCTGGACGCGCTGGTGTGGCGTGCCGCTCGCCCTGGGGAGCCAAGCTGGGAGGCTCCTTTTGGTGCGGGCCGGCCGGGTTGGCACATTGAGTGCTCGGCGATTGCCACCAACCGCCTGGGTAAGAGCTTCGACATTCAGGGCGGTGGCTCGGATCTCGCGTTCCCGCACCATGAGTTCTCGGCGGCTCACGCTGAGGCCGCTACTGGCTGTGCGCGTATGGCCCGCCACTATGTCCACGCGGGCATGATTGCGCTGGATGGCGTCAAGATGTCCAAGTCGCTGGGCAACCTGGTGTTTGTCTCCAAGCTGGTGGCCGCCGGCGTCGACCCGAGCGCTATTCGCATTGGCGTGTTCGCCAGCCATTACCGCGCTGATCGAGATTGGTCGGACGAAGTGCTGGCGGCGGCCAAGGCACGTCTCGAGGCCTGGCGTGCGGCTTGCGCCGCTACTAAGACTGCCTCCGATGAGAAGGCTGTGAGCGCAGCAGCGGCACTGGTTGCGGATGTGCGCGCAAGCCTGGCCAATGACTTGGATACGCCGGCTGCTCTGGACACTATCGATGCCTGGGCTGCGGAGTGGTCCTCGGCCACCGGCAACAACGCAGATGCTGGCACAGTAACCGGCGCAGCGGGTGCCGGAGAATTCGTTGCCGCCGCGCTGGACGCTCTGCTTGGCGTTAAAATTTGAGCATGAGCAACTCAGATCTGTCTGCTGTCGAAGTAACGCAAGAGAACATCGATAAGCTAGTTGCCGATTTGCGCATGTTTGCCACCGGCAGCTACCTGCAGCCCGAGGAACGCGAGTTCTGGGAGCCGCTTTTTGACGAATCGGTAGCCGACCAGGTCGGGGAAGCCCTCCGTGAGGCCGCCGCTGGTATTGATCAGGCGGCGGAACTGGCCGTCGATAAGCGAGAAGAAGCCGCAACGCAGGCGGTAGAGAACTGCCTACAGCGCGTGGCTGCGATCGAGCATGAGCACGGTGGCTCGATTTTTGATGAGGAGCTCGACGAGATTCTCGCGATTATCAATTCCGCAACGAAGGCTGTCGGTTTGGGCCTGCCTGCGGTGAAGGCGGAAAGCTACTTTGAGATGGAATAACCAGCCCGATTAACGGCGCGGTTATGAAAGTAGACTAAGGTGTCTATTCATGACTGATCGCCACTCTTCCGAGTTCCTCACCGCACTGCACAGCCGTGTACTCATTGGCGATGGCGCCATGGGTACCCAGCTGCAGTCTTTTGACCTCGACGTTGACGCGGACTTCCTCGGCTACGAGGGCTGTAATGAGATTCTCAATGACACTCGTCCCGACATCATCGAGACGATTCACCGGCGTTATTTCGAGGCCGGCGCCGACCTGGTGGAAACCAATACCTTCGGCTGCAACTTCCCAAACCTCGCCGACTATGACATCGAAGATCGCATCCAGGAGCTAGCGCACAAGGGCACCGCAATCGCCCGCAAGGTCGCTGACGAAATGGGGCCGGGGCGCGAGGGGATGCGACGCTTTGTCCTCGGTTCGCTGGGTCCGGGCACGAAGCTGCCGTCGTTGGGGCACGCTCCGTACGCTCAGCTTCGCGACGCTTACACGGAGGCCGGACTCGGCATGATTTCCGGTGGCGCGGATGCGTTTTTGATTGAGACCTGTCAGGACTTGCTGCAGGTAAAGGCGGCCGTCAACGGCGTCAAGGCCGCCATGCGACAGGCTGAGAAGAAGATTCCGATTGTCGTCCACGTGACCGTCGAGACCACAGGCACCATGCTGATGGGCTCGGAGATTGGTGCAGCCCTGGCAGCGCTGCAACCGCTGGGTATCGACATGATTGGCCTGAACTGTGCAACGGGTCCGGACGAGATGAGCGAGCACCTGCGCTACCTCTCCAACTTCGCCTCCATCCCGGTATCGGTGATGCCGAATGCGGGGCTGCCAGTGCTGGGTAAGAACGGTGCGACCTACCCGCTGACCGCCCCAGAGCTGGCCACAGCGCTGCGCGGCTTTGTTGAAGAGTTTGGCCTGGCGATGGTCGGTGGCTGCTGTGGTACCACGCCGGAGCATGTTTCCGCTGTTCGCGATGCTATTACCGGTGCTGGGGCCTACGCCGAGCAGGGCCCTGCTGTTCAGGCAGCACGCCCATCGACGGATCCGGACGCAAAGCCAATCGATGAGGTTGCTTCTCTGTACTCGGCAGCCCCGCTGACGCAGACAACCGGCATCACCATGATTGGTGAGCGCACCAACGCCAACGGTTCCAAGGCTTTCCGCGAGGCCATGCTGGCCGGCGATTGGGAGAAGTGCCTTAACACCGCCCGAGGTCAGGTCACCGATGGCGCACACATGATTGACCTGTGCGTGGATTACGTGGGTCGCGACGGTCGCGATGACATGGCAACCCTGGCATCCCAAATCGCCACCTCGGTAACGTTGCCGGTCATGCTGGACTCCACGGAACCGGAGGTTTTGAAGACTGGCCTGGAGCACCTCGGTGGTCGCTGCGCGGTCAACTCTGTGAACTTTGAAGACGGCGATGGCCCGGACTCGCGCTACCAGCGCATTATGCGCCAGGTTGTTGAGCACGGTGCTGCCGTGGTCGCTTTGACTATCGACGAAGAAGGTCAGGCGCGTACGAAGGACAAGAAGATTGAGATTGCCGAGCGTCTCATCGCCGACATCACCGGCACGTGGGGACTGCGCGAGCAGGACATCATTGTCGACTGTCTGACTTTCCCGATTTCCACTGGCCAGGAGGAAACTCGCCGCGACGGCATCGAAACCATCGAAGCCATCCGCGAACTTAAGCGTCGCCACCCGAACGTGCACACCACGCTCGGCCTATCCAACATCTCCTTCGGTCTGAACCCGGCGGCTCGCCAGGTACTCAACTCGGTGTTCCTCAACGAGTGCATCGAGGCTGGCTTGGACTCCGCCATTGCGCACAGCTCCAAGATCTTGCCGATGAATAAGATCGACGACAAACAGCGCGAAGTCGCTCTCGATATGGTGTACGACCGCCGTCGTGAAGTGGGACACCCCGACGGGGAGTACGACCCACTGCAGGTCTTCATGGAGCTCTTCGAAGGAGTCTCCGCCGCTGACGCGAAGGACGCCCGGGCTGAGAAGCTCGCCGCCATGCCGCTGTTCGACCGCCTGGCGCAGCGCATCATCGACGGCGAGCGCACGGGAATCGAAGCTGACCTCGACGAGGGCATGAAGGAAAAGGAACCGCTGGCGATTGTCAACGAGGACCTGCTGCGCGGCATGCAGACCGTTGGTGACCTGTTCGGTTCCGGCCAGATGCAGCTGCCATTCGTGTTGCAGTCTGCCGAGACGATGAAGGCCGCGGTGGGCTACCTCGAGGGCTTTATGGATGCCGAGGATGCCACGGGCTCCAAGGGCTCGATTGTGCTGGCCACGGTGAAGGGCGATGTCCACGACATCGGCAAGAACCTGGTGGAGATTATTCTCTCCAACAACGGCTACACCGTGCATAACCTGGGCATTAAGCAGCCGATTGCTACGATTTTGTCCGCCGCCAAGGAACTGGATGTCGACGCCATCGGCATGTCCGGCCTGCTGGTGAAGTCCACTGTGGTGATGAAGGACAACCTGCTGGAGATCAACTCCGCCGGCGATGCCACCCGCTTCCCAGTGCTGCTCGGCGGCGCCGCGCTGACGCGTAGCTACGTGGAAGACGACCTGTCCGAGCTCTACCACGGCGATGTCTACTACGGCAGGGATGCCTTCGAAGGACTGCGCATCATGGACGAGCTGATGGCAGCTAAGAAGGGCCTCGGCCCAGACGAGAATTCGCCAGAGGCCATTGCCGCCCGCGAGAAGAAGGAAGCTCGCCGCGCCCGCCGTGAGCGCTCCAAGCGCATCGCCGCGCAGCGCGCCGCCAAGGCTGCTGCTGAAGCCCCCGAGGTGCCGGAGCGTTCCGATGTCGCCGCTGATGTCCCCGTTGCGACACCGCCGTTCTGGGGAACCCGCATTGTCAAGGGCCTGCCCCTCGACGATTACCTGACCACCCTCGACGAACGCGCTCTGTTCATGGGGCAGTGGGGACTGCGCGGCACCCGCGGCGACGAGGGACCGAGTTACGAGGAACTGGTCGAATCCGATGGTCGTCCACGCCTGCGCGCATGGCTGCAGCGCCTGCGCGCCGAGAACATCCTCCAGCATGCGGCTGTCGTCTATGGCTACTTCCCAGCAGTTTCTGAGGGCGATACCGTCCACGTACTACCGCTACCTGCGGAAGGGGAGCAGCCTGACCCCGCGGCTGAGCCAGTGGTGTCCTGGACCTTCCCGCGCCAGCAGCGCGGTCGCTTCCTGTGCATTGCTGACTTCATTCGCTCGCGCGAAGATGCCATCGCCGCAGGACAGACCGACGTCATGCCGTTCCAGCTGGTGACCATGGGACAGCCCATCGCTGACTTCGCCAACGATATTTACGCCAAGAACGAATACCGCGACTACCTGGAGGTTCACGGTATCGGCGTGCAGCTCACCGAGGCGCTGGCCGAGTACTGGCACCAGCGCATTCGCTCCGAGCTCGCGTTCTCCGACGGCACAAGTGTTGGCGCGGAAGACTCCGACGATACCCAGGACTTCTTTGATCTGAAGTACCGTGGCGCCCGTTACTCCTTCGGCTATGGTTCCTGCCCAGATCTGACCTTCCGTCAGGGCATGATTGACCTACTGCAGCCGGAGCGCATCGGCGTCGAACTCTCTGAGGAGCTCCAGCTGCACCCAGAGCAGTCCACCGATGCGTTCGTGCTCTACCACCCGGAAGCGAAGTACTTCAACGTGTAGCTTCGCGTTGCTGGGGCGGGCTCTGCGGGTTTATCCCTGCGGTCGCACCAGCAAGGTCTGCATGCTCCGGCCAATGGGGCCGTGCACGTCGTAGAGCTCGCCCGCGGTCATGCCGATTCCGTCCGGCCCAATGGAACCGCGGGCGGCGATGCCAACCCAGCCGCCGTCTTCCGGCTGTGACTCCGATTCCGCCGACTTCTCCGAGGCGCCGAGCTGGGGGAGTCGGTGCAGGTGAACCACTAAGTCGGTATTCATAAACGCCCACTGATGCGGGCTCAGCGTGGCTCCGACACCGTTGGCGGTATCGGCTACCTGCATGACTCGCTCCACCGCAGTCGGCTCCTCCCCGAGCACGATTGGGTAAGTCGCACGTACCCAGTGAATCTGCGTCTCGGCCAGCTCTTCCGTCGCCCCTGCGCGGGCTTCAATTGATTCGATGTAGCCGCCACTCCAGTCGTCGGTAAGCGGAATGTACTCGGCACTGCATTCCTCGGGCCCGGGCACGTGCTTGTCGAATGCACGCTCAATATCCCGCGTATCCGCAGTGGCCATCATCCATGCGGACGCGGTGGCAACTGGGCGCCAGACACCCTTGACGTCGGCAAGCAATTCGGCTTCGACCTTGGCGATCTGCCGCCCCGGGCGCGAGACCCATGACCGCGCGCGGAGCTCCGTGTACGGTACAGCCGACAACAGATCCACGGCGATGCGAGTAATACGCATTCCCGCGCTTTCCAGACGGCGGCGCTCCAACATGCGCGTCAGCAGCGCCGATGGCGGCGCACCGTGCTGAAACGGCCCCCACGCCCCATAAGTGAAGCTGGTGGGCATGAAGCGCTCGTAGCTGAGCTCGCCTTCGGTGACCGCGCCTAGCGGAATAAAATACGCCTCGGGCTGGTCGATAGCCTGGGCGAGCGAATCTTCAGTGGTTGTCATAGCGAGTCGATGCCTTTCATTCGCGCGGGACACGTTCATGCGGTGGTTTCATGCAACACCGCAACATACTTTCCTTCCTGAAACTCTAAACCTTCATCCGACGGTTTTGCTGACATAATCGCTAAATGCTTGATTGCCTGGCATAGTCGCATGATGTGAAAGCAATTTTGTGGGACATGGACGGCAGCCTCATCAACACGGAACCCCTGTGGGAGATTGCCACGTACGACCTCTCGGAATTCGTCGGCCGTCGCCTGACTCCGGAGTTGCGCATGCAGTGCGTCGGCAACACGCTCTGGGACACACTGTCGATTTGTGCTAATCATGCGGGACGCACGCTTGACGACGAGCTGTTTGCCTCGGGCTCGCAATTCGTCGAAAACCGCTTCACAGAATTGGTTCTAGAGCACGGGGTGGAGTGGCGCCCGGGTGTGCCGGAGATTTTGGACCAGGCCCGAGCTGCTGACATTCCGGTGGTGTTGGTGACCAATACCCGTCGGCACGTGGCTCAACCCTGCATTGATGTCATGGGGGAGCAGCACTTCGCGGCAACAGTGTGTAGCGATGAGGTGGCCAACGGCAAACCGGCGCCGGATCCGTACTTACGTGGCGCAGAGCTCGCCGGATTTGCGCCAGAGGACTGCCTAGCTATCGAAGATTCCTCAACGGGGGTGCGCTCTGCACTCGCTGCGGGATGCACGGTGGTGTGGAATCCAATGCCGGATGTGAGCGTTTCGCAGGCTGATGTGGAGACGTTAGTACCCCCGGCGCGCTTCATTTCGGGCAATTTAGATACCTCGAATTTGGGCTTATTGCGGGCTGCTTTCGCGGGCGAGTAGACGACATGGAACAATAGACCGGGTGAAGAACTTTGATGACCTGTTTGCAGAGCTGAAGGAAAAAGCACAGTCGCGCCCCGAGGGATCGGGCACAGTCAAGGCGCTGGACGCTGGTGTGCATTTCCAGGGCAAGAAAATTGTCGAAGAGGCCGGTGAGGTCTGGCTTGCAGCTGAGCATGAATCTGACGAAGCCCTCGCAGAGGAGATTTCGCAGCTGTTGTACTGGCTGCAGGTGGTCATGGTCGGTCGCGGGCTGAGCCCCGAGGATGTTTACAAGTACCTGTAGGAGAAATCAACACCATGCTGCGTATTGCCGTGCCCAACAAGGGATCACTGTCCGAGGCGGCAGTCGAAATCCTGAAGGAAGCTGGCTACCCAGGCCGAGGCGACTCCAAGAGCCTGACCATCCACGACGAAGCCAACGACATTGAGTTTTTCTTCCTCCGCCCGAAGGATATTCCCATCTACGTTGGCAACGGCCATCTGGATTTGGGCATCACCGGCCGCGACCTGGCCGCTGACTCGCTGGCCCCGGTCGATGAGGTTCTGAATCTGGGCTTCGGCGCCTCGACCTTCCGCTACGCCGCTCCAGCCGATGAGGAATGGACCGTAGAAGCTCTGGAGGGCAAGCGCATTGCCACCTCGTACCCGAATCTGGTGCGCGAAGACCTGAAGGCTCGTGGCATTAACGCCACCGTTATTCGCCTTGATGGTGCAGTGGAGATTTCCATCCGCTTGGGAGTTGCCGACGTTATCGCCGACGTTGTCTCCACCGGCCGTACCCTGCGTAAGCAGGGATTGAAGCCATTCGGCGATGTTTTGGTCAGCTCTGAGGCAGTTGTTGTCGGACGCAAGGGAGTGGAGGTCACCGAGGAGCAGCAGGTGTTCCTGCGTCGCATGACCGGCATTCTGCATGCCAAGACGTACTTGATGATTGACTACAACATCCGTGCGTCTGCGCTGGAAGAGGCATCCAAGCTCACCCCGGGCCTGTCTGGCCCGACCGTGTCGCCGCTGGCTAACGAGGATTGGGTAGCAGTTCGCGCGCTAGTCCCGAAGACAGAGGCCAACCCGCTCATGGATGCCCTGGCGAAGATTGGTGCCGAGGCGATCTTGGCGTCGAATATCCGTATCGCGCGTATTTAGTGGAGACTTGGCCTGCTCGAGGGGTGAGGGGGCGTGCCTTCTCAAGTAGGAGCCCATTTCGAGATGGATCCCCATCTCGAACGGGGAACTGACCAATGCATTTTCACTCCCACCTACGCCGGCGTAGGTAGTAAGATGGGCGCTAGAAGCGCGCACGGCGTTAGCCGTACTGACATAGTCCCCTTATGCCGGAAAAGCGGCAGCTGCGCCAGCGCTGTAGTTTTGACGGTGTAACGAAGCAGCGCCACGAATTGTGGTTCATAAGACTGCGCCTACGAGAAGGGAATATGTCCATCATGTCCGCAACACGCACCGAGGTCGACCTGCTCGGATCGATGGAGGTTCCGGCAGACGCTTACTACGGTATCCATACTCTGCGTGCAATCGACAACTACCAAATTTCCAGCAAGACCATCAACGATGTGCCCGAATTCATTCGTGGCATGGTGATGGTGAAGAAAGCCACGGCCATCGCCAACCAGCGTGTCCACACGCTGCCCAGCGATGTTGCAGACATCATTGTCGCCGCATGTGATGAAATCCTGGAAAAGGGCCGCTGCATGGACCAGTTTCCAATCGATGTCTTCCAGGGTGGCGCTGGCACCAGTCTCAACATGAACACTAACGAGGTCATCGCTAACCTCGCTCTAGAACTGCTCGGTCTGGAAAAGGGCCGATACGACGTCATTCACCCCAATGATGATGTCAACCAGTGCCAGTCAACCAACGACGCCTACCCAACAGGTTTCCGTCTTGCTATCCACATGTCGCTGCTGAGTCTGCAGAAGCACTTCGACTCCCTGGTTGAGGCCCTACACGCCAAAGGTGATGAATTCAACGACATCATCACAATGGGCCGCACGCAGCTGCAGGACGCCGTTCCCATGACCCTGGGACAGGCTTTCCACGCATTTGCCCACAACCTTGAGGAAGAGCAGGAGTCTATCGCAACTGCGTCGGCACGCCTGCTGCAAATCAACCTGGGAGCAACCGCTATCGGTACCGGTGTGAATGCGCCGGCGGGCTACCGCGAGGCCGTGACCCAGGCGCTGCGTGAGGTCAGTGGCTTTAAGGTGACCTCTGCGAAGGACCTGATTGAAGCCACCAGCGATACCGGCGCCTACGTCAGCGTGCATGCATGCCTGAAGCGCGCGGCCATGAAGATTTCCAAGATGTGCAACGACCTGCGCCTGCTGGCATCGGGTCCCCGAGCCGGCCTGAACGAAATCAACCTGCCGGAGCGCGCCGCTGGCTCCTCGATTATGCCGGCAAAGGTTAACCCGGTAATTCCAGAGGTTGCGAACCAGGCCTGCTTCAAAGTCTTCGGCAACGACGTGACCCTGACCTGGGCAGCCGAGGCCGGTCAGTTGCAGCTAAACGTGATGGAGCCGGTCATCGGTGCATGCCTCTTCGAGTCGATTGAACTGCTGCGCAGCGCCACCGACACTCTGCGCGACAAGTGCATTACCGGCATCACCGCTAACCCGGAAGTTTGCCGCGGCTATGTGGAAAACTCCATCGGTATCGTGACCTACCTGAATCCGGTCATTGGCCACCACGAGGGCGATATGGTTGGCAAGGAAGCCGCTCGCACTGGCCGCTCCGTCCGCGACATTGTCCTCGAACGCGGGCTAATGGACGAGAAGGAGCTCAACCACGTCCTGAGCACCGAAAACCTCATGCACCCGGAATACCGGGGGAAGCGCTACGTGGCAGGGGAGTCTCGCCTCGACGATCTGTCCTAAGCGGCAACATGTCTAACGAGTGACTTTTCGGAGATACACATGTTAGTTGCCGTCCAGATCTTTATCGTTCTAGCAGCGATTGTCCTTGGCGCGCGTCTTGGTTCAATCGCTATCGGATTCGCCGGTGGGCTGGGCGTTTTGGCGCTGGGCATCACCGGGGTTCCGGTCACCAAAGACGACATTCCGTTCGATGTCATCGGCATCATTATGTCGGTGATTGCGGCAATTGCCGCTATGCAGAAGGCCGGAGGCATGGACTATCTCGTCCACATTGCCGAACGGTTGCTGCGCAAAAATCCGCGACACATCACCTACTGGGCCCCGGTTGTCACCTACCTGATGACCCTGCTTGCCGGCACCGGCCACACCGCATTCTCCACCCTCCCAGTTATCGCCGAAGTCTCCAAGGAGGGAGGCGTTCGCCCGTCCCGCCCGCTGTCCGTGGCGGTCATCGCATCTCAGTTGGCGATTACGGCATCACCCATTTCAGCGGCTGTGGTGCTCATGGCTTCGCTCATGGAACCTCACGGCGTTGGTTATCTCACACTCCTGGCGATTGTCATTCCTTCGACGTTCCTCGCCATCCTTCCGACCGCCTTTGTCACGAATCACTTAGGCAAAGAGCTTGACGACGATCCGGAGTATCAAAGCCGCTTGGAAAAGGGGTTGGTCTCTAAGCCACGTGGCCAGATGAGCGAATACGTGCCAACCAAGTCGGCCAAGTGGTCCGTGGCGATTTTCCTACTCTCGATTCTCGCGGTGATGGTCTATGCGACCATCAGCACTGAACAGGTCGGCCTCATCGCTGACCCCACGCTCCCACGAAACGAGGCGATCATGTCAATCATGTTGACCGCCGCCACCGTTATCGTGCTGGCCTGCAAGCTGGATGCGGCAACCATTTTGAACACCCCGGTGTTCAAATCGGGCATGTCCGCCAGCGTCTGTGTTCTCGGTGTGGCGTGGCTGGGAACCACAATTATCAACCACTACATCGACGACATTAAGGCCGCGTCCGGCAGCCTACTGACCACGATGCCGTGGATGCTGGCAATCGTGCTCTTTTTCGCGGCCGCTTTGCTGTACTCGCAGGCTGCCACTGCAAAGGCCATCATGCCCGCTGCGCTCGCGGTGGGAGTTTCTCCCATCACTGCGATTGCTTCCTTCGCAGCAACTTCCGCGCTATTCGTACTGCCTACTTACCCGACGCTCCTTGCCGCGGTGGAGATGGACGACACCGGCACAACCCGAATTGGCAAATACGTGTTTAACCACTCGTTCATCATCCCAGGCACCTTATGTATTGCCCTGTCCGTCACGTTTGGTTTCGTCTTCGGCAGCGTGCTCTTGTAGTGGGGGCTACCTAAAATACCGCATAGAGAAACTGACTAGGTTTATGACAAAATCGAAGCGGTGAATTCCATTCACCTGACATAAACCTAGTCAGTAACTTTTACTGGCACCGTTACCGCCAACGGTGGCACCCCGCGAAAGCTAACATCGCCGCGAGAGCCACCGCCATCCGCAGTTTTTACTCAGTGCCGCCATCGCCGACGGCACCCGGCCAGCCGGGGTACTCCGGTGTGACCCCGCCATAGGCAGGGCACATCTCCTGGAAAGAACACCACCCGCAGAGCTTGGACTTCTTCGGTACAAAGTCACCGTTTTCGCCATCGCGCACGATCGCCGACCACAAGTCGGCAATCTCCGCTTGGAAGGCCTCTAATTCTGTCGCGTTGGGACTCAGCACCAGATCATCGGCAACCTTCAGGTACATCAACCGCAGCTGTTCCGGGATACGACCGGTGAGCCGCCACCACACCAGCGCGTAAAACCGCATCTGGAAGAGAGCCTCATCCTGGAAGCGAGGAGAAGGCTTCTTGCCCGTCTTGTAGTCGACAATCCGGACCTCACCAGTCGGGGCAATATCGACGCGGTCGATAAAACCACGAAGCGGCACCGACAACGGCACGGTCTGATCCGCATCCGGATCGATAACCAGCTGAACGAACTTTTCCATCTCGGCCGCATCGAAGCCCATGGGGTTTTCCATCATGAAATACCCCTTGAGCAGGCCGCGGCATTCGACCAGGAAGTCGTAGTAATCATCCTCCGGAACTAGCTCAATCAGTTCCTCGTCCTTTGCACGCATGTCCTCCCAGGTCGGCTTCAGACGCTTCACCGCCGCTGGGTAAGTGCGTTCTTCACGGGGCCAGGCATGCATCTGTTCGAGCACAGCATGTACCAACGTGCCCTTGACCTGCGCGACAGTCGACGGCTCCGGAATCTTGTCGATCGCACGGAACCGGTACTTCAACGGGCACTGGCGGTAATCATTAGCTCTCGACGGCGACAGCGCCAACTTAGAGCGGCGGGAAGGTTGAACTGCTGACTTAGAACTTTGGGCATTGTCGGGCATACTAGCCAGGTTAGAGTACCGCCCGGATTTGGCTGCACCCGACACAACCCGACCCAACCAAACCCGACACGACCACAACCAAACCCCAAAAAGGAGCCCACACACCTATGGCACTGAGCGGACCATTCCAGGTCGGCGACCGAGTCCAGCTGACTGACTCGAAGAATCGCCACTTCACCGTCATCCTCGAGGAGGGTGGCAAGTTCTTCACTCACCGTGGCACCATCCTCCACGACGACCTCATCGGTGCCAAGGAAGGCACCACCGTCACCTCCGGTGAAGGCACGGTCTACCTGGCCATGCGTCACTTGCTGGTCGATTACGTCCTGTCCATGCCGCGCGGTGCTGCGGTGATTTACCCGAAGGACACCGCACAGATCATCGTCGAGGGCGACATCTTCCCAGGTGCGCGCGTCCTGGAGGCCGGCGCTGGCTCCGGCGCGCTCAGCCTCAACCTGCTCCGCGCCATCGGCGCTGACGGGCAGCTTATTTCCTATGAGGTCCGTGAGGACCACATCGAGCACGCCGAACGCAACGTTGTCGACTTCATGGGTCACAAGCCCGACAACTGGGACCTGCGCCTGGGCGATCTCAACGAGGCCTCCGTCGAGTCGCTCGGCGGCCCGGTCGACCGAGTCATTCTGGACATGCTCGCTCCATGGGAATGCCTGGACACCGTTTCGAAGGTGCTTCAGCCTGGCGGCGTGCTCATGGTCTATGTCGCCACCGTTCCGCAGCTAATGAAGGTCATGGAGGGCATCCGCGCGCAGAAGTGCTTCACCGAACCACGCGCCTGGGAATCCCTGGTCCGCGACTGGAATGTTCAGGATCTCTCCGTCCGCCCGGCGCACCGTATGCAGGCGCATACCGCATTCCTGGTGTGGGCACGCAGGCTTGCCGACGGCACGGTGCCTCCGCGCCCACAGCGACGAAATCAAAAGAAGCTCTAGACCCGCCGCTTCGCGCTGGGAGGTGTAGCCGTCGTAAAGCGTGATGCGACACACGGTCTAAATCGACCAAGCGCCAACGGCATCTGGCCCTATGGGTAATCTGGGATACATGACAACGCCGTCTGACAAAATCCGTGATCTTGAGCAGAAGAACTACAACCTCGGCATTCGTAATAATCGCCTGGTTGAGCTGTTGCGGGACTCCCGTAACAAGCTTGAGCTACTGCGCCAAGACATGGAGGACATGCTGGAGCCGCCTAGCACGTACGGTATTTTCCTTAAGCCGGGGCCGGAGAAGGGCACCGCAGAGGTATTTACCGGAAATCGACGGATGCGCCTGCGGGTGCAGCCGGAGATTAATGAGCGGGCGCTTCGGCCGGGCGCGCAGGTGCGTCTGAATGAGGGCTCGATAATCGTGGAGGACTGCGGTTATCCGGAAAGCGGCGATATCGCCAATGTTCGTGAGGTGCTGCCGGATCGGGAGCGCATTTTGGCCTCGGATACTCACGGTGAGGAATTCGTGGTGTCTCTGGCGGGGGATTTGTCGCCGAAGCCGGGGGACTCGGTGATGATTGACCGCAAGTCGGGCTATGCGTTTGAGGTCATTCCGAAGTCCGAGGTGGAAAACCTGGTGCTGGAAGAGGTACCGGATGTCACCTACACGGATATCGGTGGTTTGGACAGTCAGATTGAGCAGATTCACGACGCCGTCGAGATGCCGTTCCTTCAGCCAGAACTGTTTGAGCAGTACAACCTGCGTCCACCGAAGGGTGTGCTGCTCTACGGGCCTCCCGGCAATGGTAAGACGCTGATCGCCAAGGCTGTGGCTAATTCGTTGGCGCACAAGATTGCGCTATCCCGGGGTAAGACCGAGGCGGAGGCGCAGCGGGCGCAATCGTACTTCTTGAATGTCAAGGGCCCGGAGCTGCTGAACAAGTTCGTGGGTGAGACGGAGCGTCAGATTCGCCTGATTTTTGACCGCGCTCGCGACATTGCCGAGGATGGCAAGCCGGTTATTGTCTTCTTCGATGAGATGGACTCGATTTTCCGCACTCGTGGTTCGGGTATCTCCTCGGATATGGAAAACACAGTGGTCCCGCAGCTGCTCAGCGAACTTGACGGTGTGGAAGGGCTGGAAAACGTCATCGTGATTGGTGCCACCAACCGCGAGGAGATGATTGACCCGGCAATTCTGCGCCCAGGACGCCTGGATGTGAAAATCCGCATTGAGCGCCCGAATGAGGCTGCGGCGAAGGATATCTTCCGCAAGTACTTGACCCCTGAGCTGCCGTATAACGCAGCCGAGGTGGAAGCGCGCGGTGGGGTGGAGCAGAATGTCGCACACCTCATTGACCAGGTGGTAGAGCGGATGTACGCCAAGACGGAAGAAAACGAGTACGTGCGGATCCGCTATGCAGATGGCACCAGCGAGGTTATGTACTACCGCGATTTCAACTCCGGCGCGATGATCTCCAACATCGTCGACCGCGCGAAGAAGTCCGCCATCAAGTCGGTTATCGCCGGCGGCGAGGCTGGTATTAGCTTGGATCACCTGCTGTCTGCAGTGGCGGAGGAGTTCGCGCAGAACGAGGATCTGCCGAACACCTCGAACCCGGATGAGTGGGCTCGCATCTCCGGTCGTCCAGCGGCGCGCGTTGCCTCTGTCGAGGTGATTCGTCATGGCTAATTCCGCCGCCGGTTCTGCACAGCCGAACCGCTTCTTCGGCACCGAAATTGAGTACGGCATTTCCAGCCCGGACAACCCGGATGTCAGCCCAATTCTCACCTCCACGCAGGCCGTGCTGGCTTTCGCGCACGAGCAGGAGGAGGGCCTGTCGGGACGCATCCGCTGGGATTACGCACCGGAGTCGCCACTGCGTGACAGCCGCGGGTTTGACCTGCGCCGCTACCACCAGCCGCCGATTGTTGACCCCAACGCCGTCGGCGCTGCAAACCTGCTGGTGCAAAATGGTGCTCGCTTCTACGTCGATCACGCGCACCCCGAGTACTCCTCACCGGAAACGGCAACTGCCCGCGAAGCGGTTATCGCCGACCGTGCAGGGGACAAGATTATGCTGCGCGCAGCTCAGCTTGCCGCCGAAGCCACCGATGCCGAGGGCAATCCAGGTCCGATGCTGAAGCTCTACCGCAACAACGTCGATGGCAAGGGCGCCTCGTATGGCGCCCACGAGAACTACCTTTTCTCCCGAGAAACAGAGTTCGATGACATCGTCGCCGGTCTGACGCCGTTTTTCGTCACCCGCCAGGTGTTCACGGGCGCTGGTCGCGTAGGTCTGGGGCAGACGGGGCAGGAGTCGGGTTTCCAGATTTCGCAGCGCGCGGACTACATCGAGACTGAGGTCTCGCTGGAGACTACTTTGAACCGCGGCATCATCAACACCCGCGATGAACCACACGCCGATTCCGATCGTTTCCGCCGCCTGCACGTCATCATCGGTGATGCCAACATGAGTGAGGTCGCCACCTTCCTCAAGCTGGGCACCACAGGTTTGGTCATTGACGCCATCGAGGACGGCGTGCGTTTCGACGACCTGCAGCTCCGCAACCCCGTCGAGGCGGTCCATATGGTCTCCCGAGACCTGACTTGCACCGAGAAGCTGCAACTGGCGGACCATGTCACTTGGATGTCCGCGGTTGAAATGCAGTACGAGTACCTGCGTCGCGTGGAGAGCTACGACCAGCAGGGCGACGTCGTCAAGCTCTGGCGTGAAGTGCTCGACGTGCTTTCCGACGACCCCCGCAAGGCAGCCCACCTGCTGGATTGGGTGGCGAAATACAACCTCATGGAGGGCTTGCGTACCCGCCTGGGCGCGGGCTGGGACCACCCGAAGTTGGCGTTGATTGATATTCAGTACTCGGATATTGATCCGGCCCGTGGGCTGTACCACGCGCTGGTGCGCCGCGGTTCGATGCGCACGCTCGTGACCGAGGAAGAAGTCGACCACGCGGTTGAATACGCACCGGAATCCACGCGTGCGTATGTGCGCGGTGGCATTCTGCGCCGCTTCGGCAAGGACGTCGTCGCGGGCAGTTGGACCAGCTTAGTGGTGGACACCGCGGGGGTGTATCGGAGCACTCGTGACGTGGAATCGCCTGGAATCACGCTGGCCTACATTACGCTGGATGAAGTTGACGGTTTCACTGCCGCAGAATGCGGTGACGTGTTGGAGTCTGCGGAAACAGTGGCCGAGGTGGTCGAGCATCTGCGTACGCTCGGGGCTATCCGCGAACAATAGGCACGCATAGTGCAGCAATAGGCAGTAATACTCAAAAGTTTTTCTTGAAGGAGAAAAATCATGGCTGGTAACACTCAGGTTTTCGGCGGCGGTTCCGGCGGAGGCGACGAGGAAGAGTTCGGCGAGGTCTCTGGCGGCGGTCAGGCTCAGGAGCACGTTGCAGCTGCTGACGACCTGCTGGACGAAATTGATGGTCTGCTGGAGAACAACGCCGAGGAGTTCGTGCGTTCGTATGTCCAGAAGGGTGGCCAGTAAAAAGTGACTGACCAGCAGGTAGGGCAGCAGGAACCGGAAGCAACGCCGACACCGGTACCGGCACAGGCGTTGACCCGACGCATCACCGGCATTGAGACCGAGTTCGGCATCACTCTGACGCTGGATGGCTCGCGCCGCCTGGGGCCGGATGAGATTGCCCGCTACATGTTCCGCCCGGTGATCGCCAAGTACGGGGCAACCAACATTTTCACCCCTAATGCTGGTCGTATGTACCTCGATGTCGGAAGCCACCCGGAGTACGCCACCGCTGAGTGCGATTCGGTCTCGCAGCTGGTCGCGTACGACCGCTCGGGCGAGGTCATCTTGAATGAACTCGCTGAAAAGGCTGAAGCAGAGCTTGCCGACGAGGGCATCGGTGGCAAGGTCTACCTGCTGAAAAATAACGTTGATACCGTCGGTAACTCCTACGGTTGTCACGAAAACTACCTGGTTGGACGTGAACTGGGACTGAAGTCCCTGTCCAAGCTGCTGCTACCTTTCTTGGTTACGCGACAGCTCATTTGTGGGGCGGGGAAGATTTTCCTGCCGTACCCAACCTCGCCGTATCACAACGATCCGATTCAGTACTGCTTCTCGCAGCGCGCGGATCATGTGTGGGAGGGTGTCTCCAGTGCAACGACGCGCTCCCGGCCGATTATTAACACTCGCGATGAGCCACACGCGGACTCCAACCGTTTCCGTCGCTTGCACGTCATCGTGGGCGACTCCAACATGAGTGAGACGACGACTGCGCTCAAGATTGGCTCCACTCAGCTGGTCCTGGAGATGATTGAGGCCGGCGTGAAGTTGCCGGACTTCGAGGTCGCCAACGAGATCAAGTCCATCCGTGCGGTGAGCCGAGATATGACGGGCAAAGCCGAGATTCCACTGCGCAGTGGTGAAACTGCCACCGCGCTGCAGATTCAGCGCGAGTTCCTGGACGCTGCGACGGAGTGGCTGAAGGTCCGCGAAGAAAACATGGTCAATGAGGACAAGGGCATTGCCGGTGCCGGCACGTCCAACGAGGAAATGGGCCGCATCGTCGAGCTGTGGGGTCGCGCGCTGGATGCCGTGGAAACCGGTGACTGGTCTCTCATTGAGCACGACATTGACTGGGCCATTAAGTACTCGCTCATGAAGCGCTACCTGGACCGTGGTCTAACACTGGAGGACCCCAAGCTTCATCAAATCGACTTGGCCTACCACGATATCCGCCCCGGCCGAGGCATCTTCCGCGCGCTGGAAGCCCGTGGTATTGCCTCCCGGTGGATTACCGATGAGCAGGTCGCTGAGGCAGTCCGCATCGCACCGCCAACTACTCGTGCGAAGCTGCGCGGCGATTTCCTCGTTGCCGCTGAAGACTCCAGCTTGAAGACCGTAGTGGACTGGACACACCTGAAGATCTCCGGCGACGATCCCATCTCCACCATGCTCGGCGACCCCTTTGCCACGGAAAACGATGAAGTCAATGAGATGATCGAGATTCTGACGGCCGCGAAGAAGACCTCGGATACGGATCCGGAAAACTAGTTCCGTCCCCGGAAACTGCCCCCAGGAAAAGGAGCCCCACAGACGTGTCTGTCCCACCGGTATCGGAAAGCCCCGGATCCGCTGCAATCAGTGAGAACCAACGTCAGGTTCAACTGCTGTTGGCGCTTGCCGACGACACCGGGTGGGTCAGCGAGTCGTGGATCTCCAAACATGTCGAGGGTTACTCCCGTGTTTCCGAGGATTCCCGGGCTCGTTATTTACGTGCGGACACCGCGGCGCTCCTGGCAGCCGGGGTCCCGGTGGAGGTTTCGTCGTCAAGCGCGGGCGATAAGGTCAAGCGCCTACGCCTGAACAGACTGCGGTGGCCCCAGCACGACCCCGAGTTCACTGAAGCGGAGGCTTCCGTGGTTTTCCAGGCGGCGAATGCGGCGTTTGGTTCGGAGGAGCTGAGCTCGACGGCTGTGGCGGCGTGGCGGAAGCTCGCATCGTTTGCGCAGCGCAGCGCCATTGCAAAGCCGGATGAGTCGGTGGTGGTGGCCGATGCGGTGGATATGAGTCGGGCGGATTTCAGCACGCTGCTGACCGCGATGACTTCGCCGCGGCGAACAGTGGAGATGTGGTACTCCCGACAGTACGGCGTGGATGATGAACTGCGCATGCTGGAGCCGTGGGGTCTGATCAACCTGCGCGGGCGCTTTTATGTGTTGGGCTTTGATCCGCAGCGTGAGGCGGCGCGTATGTTCCGGCTCAGCCGTATCCGCGATGTTTCGGATCCGGGGACGTCAGCGACACAGCCAATGCCCGATGGTGACTTGCAACAAATCGCGGAAGACATGTTGTACCGCGGTGGGAAGACGTATCAGGCGGTTGTTCGTATTGCGCCGAATACCTGCGCAGATGTGGTGATGAAAGCGACCCCGCTGGGGGTTGGGCGCTATGAGCTGCCAGCGGCACCTGTCAGTGAGATTGTGTCCACAGGTTTGAGTTACGCACCGGATTTGATTGTGGAATCGCCTGAAGAGGCACGGTCGGAAATTATTGCTCGGTTGCAGCAGGTACTCGCCCGCCATGGCGGAATCAATGGTACGAAGAACGCTTTGGAGGGCAACTAATGACCGTGCATGCAGCCCGGGAACTAGACGCGAACGTCAGCGTAGACGAGTTATTGGCGGTCGTACCGTATTTTTCGCAGCACCGTTCAATGACAGAGGCCGCTACCGAGCTGGCTATCCCTTTCGCCCGAATTCGGGCAATCGTCGAGCAGATTGCCGATATCGACCAGCCGGGACTCCTCGGAGTGCGGGCGTTTGAAGTTGATTACCGAAACAGCTTTGACGTCCGCATTCGCCCTCAGGCAACGGTGCTCAGCCAGCCACGTGCGCTCACAGCCGAAGAGACCGCGACCTTGCTGCTCATCCTGGAAACCATCGAGGACTCCGCAGCCACCGCTTCCTCCGAGGCCGCGCAGACGGCCGCAACGAAACTGCGCAGCGCTCTGGGGACGAACGTTCCCATCATTGACTCGACCGCCGCGGAGGATGGCAAGGCCTTTTCCTTTTCAGAGCAGATTTATGCCGCGCTGCATCAGCGCAAGGTGTTAAAGGTGCGCTACCGAAATGCCTCAGGGCAGGTTACAGTCCGTGAGCTTGACTGTGTCAACGTTTATACAGTTGAGTCCACGACGTATCTCCGCGCTGTCGACCGAGCGCAGGAAGACAACCGTCAGAAGAGCTTTCGCGTCGACCGCCTGGAGGCCGCCGAGGTCCTCGACACTCCCGCCGGTTTCCACCGCCCAGAGCCTGTCGATATCCGTGATCCCCACGCCTTTGGTGCGGAAACAGGAACGTCCGAATGGGCGAGTGTGCTTATCGACGCCGATGCCACCTGGATCGCAGACTATGAACCGGTCTTTTTCACCGAAGATGAGGGGGAAGAAGAGGATACCGAACTGGTCTCTGACCAAGGCTTAGGGCAGTCGGAGTTTACTGCTGACGTGCCGATGTCCGACTTGGCCGCAACAGTCTCCTTTGTGCTCCGCCGTTCACCGAGCGTACAAGTCACTGAGCCCTTAAAATTGAAAAACGCCGTTGTTGCGCGAGCCTGCGAAGCTTTGGCAGAGTATGGTCGAAACGACAAGGCTTAAGTCAAAGCTTTAATCGCGCACGATGTGGCAACTTGCCACTTGTATTTGTATTCATTTGAAAGGTCTCTAAGCGGATGCCGAACCTAGGTCCCTGGGAAATCATCATTATCCTGGTCGTTCTTGTCTTGCTCTTTGGTGCAAAGAAGTTGCCGGATGCCGCACGTTCGCTCGGCCGCTCCATGCGTATTTTCAAGTCCGAAGTCAAGGAAATGCGCAACGATGACGAGCAGCAGGAGCAGGCTGCAATTCAGCAGGCTCCGCAGGCCCAGCCGCAGCAGCCGTACCAGCCGCAGCAGCAGTACCAGCAGCCGGCTCCGCAGGCTCAGCCGCAGCAGCAGTACCAGCAGCCTTACCAGCCCCAGCCTGGCCAGAACAACCCTGGCCAGCCGCAACAGTAGTAGAAGGCCGGTTGAAGCGTGACTTCAGCTACATCCACATCACGTCCTCGGAAGCGCCAGCGTAAGCGCAATCCCGAGGGCGTGATGACTATTGTCGAGCACATTCAAGAGCTCCGACGCCGCCTTGTTCTCGCCCTCGCTGGTATTGCCGTTGGCACTGTTGTGGGCTTTATCTGGTATCAGACCGCCTTTACCATTGGCCAGTTCCGCATACCGTTTACCTCGACCGAAGTCGGTCCTCTGCACTTTAAGTCCTTGGGTGAGTTGCTCAAGGATCCGTACTGTCAGCTTCCACCCGAGATGCGACTCGGCGGCGGCGAAGGTGCGGAGTGTCGTCTGCTGGCGACCAGCCCGTTTGAAATGTTCATGCTGCGACTAAAGGTCGGCGCTCTAGCTGGCCTGGTGATGTCGTCGCCATGGTGGCTCTACCAGATTTGGGCCTACATCACTCCCGGCTTGGTGCGCAGAGAACGCCGCACCACGCGCCGAGTAGTTACTGCAGCAGCACTGCTGTTTGTCATGGGCTCCGTCCTGGCGTACTTCGTTGTCGCCATCGGCCTGGAGTTCTTGCTCCAGATTGGTGAAGAAACGCAAATTTCTGCACTCACCGGTTCGCAATACTTCGGTTTCCTCTTGGCGCTCATCGTCTGCTTTGGCGTGAGCTTTGAGGTTCCGCTTTTCCTGGTCATGTTGAACATGGCCGGTGTCGTTACCTACGAGAGCATCAAGGACAAACGCAGCATCATCATCATGTCGCTGTTCATCTTTGCAGCCTTCATGACTCCGGGCCAGGAACCAATATCTATGGTCGCAATGGCGACGGCACTGACATTGCTGGTGGAAATCGCAATCCAGATTTGTCGTCTCAATGACCGTCGTAAAGCAAATGAGCGACCGGAATGGTTGGACATCGATGACGAGCAAGGCTCCGGACCGATTACGGCTTCTGGCCCGATTGGCTCCGCCGGCGGTATCGGTGATGTGGGCGGCATTGACACCCCGACTTCAGTAAGTGCGCCGACGTCGATTCAGCCGGGCGGCATGCCGACGGCATCAGCGGCCCCGACGACCTCGCCGGTCTCTGGCCCGACGCCAGTGAACGCGCCGACGCCGACGCGGACATCCCAGATGCGCCCGACTCGCAATTCGCGTCCACCGCGGCCACAAGGCGTGATTCCGGAGACTCCAACGCCGACGCAGGACTTGCGAAATCGTCCGACGAGCGACTTTGATGATGTTCTCTAGCGCGGTTTATGACACTCTAGAGGCATGACTCTTCTCGGCGATTTCGTCAGCCAACAGGATTTCGATCTTGATGACTTTCAGCTCCGCGCCTGCCAATCAATTGAGGCAGGGCGGGGCGTTGTCGTCTGTGCACCCACCGGTGCGGGCAAGACTATTGTTGGCGAATTCGCTATTTATGCAGCTCTTGAGCGTGATGGAAAGTGCTTTTACACCACACCCATTAAGGCGTTGAGCAACCAGAAGTACCACGACCTAGTCGAGGACTACGGCGAGGAACGCGTGGGCCTGCTCACGGGCGACACTTCAATCAACGGCGATGCGGACATCGTGGTGATGACCACCGAGGTGCTGCGCAATATGATTTACGCGAATTCGCCGACGCTGAAGAAGCTCACGCATGTGGTGATGGATGAGATTCACTACCTCGCTGACCGAGAGCGCGGCGCTGTGTGGGAAGAGGTTATTTTGAACCTCGACCAGTCCGTGGCCGTCATCGGTTTGTCCGCGACGGTGTCCAACTCCGAGGAGTTCGGTCGCTGGCTCTCCACGGTGCGCGGGCACACGGACGTCATTGTTACGGATTTGCGCCCGGTTCCGCTACATCAGCACATGCTGGTGGGAAACCGGCTCTATCCGCTTTTCGAAGCGAAGTCGGACAAGGTCAATCAGGACCTGTTGGAGGCGTGCCGTCGCGCCGAGTTCGGCTACGGGGACGCTGGAGCCAGGGAGCGCTACCAGTACAAAAAGCACAAGGGCGGTGGGCGCTCGTACAGCTGGGGCGATAAGGGGCAGCGCAAGTTCCGCCCGCCGAAGCGCGGCGATGTTATCCGTATGCTCGGCTCCATGAACATGCTGCCCGCGATCGTTTTCATCTTCTCCCGCGCGGGCTGCGAAGGAGCGCTGGCGCAGGTCGGCGCTACGCGCGCAGAACTCACTGACCGGGATGAGCAGGAGCGCATCGCCAAGATTATCGATGACGGTGTGGCTCACATTCCAAAGGAAGACCTGCAGGTTCTCGGTTTCCTGCGCTGGCGCCGCATTCTCATCCGTGGTTTTGCGGCGCACCATGCGGGCATGCTGCCTGCGTTCCGGCACATTGTGGAAGAGCTCTTTAACGAAGGCCTGGTCAAGGTTGTCTTCGCCACCGAGACGCTCGCACTGGGCATCAACATGCCTGCCCGCACGGTTGTGTTGGAGAAGCTGGTCAAGTTCAACGGCGAAGCACACGTGGACCTCACTCCGGGTCAGTACACGCAGATGACTGGTCGCGCTGGCCGTCGCGGTATCGACACTGTCGGCAATGCCGTGGTGCAGTGGGCTCCGGCAATGGATCCAAAGGCTGTCGCAGGACTGGCATCCACACGCACGTATCCGCTGATTTCCACCTTCGCGCCGAGCTACAACATGAGCGTCAACCTCCTGCAGACACTCGGTTACGAAGGCTCGAAGCGCGTCATGGAGCGCTCATTCGCCCAGTTCCAGGCGGATGGCGACATTGTCGGAGTCGCCGCCGAACTGTCCAAGGCCAAGCAGGAAGCCGCGGCCCTGCGTGCGGAATTGCTCGGCAGGGGAGCCGACGCGCACGCTGAAGGGGCGGAGGCTGAAGCGTCGTCGTCAAGCGGGGAGGGCAGTTCGCGTGACGACGAGCGCCTGACCCAGATGCTCGAATACCTGGATCTGCGCGCGAAGCTGACCCAGGAGGAGAAGAACGCCAAGCGTCGCAATATTGAAGACCGCCACACAGAAACAGTGACCGCGCTGCGCAGACTCCGCAGGGGCGAGGTTATTCCGCTGCCGAAGGGTAAGAAGGTGCAGTTGGCGGTTGTGTACCGAGAGGACCATTCGAAGTCGAATCCACGTCCCGGTGTCATCAGTGTCGGCGGGTTCGTGGGGCGTGTGGAGCCGCATATCTTCCCAGCGGCACCTCAGACGGTCGGCGCGATTAAGCTGCCGCGGGATGCGGATCGGCATCCGCGACGTGCGCTCGGTATTGTGCGTGCAGAGATCGGCCGCAAGGGGCTGAAGGGACCAAAGAGGCTGAAGCGTCGCAGCGGCGGCAACTCGCCGGCGGTGAGGAAGTTGCGCCAGGAGCTGCGCGAGCATCCGCTGCATGGCGATCCTGCGGTGGAGACGATGGCTCGTCACGCCGATACGCTGCGGCAGGCCGAGGCGCATGTGACCAATCTGCAAAAGCGCGTCGATTCCGCCTCGGATACGTTGGCGCGCACATTCGACCGCATGCTGCAGTTGCTAACACAGATGGACTACGTGGAATGGCCGGAGGGCGCGGAGCCCACGATTACCGAGGAAGGTCTGCGGCTGGCGCAGATTCACAACGGCTCGGATCTGCTGGTGGCCACGTGTCTGCGCCGCGGTATTTGGGATGACCTAGACCCCGCGGAACTGGCCGGTGCGGTGTCGAGCTTGGTCTTTGAAAACCGCAAGGCCAGCCAGGGCAGTGACGAGGTGCCGACCGAGCCGCTGGCCAAGGCGCTGGGGAACACCTACCGCATCTGGGAGGAGCTGTCGGAGGATGAGCGCCGCTACCGGCTGCCGGTAACGGACTTGCCGGATATGGCTTTTGCTACGGCGATTCATCAGTGGACTGCGGGCGCACCGCTGGGGTACTGCCTACAGGCAGCGGCCGAAAGCGGCGCGGAGCTGACCCCGGGCGACTTTGTCCGCTGGTGCCGTCAGGTCATTGATCTGTTGCAGCAGATTAAGAAGACCGGCTACTCCACGGACATTCGCGACAAGTCCGCCGAGGCTATTCAGGCAATTCGCAGGGGAGTAGTGGCGCTGAATAATTAGTTGCCGGTTAAGTTGGTCCGCCGAAGCCTCGCCGCCCCGGGGCCACTCAACCGGCGACGGGCACAGGCCGACGGGTACAGTTGGCAACTATGAGCAACGGTATCTTTAGCTTTGACATCTATCAGCAGCGTCTGGATCGCACCGCGGAGTTGCTCCGCACCCGCGATGCGGACGCTGCAGTCTTTGGAACCGGCGCTGACCTGCAGTATCTCATTGGATCTGCGGTCACTTCGCATGAACGCCTCACCGCGCTGGTAGTCACCGCATCCGGCACTACCACACTGGTACTGCCCGCCGTGGAGCGCGGGGATCTGCCGCTGTGCGCAATCGGTGACCTCAACGCCGATGTGGTGTTGTGGGAAGACGGCCAGAATCCGCACCGCATAGTCGCCGACTTGGTGGGCCACGTGGGCACCCTCGCAGTGGGAGCCTCTTTGACCGCTGACCACTTGATTCCCATTCAGGATCTCACCGGAGCCAAGACTGTGTTGGCCGGAGACCTTCTGAAGGAACTGTTTATGCGCAAGGACGCCGCTGAGATTGATCAGCTGCGGGAGGCCGGCGCCGCTATTGACCGCGTCCACGCTCGTGTGCCGGACATGCTGCGCGCAGGTCGCACTGAGCGCGAGGTCGCCGATGAGATCTCGGCTGCCATCCTGGAGGAGGGGCACGTCGCCATTGACTTCGTCATTGTCGGCTCCGCTGAGAATGGCGCGAATCCGCACCACGATTTCTCCGACCGCGTCATCGAGGAAGGCGACGTGGTGGTCGTCGATATCGGAGGCACCTTGCCGCTTGGCTACCACTCCGATTGCACGCGCACCTATGTCGTCGGCAAGCCGGGGGAGAAGGAAGCTGCAGCGTGGGCGGCTCTGCGCAAGGCGCAGGAAGCTGCCGTGGCGGCGGTGCGCCCCGGTGTGACGGCTGCAGAGATCGATGCGATTGCGCGTAATAGCCTCACCGCTGCGGGATACGGCGAGTACTTCATCCACCGCACTGGTCATGGCATTGGCCTGTCCACGCATGAAGAGCCGTTTATTATGGCTGGCAATGAGCTCAAGCTCGAGCCTGGCATGGCGTTTTCGGTGGAGCCGGGCGTATACCTGCCGGGTGAGTTCGGTATGCGCCTGGAAGACATCATCATTGTCACCGAAGACGGCGGAGAATCAGTCAATAAAGGCCCCCACGATTTAATTACCGTCTAATCGAGGTTTAGAGGAAAGGTATTTTCTAGCGCATGGGACACGTACTCGTTCTTGGTGCCACCAGCGAGATCGGCGGGGAAGTTGCCGCGCGACTGGCCAACCACAACACCTTCACGCTCGCTGCGCGCCGCACTGAGGCGCTCGACGGCGTTGCCGGTCGGCTCATCGACTCCGGTGCCGTCGCGGTGCACCGCATCCACTTTGATGCCGATGACATCGCCGCACACCGCCAGTTCGTTGAGCATGCCTGGCAGCACGGTCCCATCGACACGGTGATTGTCGCGTTCGGCATCCTCGGTGATCAGCGGAAGTGTGAGGAGTCCGGCGAGGCTGCTGCGGCAGTCATTCATACCGACTTCACGGCACAGGCGTCGATTCTCACGGAGATTGTCGCGCGCATGGAGTCCGACATCGCCGCCGGCACGCTGCCTGTGCGCGATAAGGTCGCGGGCCGCATCATGGCCTTTTCCTCTATCGCAGGTGCCCGAGTGCGCCGCGCCAACTACGTCTACGGTTCGGCGAAGGCCGGTCTCGACGGTTTCCTCCAGGGCATGCAGGACCGCCTGCACGGCAGCCATATTCAGCTGACGATTGTCCGCCCGGGCTTCGTCATCGGCCGCATGACCGAAGGCATGAAGCCGGCACCGATGTCATCGCGCCCCGCCGAGGTCGCGGAGGCCGCCGTCACCGCTTTCGACGGCCGGAAGCCCCATGTCTGGGTGCCGCGCAAATTGGCATTGCTCGCCCGCGCCACACATCTGACTCCGCGCTGGATTTGGCGGAAGATGCCCCGATGAGCCAGAAGCTTCGCGTCGTCGGCATCGGCTGCGACGGGTACGTTGGTCTATCCGCGCGCGCTGTCGATGCGTTGTCGTCGGCTCGCCGCATCATTGGCTCTCCCCGTCAGCTCCATTTGCTTGCCGACGTCAACCTGGACGCCGAACTCTCTCCTTGGCCAGGTGGCTTCTGGAAGGACTGGCAGGCCACCCTGGCAGATATTGACCCCGCACGCGATGTCATCCTCGCCAGTGGGGATCCCATGTTCCACGGTGTAGGGGCGTCCCTGGTTCGGGAGCTCGGCCGTGGCGCCGTAGAGGTTATTCCAGCGCCATCGTCAGCCTCATTGGCCTGCGCCTACCTCGGCTGGCCCTTGCATGACACTCCGGTGATTTCGCTGGTGACAGGGGAGCCGGGGCTACCTGGAGCCGCGCGTGTCGTACCGGTAGCGGATGCACTACGGCCATTCCTGGTGCTGTGCCGAAACGCGGACTCAGTGAAGGAGGTCGCTACGGTCTTGGCCGGCCGCCCAGACACCAAACTCACCGCGCTGACTAATCTCGGCGGCACGGAAGCTACGGGGCTGCTGGAGTCCGTTGCCGAAGGCACGGTGGCGAACCCACCGGTTCCAGCTGGCAACCTCACGGTGCTGGCGGTGGAGCCGTCGGGAGGCGTGCGCGGCTGGCTGCGCGACGGTGACTTTGACTCGGACGGCCAGCTGACGAAGGCGCCGATTCGCCAAATGACCGTCGCTGCGTTGGATCCGCGGCCGGGAGCTCTGCTGTGGGATGTCGGCGGTGGTACAGGATCGATTGGCATTGAGTGGGCTCGTCACGGCGGACGTGCGGAAATTTTTGAGCGCGATGCTGTTCGTGCAGAGCGAATTGCTAAGAATGTGGCGGCGCTATCGGGCAATGTGACCGTCCACCACGGAGCGGCACCAGCGGTGTTGGCAGGCTCGAATCTTCGGCCCGATGCCATTTTCATCGGCGGAGGTCTCACTGCTGACGGAATGATTGAAACCTGTTGGCAACTCCTTGCCCCGGGTGGCACCATCGTCGCGAACACCGTGACGCTGGAGTCGGAGGCTTTGCTGTGGCAGGCGCGTCGCGACTATGGCGGGGATGTCACCCGGCTTTCCGTGGAGCGCGCAGGTGCAGTCGGCAGTTTCACTGCGTGGCGCCCTGCGTTGCCGGTAGTGCAGTGGGTGGCGGAGAAGCCAGTAGCGCCTGCGCTACCATAGACGTAATTTCTCTGTCTAGAAAATATTGAGGACTCTGTAACTCACAATGACTGTGTATTTCATCGGTGCAGGCCCGGGGGCAGCAGATTTGCTGACGCTGCGCGCGGACCGGCTTATTCGCTCCTGCCCAGTGTGCCTTTACGCGGGATCGATTGTCCCGCCTGAGGTGCTGGAAAACTGTCCCGAAGGCGCAGAGATTATCAATACCGCGCGTATGCCGCTGGATACCATCATCGAGACCATTCAGGCGGCTCATGCGGCGGGCAAGGATGTCGCACGCCTACAGTCCGGTGACCCGTCGGTGTGGTCGGCACTGGCAGAGCAGGTTCGTCGTCTCAGCGAGCTCAGCATTGACTATGAAATCGTTCCGGGTGTGCCGGCATTTTCCGCGGCGGCGGCCGCTCTCGGCCACGAGCTCACGGTGCCAACTGTTGGCCAGTCGGTGGTGCTGACTCGTATCTCCGGGCGCGCTTCCAAGATGCCGGAGGGCGAAACCTTGGAGAACTTCGGTCGCACGGGCGCGACTCTGTGCATTCACTTGGCCGCCCACGATATTGACCGTGTGGTTGAGGAGCTCACCCAGCATTATGGTGAGCAAGGTCCGGTGGCAGTCGTGGCTTTCGCATCCCGCCCGGAACAGGTTATTCTCCGCGGCACGCTGTCTGATATTGCGCAGCAGGTCAAGGATGCAGGTGTGACTCGTACGGCTGTCATCATTGTCGGCAAGGTACTCACGGCCGCGGCGTTCCCGGATAGCTTCCTCTACAGCGATGATCGCCCACGCGATGAACACGGACGGACCATCCCATGCGTGCACTAATTCTGGGTGGAACTGCTGAAGCCCGCGCCCTGGCCAAGCGCCTAGTGGGCGAGGGCTGGTTTGTCACCTCTTCACTGGCCGGTCGCGTTTCAAACCCCAAGCTGCCCGTCGGCAATGTCCGTATCGGCGGTTTTGGCGGTCCCGCAGGACTGACTCGGTGGCTAATCTCCGATGCCACTGAAGTCATCATCGATGCCACGCATCCGTATGCAGAGCAGATCAGCGAATCTGCTGCTGAAGCTGCCCGAGCCACCGGTATTCCGCTCGTTGCGCTGCATCGCCCTGCGTGGGAGAAGCAGCCCGGCGACAACTGGATCGAGGTGTCCTCCATGCAGGAGGCCGCGGACGTTGTTGCCGACCGCTTCTACAGCCCGTTTCTCACCATTGGCCGTCAGCAGCTTGCTCCATTTGCCGATGACTCCAACGGCCGTTACCTCATTCGCTGCGTAGAGCAGCCCGCGCCACCCCTGCCGAAGAATCGGAAGATTATTCTCAGCCGTGGCCCCTATGATGTCGCCGCGGAGCGCAAACTTATGCGGGATTACGCCGTGGATTGCGTAGTGACCAAGAACTCCGGTGGTGCTGCTACTTACGCCAAAATTGAGGCAGCCCGCGATCTGAAGAAACCGGTCGTTATCGTGCAGCGCCCGCAGCTGCCCGGCGCGGATATCGCCATCGTCGCCACAACGGTGGATGAGGCGTACAACGCCGTCATCCGCCGGGCGTAGCGGCTAGGGCAGCAACTCGCCAGTTCCGCTGGTGCCGCCCTCACCGTAGTGACGTGCAGTGTAGACCCGAGTGGTCTTGCCGGCACGGTACGCCTTCGTCGACGACGAACCGATAATCACCATGGTTCGCATATCGACGACATCCGGATCGAACTCCGCCAACGTGGTCACGGTAACGTTTTCCTGCTCCGAGCCGACTGCTCGCGCCACAATCACAGGCGTTGTTGGTTCGCGGTACTCCATGGCCAATGCGCGTAGCTCTCGAATCTGCCATCTCCGCGATTTGGACGCCGGGTTGTAGACAGCAAACGCCATGTCTGCTCCGGCTACGGCACGCACTCGCTTAACGACGACCTCCCAGGGCTTCAACCTGTCGGAGAGACTGAGCATCGCGAAGTCATGGCCAAGGGGAGCACCCACTCGACTTGCGACAGCCTGAGCTGCAGTCATGCCCGGCACGACTCGTACGGGAATGTCTCGCCACATATCGTCGTCAGCGACTTCCAGCACTGCCGCCGCCATAGCGAAAACCCCCGGGTCCCCGGAGCTGACCACCGCGACCCGGCCACCGCGCTTGGCGATATCCAGTGCCATCGTGGCTCGCTCTGCCTCTACACGGTTGTCGGAGAGATGGCGGCGCTGCCCGGCGCGCTCGGGGACCCGGTTGATGTAGGTGGAGTAGCCAACCAGATCCGTGGCCCGGGCCAGCTCCTCAGTGACTTCTGGAGTGGTCCAGCGTTCAGCACCTGGGCCCAGGCCGACAACGACGACTTCACCAACAGTGGAGGAAGCCTGATTGGTCGTTGCATCGGTTACGGAGTCGTCGGTAGCTGCCGGCGTGACTTCTGGCTTTGACTGCCCAACTGTCCCAGAAACACTCCGTTCAGTTCCGTAGACAGCGGAAGGCACGACGGCTACTGCGAAGTACGGAACTTTCTCCGGGTCTGCATCGGCCAGCGGGTAGCTGGTGTGCTCATTCATGGTTGCTCGCTCGACAACGTAAGCGCGCTCAAGCATGCCTGCGGAGTGCAACGCTGTACGAACCTTCTCAACGTTCTTCCCAAGCTTCATAATGACTACACAGTCTGAGGCGTCAAGAACCGCAGCGATGCGCTCGGAATCGGCGGTAGCGGGAACAACGCTGACGATTTCGGTAGCCTCGCCAAGCGGCTGACCAATCTCTGCTGCCGCCGCAGTAATGCTGGCCACTCCAGGGACAATCTCAGTGGGGAAGTCCTCGCTGAGAGCGTGGTGCAGATGCTGATACGAGCTATAGAGCATCGGGTCACCGAGCGAAAGCACTGCAACACTTCGTCCCTCGGCCAAGTGCTTGTGGAGGCGAGCAGTGGCTTCTGCATAGAAACCGGCGAGTTGCTCGCGGTAGTCGGCTGGGCGCCCGGTGGTCACCGGGTATTGCAATTGCTCTTCCACGGCAGCGTCGTCACGCGCGTCAATCAGTTCGGCGGCGATTGAACGCGCCGTGGAACGGCCGTGAGTTCCGGCATGGTAGGCGATGACATCAGCTGTTCGGATGATGTCGGCACCGCGGAGTGTAATGAGACCTGCGTCGCCGGGGCCGAGTCCGACGCCGTAGAGATGACCAGGCTGAGCGCTGTAGGAGCCGGACATGGTTTAGATGATCTCCTTTGCGGTGGCGATGGCATTGAGGGCAGCACAGGTGATAGCCGAGCCACCGCGACGGCCGGTGACGGTGATGTACTTCAGCTCCGGGTTTTCGGCACCGGAGTCGATAGTGGCCTGCTTGGATTCCGCGGCACCGACGAAGCCGACCGGCATGGCCAAAATGGCAGCGGGCATGGGGAAGGAGCCTTCATTGATGCGGTTGAGCAGGTGGAAGAGGGCTGTGGGAGCGTTGCCGATGGCGACGACCGCGCCCTCTAGGCGTGGCTTCCACAGCTCGACGGCGGCAGCAGTGCGCGTGGTGCCGAGTTTTTGAGCCAGTTCGGGGACGCGCTCATCGCGCAGCAGGCAGATGACCTCGTTGTCAGCAGGTAGGCGCTTGCGGGTAATCCCCGAGGCGATCATGTTGACATCGGTGAAGATAGGAGCGCCTTCCTCGAGAGCCTGGCGAGCTGCGCGCACGGCTCCCGGGGAAAAGACGATGTCCTTAGCCAGGTCGGTCTGACCTGCTGCGTGAATCATTCGGACAGCGACGGTTTCCTCATCGGCGTCAAAGCGGGAAAGGTCGCTTTCTTCGCGAATGATGGCAAATGAGTTGCGGTAAATATCCGCACCGTCGGTGTTGTACTCAAAGCGCTTCATAGGCTTAAAGCCTAGTCCACAGCAGTGACTTCGTATTCTCCGTCCCCGGTGGCGAGATAGTCGAAGTAACCGCCCTTGGGCTTGCCGCAGCGGCGCTCACAACCGGAGAAGTGCACGCGCCCCTCGGGCAGTCGGCCATCGGCAATTGCGTGAGAGGCATCGCCGCGGGTGTCAGCCAGAGACTTTTTGCAGCCGGGGCGACCAGTGCAGGCGCTGACGCGCAACCAGGTGGACTTTCGGTCGAAGATCAGGCCATTGGGCGCCAATACCTTGACGACCTGCTCCGCAACTTCCTCTTCCAAATCGTGCAGAATCAGCGAGTACCACGGTGTGATGTGCACAGGAACTTGCGTATGCGAAATCGCACGGGCCAGACGCGCCGGGAGGACGCCAAACCGCAGGCCAGCGGCCAGGCTAACCAGGCCATCCGGCTGGTCAATCCAACCGATCTGGCGGGACAGCCCGGCGGTGGCATCGAAGCTCTCAGCCGGGTTCGGCTCCTGGCGACGAACTCGCGCTCCCAATTCCTCGACTACGCCATTAGCAACGCGCTCGGCCGCATTGGCTTCGGCGATGCGCCAGGCCGAACCACGGCCGTCATTCCACACCTTCGCTGTGGTGATGAGGGCCTCCACGACGTCGTCACGCGAGATGATAAGCCCGGAGGTCGCGCCACCAATGATGAGTTCGAACGTGCTCTCATCGTGAGCGACAACGCCGAAGTCGGGGCGCTCACCGAGGACATCACCGCGGCCATCGTCGAAAGCCATGAGCGTGCGACCAGGCAGTGTTGCCAGTGACGGCTCCGCGATGAGAGCCTTGTCGAACTCTTGAACCAGGTCGCGCACATCAGCTTTACCGCCGACGCGACCGGACAGCGGCGACTGAAGAACGTTGCGCACGCGGTCGTGGCTGGTGGAGGGAACCAGCTTCTCTTCTTCTGCGGCATCGGCGAATGCGCCGGTGTTGGTGATGCCACGAATCTGAACATTGCCGCGGGAAGTGAAGTGAATATCACCGTCGCCGAAATTCTCGGCCAAATCGGCGAGTACGGCGAAGCCCGGCGCGGGGAGAAAGCCTCCGGGGAAGCGCAGACGACCAATTGCGCCATCAGCTGCGATATGAACCTTGCGGCTGCCGGGGCAACCGTCTTGACGAGTGCGGGTTCCTTGATCAGATGCAGTCATACTCTCAAGAATACGCAAACACGCACAGAGCTGAGCCCCCGAAAACAGGGGCACATTATCCGCCCCCTTTTCAGCCCAACGAAACCATTCTGAAGTGGAGTTTTGATACCCCTCCGCAAAAAATATACAAATTCTTCACTGAAAATCCACCGATTTACCTTTTTAAAACCTTATTGTTTTCATAACCTAACTTCCCGCGAGTTAAGGGAAGTCTTCATTGGGTTTTCAATCTGGGGTTATTCAGGAGATTTCATGCCACATCACGACGCTGAAGCACTCACGCACGAGGCTCACGACACCGTCGGCACTTGCCGTGCCCTGTCACAGACGCGCTCTGCTTCACGACGACACCGTCGCACAATCCGAACGGGAATCGGGGTAGCGCTAGCGGGTCTTATGACCATCGGCCTGGCTGCACCTGCAAACGCACAGCCACTGAACATCCCGGGCCTATCGGATAGTGGGCCGGCGGATAAGGTGTCGTCGTCAAGCACAAACCGCGAACTGCCTGGTTTCGGCCATGTACCGAACCTGAATATGGAGAGGCTACTCGGCATCGAGAAAGACGATGAGGAGTCTGACAGCGAGGGTGCAGGCAGGCAGCTAACCCCGGAACAGGCACGTGTGGCCGCAGCCTCTCCGCTGAATTCTCTGCCGCTGACCCCGTCGCGCACAGCAAATGCCGGCACGCTGGTCAGCAGCGAGGATGCCGAGATGATGGTGAACGACAAGCTGTGGAATGTGGATGCCAAGCGTATTCACTACAACTCCACGGATTCCCTCGGCAATCCCAGCGTAGACACGGCCCTTGTGGTGACGCCGAAGACGGAGTGGAAGGGCAGTGGCCCGCGTCCGGTCGTGGCAATCGCGCCGGGCACGCAGGGTGGCGCGGAAAAGTGCGACCCATCGATCTCCTCGCAGACCGGCTTGAAGATTGAGTTCGGCCCGTTGGACATTATTGCTCCATACGAGACGATTCCGATGGTCGCGAACTTGAAGCGAGGCGCAACTGTGGTGATGATTGACCACCACCGCAATGACCAGGGTAACCAGGACTATGTCGACAACATTGCCTCGGCACAGTCGCTGTTTGATGCCGTGTCTGCCTCACACGAGCTCGGCGTGGACAAGAAGGCGCCCATGGGAATTTATGGCTACTCCCAGGGTGGCTCTGCAGCCGCTGCAGCCGCTGAGCGTGCAAGTGTCTACGCTCCGGAGCTCAACGTCGCCGCATCTGCCGCCGGCGGCCCGCCGTCCGATCTAGCAAACGTCCTCGACCAGATTGATGGCACTACGCTGACCGCCGCGATTGCACTGGCAATCAATTCTGTCCTGGATAAGGATCCGGAGCTGCGCCGAGTCCTCAAGGAAGAAATCAGCCCCGAAGGCAAAGAACTGCTGGACAATGTGGGCAACTACTGTGCGGGTGGATTGGGTTTCCATCACTCGTTTGAAACCACTGACCAGTACACGACTAGCGGTGAGTCGCTCAGCGAGATGATTAAGCGCTACGAGCCGGTGCAGAAGGAACTCGCACGCCAGCGCGTCGGCAACTTCGTCCCCAATGCGCCGGTGTACCTCTTCTCGGGTGAGCATGATGACATCATCCCCATCAACCAGGTTCGCAAGCTGCGCGATGCCTGGCTGAATCTCGGCTTCACCGACCTGGAGTACGTCGAAAACACGACTTCACCGGTGCTACCGAAGACGGGCATTAACCATATCGTTCCGATGCTCGCGGAACTGACTAATGCCACGGACTTCCTCTGGTCCCACTTCCCAGATCAGCCGGCGGAGCAGTCGCTGGAACTCTAGCAATAGACGCTGCAGTAGAGTGATGGAGAAATCCACTGCCATGCCGCTGACGAGAAGCTCGGTGAAAATCCGCACGGTCGCGCCACTGTCACAGTCAGACCTCGTCATCGGTTAGAAGGCAGACTCCCGCCGACCGGGGACGCGTTGCTCCCCAGGAAGTGAATGACTACACCGTGATTCTGCTGCTGTCGACCTCGGATACCGACCTTCTGTCCGCCCGCGCGGCCGCTCAGGCCAACCCGGAGGTGTCCTACCGTTGGGCAAACCCGGCGCGTCTGCTCGACGATGATTTGCCCACGCTTGCCGACGGCGCCGATGTCGTCATCATCCGACTTCTCGGTGGCCGCCGCGCCTGGGAATCCGGCATCGACTACTTTGTGAACTCCGGTATTCCCACCGTCCTCGTCTCGGGCGAGCAGGCGCCCGATGCCGAACTCACCGAGTACTCGACAGTTCCCGCAAACGTCGCCACGCAAACGCACATCTACCTGGCGGAAGGCGGCGCGAAAAACCTCGCACAGCTGCACAATTTCCTGTCGGACACACTGCTTCTGACCGGTCTTGGCTTTGAAGAACCAGCTCGCATGCCGGCCTGGGGTTTCCTGGAGCGCGACTCCAAGGTGGCCACGGAAGATTCCCGCGGCACCGTCGGCATTATTTACTACCGCGCCCAGCACCTGGCGGGAAATACGCACTACATTGAGGCTCTCGCTGACGCTGTCGAGGCTCGCGGCTACGTCGCCAAGCCCATCTTCGCCGCATCCCTGCGCACCGCCAGCGATGAACTGCTGGCAGAGCTAGCTTCCTGCGACGCGCTCATCACCACGGTGCTCGCCGCTGGCGGCAACCGCCCGGCACTCGCACAGGCCGGTCAGGACGATGACGGCTGGGATGTCGCCGCACTCGCAGACCTGAACATCCCTATCATCCAGGGTTTGGCCCTGACTTCGTCCAAGACGGCATGGGAGGACAACGACGAGGGCCTGTCACCGCTGGACGTCGCAACGCAGGTCGCCGTCCCCGAATTCGACGGCCGCATCATCTCGGTCGCGTTCTCGTTTAAGGAAATCGACTCCGACGAGCTCATTTCCTACGTCCCAGATCTCGAGCGCTGCGACCGCCTCGCCGGCATCGCCACCCGTTACGCCGCGCTCCGCCACATCGACAACGCTGACAAGCGCGTCGCCGTCATGCTCTCTGCGTACCCGACCAAGCACGCCCGCATCGGCAACGCTGTCGGTTTGGACACACCAGCATCCACGTTGAAGGTGCTGCACGCGCTTGCCGACGCCGGATACAACCTCGGCGACACCACCAAAATCCCCGGATATGCCACCGCCGAGGATGGTGCCGATGAACCAGATGCGTTCATGCACGCCATCATCGAGGCCGGCGGCCAAGACCCGGACTGGCTGACCGAAGAGGTCATGGAGGCAGCCGAACTCCGCCTGCCCGCCGCCACCTACGAGAAGTTCTTCGCTACCTTGCCGGAAGAACTTCGCTCCGACATGCAGGACAAGTGGGGTGCCGCGCCGGGCACCCTGTACGTCCACCCGGATACCCAGAACATCTACATTGCGGGCCTGACCTTCGGCAATGTCGTGGTCATGGTGCAGCCACCGCGCGGTTTCGGTGACAACCCGGTGGGTATCTACCACGACCCGGATCTGCCGCCGACGCACCATTACCTGGCCTGCTACCGCTTCCTTTCGCTGCCGCAGGCGGAGGGCGGTTTCGGCGCCGATGCCGTGGTTCACATGGGCAAGCACGGCAACCTGGAGTGGCTGCCGGGCAAGACCGTCGGCCTTTCCGCTTCCTGCGGCCCGGATGCTGCCATCGGCGAGCTGCCAATGATCTACCCCTTCCTGGTCAACGACCCGGGCGAAGGCACACAGGCCAAGCGCCGTGCTCACGCCACGCTTGTCGACCACCTCATTCCGCCAATGGCCCGCGCCGAATCCTACGGTGACATCACCCGTCTGGAACAGCTTCTCGACGAGCACCAGAACATCTCCGCCATGGATCCGGCCAAGCTGCCGGCCATCCGCCAGGAGATTTGGACGCTGCTGACCGCCGCGAAGATGGACCGCGACCTCGGCTGGGACGAGCGCCCGGACGAGGAGGTCTTCGATGACATGCTCATGCATGTCGACGGCTGGCTCTGCGAGATTAAGGACGTCGCCATCCGCGGTGGCCTCCACGTGCTCAGCCAGGCACCGGAAGACGAATCTCTGATCGGCACTGTGACCACCATGTTGCGCGCCCGCCAGCTGTGGGGCGGCAAGCAGACCCTGCCGGGCCTGCGCGAAGCTCTCGGCCTGGCCGAGGACGGCACCGATGAGCGCCACATTGTGGACTCCATCGATGCACTGGCTACGGCGCTGGTAACCGCCGTGGTGAAGAATCCCGACCAACCGGTGACACAGATCGCGGCTGATGTGCTCGGCTCCGAGGAATTTGCCGATATCGCGGCACCAAACGGCCTTGATCAGGTTGTCGAGCTGCTGCAGTTCACCCGCGACGAAATTCTCCCGCGCCTAGCCGCTACCAGCGAGGAAATCCCGCGCATTCTTTCCGCCCTCGATGGTGAATTCGTTCCAGCTGGCCCCTCCGGCTCACCGTTGCGTGGCCTGGTCAACGTGCTGCCGACTGCCCGCAACTTCTACTCGGTTGACCCCAAGGCGGTGCCGTCGCGCCTGGCTTGGGAAACCGGTGTTAACCTCGCCGATGGCCTGATTGAGCGCTACCGCGCCGACCACGGTGAGTACCCCAAGTCGGTTGGTCTGTCGGTGTGGGGCACTTCCGCCATGCGTACCTCGGGCGATGACATCGCCGAGGTGCTCGCGCTGATTGGTGTGCATCCGGTGTGGGATGACGCATCTCGCCGTATTGTCGGCCTTGAGCCGATTCCGCTAGAGGAACTGGGCCGCCCGCGCATTGACGTGACCGTCCGTATTTCCGGCTTCTTCCGTGATGCGTTTCCGCATGTTATCGACCTTTTGGATGATGCGTTTCAGCTCGTCGTCAAGCTTGATGAATCCGATGAGGACAACTACGTGCGCGCCCATGCGAAGGCCGACCAGCAGGAGCGCCCGCGTCGCATCTTCGGTTCCAAGCCGGGCACCTATGGAGCTGGCCTGCTGCAGCTGATCGATTCCGGTTCCTGGCGCGATGACGCGGACCTGGCAAAGGTCTACACGACCTGGGGTGGCTACGCCTATGGCCGCGGTGTCGATGGGGAAGAGGCTGCTGAAGATATGAAGACGGCCTACCGCCGTATTCAGGTTGCCGCGAAGAATGCCGATACCCGCGAGCACGATATCGCCGACTCCGATGACTACTTCCAGTTCCACGGCGGCATGATCGCCACGGTCCGTGCACTGACGGGTTCCGCTCCAGAGGCGTATGTGGGAGATTCCACGCGCCCGGACGCCGTGCGCACCCGCACCCTGCACGAGGAGACTCGACGCGTCTTCCGAGCCCGCGTAGTCAACCCACGCTGGATGCAGGCCATGCGTAACCACGGCTACAAGGGCGCCTTCGAAATGGCCGCAACCGTCGATTACCTCTTCGGTTACGACGCGACGGCGCAGGTCATGGATGACTGGATGTACGAAACGCTTACCGACGAGTACGTTGCAAACCCGGAAAACCGCGAGTTCTTTGAACAGTCGAATCCGTGGGCTCTGCACGATATTTCCGAGCGCCTGATGGAGGCCGCCGAGCGCGGTATGTGGGAAAACCCCGACCAGGAACGCATGGATCTGCTGCGCCAGACCTACCTGGATACAGAGGGCGACTTGGAGGAGCGCGCTGACCGGTAGGTAACCGCTAGGCGACCGGTAGGCGACCGCTAGTCGTCGTCTAACCGGCCGATAGCCGTAACCACTTGCTCATCTAGTGGCGGTTACACTGGGGAACTATGAGCAAGTGGTTCACAATTATTTACCTCATCGCCGAGATTGCGGCCTTTATCGCACTTGGTGAATGGATTGGCTACGGCTGGACCGTCCTGTTGGTTTTGGGCCTGTTCATTGTGGGGTTGGTCTTCGCCGCCATCGAGTTCAAGCGCATCTACCAGAAGTTGCTGCTGGATACTTCTCGTACTCTTACCGAGTACGGGCAGAAGCATCCGGAGGAGGCAATCAAGCGCTCGGCGAAGGGCGCGGGGCACTTTGTGGCTGACTCTGCAATTCTGTTGGTTGGCTCGTGGCTGATTGCCCTGCCGGGCGTCGTCACCACCGTTGTTGGTTTCCTCATGGTGCTACCGCCGACTCGCTGGTTGATTCGTAAGAGCGGATCGGTGGCGCTGCTCAACGGACTCCGCAACTTCAGTGACCGCAGCATGATGGTGGTCTCTCAGTACGGCATGAACCCAGGCGCTCCAGGCGCTGGCGCTGGTGCTGGCGGTTTTTCGGGTTTCCCTGGATTCTCTGGTGGTTTTCCGGGCGCGGATGGCAAGAGCTTCCCGCAGGATAAAATCGTGCCACCAGCACCGGACAACGCCTGGGATGATGACCAGGACGGCAGCGACAAGCGCTAACTCAAAAACTCGCGAACGTAGAGAGCTCTCTTATACAAGTGCACACTAACCGCCAAGCGCGCTCCAGCGAGCACGGGAACGTCGCTCAGAAAGACGCTTCGAAAAACACTCCGGAGAATCCGAATCGCTGGCAGGCGCGTTTTCGCGCGCTTACGCCACTAAAGCAGCGCCTCGTTCTCGCCTTCATTGCAATCCTCGCTGGTGGATTGCAGTTCTTAAGCTATGCGCCCATGAGCTGGTGGTGGACGGCCTGGATTGGCCTCGCCCTGCTCATTTTTGCCTACTTCTGCGCAGCCGGTTGGAAATCCAGCGTAGTGGTGGGCTTCAGCTGGGCAACAGCGACGGCGCTTTTCTCACTGCCGTGGATCGGCTCCTTCGTCGGCATTGGCCCCTACGTGGCGCTCTCAATTGTGCTGGGTCTCCTCGCAATTCCGGCGGCGCTTGCGATGTGGCTGATTGCCCAATCCAGTTTCCCCCTCGCGCTGAAGCTCCCTGGCATGGCCGCTGCGCTCGTGGCGGGGGAGGCGCTGCTAGCCCGCTGGCCTTTCGGAGGCTTCCCCTGGCTTCGCGTTGCCTGGGGGCAGGTCGACGGCCCGCTGGCCCCAGCAGTGGCAATCGGCAGCACTGCACTGGTCACTTTCCTCGCTGCTTGCGTTGGTGCGGGACTGGTCGCGCTCACGCTACGTTCCTACGCAACCTCCGCCGCGCTTTTGGTGGGAGCGTTATTCGTCGGCTGGGTTCTTCCTGCGTGGACCCAACCGCTGCCTGAGCCTACTGCCAATGGCAACACCCGTGTCGCAGTTATCCAGGGCAATGTGCCGCGCCTCGGTTTAGAGTTCAATGCCCAGCGCCGCGCAGTGCTGCAAAACCACGCCGATGCCACCAATGAGCTGGCACGACGTGTCCACCAAGGTAAGGAACAGCAGCCGGACATCGTTATCTGGCCTGAAAACTCCTCCGACGTCAGCCCGTTTACGGATGGGGAAGCGGCACGCATTATCGAAAATGCCGCGATGAATATTGGCGCTCCCATCGTGGTCGGCACCTTTACCTACACCGATGGGGTGCAAAACACCATGGTGGTCTGGGATCCTCAGACCGGCCCCGGCGACCAGCACGAGAAAATCTATCTCCAGCCCTTCGGCGAGACCATGCCATTCCGCGAGCTACTGCGCCACTTTTCCGACATGGTCGCTCACGCCGGAGACATGACTCCGGGCAACGGCGATGCCGTGGTCACAACGCCAGGCACCGATGGTTTAAAGAAGGTCAATCTAGGCGTGGCCACCTGTTACGAAGTGGTCTTCGATGGTGCCTTCCGCAACGCGGTCAACCACGGCGCAACCATGCTGGCCACACCCACAAATAACGCCACCTTCGGTTTCACCGACATGACCTACCAACAGCTGGCCATGAGCCGCATGCGAGCCATGGAGTTCCAGCGCTCCACGGCCGTCGCCGCAACCAGCGGTGTGAGCGCGATTGTGGATGCGCACGGAGACGTCGTAAAGCAGAGCAAAATCTTCGAGCAGAAGGTACTCACCGAGACTTTGCCTCAGTACTCCCACCTGACTTTTGCAGCCCGCTTCGGGACGTGGATTGAAGGTCTACTGACTGCATTCGGTATTCTTTGTGTGGTTGGTGCCGTCCTGCGTCGCCGTGGCGGAGATGCCAGGGCAGGCGCAGATGAAGTTGATGGCCGGGATACTGAGCAGAACATGCACTAAGGAGAATCACGAGTGACTGCCCTAAATGAGTCGACGCTGGTTGTCATTCCCACTTTCAACGAGCGGGAAAACCTGCCGGGCGTGATTGCACGCCTGCGCGCAGCGGAGCCTCGCGTCGACATTTTGGTTGTCGATGACTCTTCGCCAGACGGCACCGGTGAGCTCGCCGATGAAATCGCTGCCGCTGACAAGGCGGACAACAACGGCGAAGAGCACATCTACGTCCTGCACCGCGAGGGCAAGGGCGGTCTCTGGGGTGCGTACCGCGCGGGCTTCGCTTGGGGTCTCGAGCGAGACTACGAAGTTCTCTGCGAGATGGATGCCGACGGCTCCCACGCACCAGAGCAGTTCCATCTGCTGCTGGAGAAGCTCGAGGACGGCGCCGATGTCGTCATCGGTTCCCGCTACATTCCGGGCGGTAAGACCGTCAACTGGCCAATGAGCCGTCAGGTTCTCTCCCGCGGCGGTAACCTCTACATCTCGCTGGCGCTCGGCGCGGGCATCTCGGATATCACCGCTGGCTACCGTGCTTATCGACGAGAAGTTCTCGAAACCCTCGACCTCGAGAACATTGGCAAGGCTGCGTACCTGTTCCAGACCGAGCTCGCCTTTGAGGCTGTGCAGGCGGGCTTCTTGGTGGAAGAGGTTCCGATCACCTTTACTGAGCGCGAGTACGGCGAGTCCAAGATGGATGGCAGCTTTGTGAAGCAGTCTCTGCTGCAGGTCACCAAGTGGGGATTCAAACACCGCTCACAGCAGGTAAAAAACCTGGGGTCGGAGATTGGTCGCCTGGCTGGCCACGAGGTTAAGCAGCGATTCCGCAAGTAGGGCTAGGGAAACCCCAAAGATTGCGGCCTGCGCATGTGGATACGGCCTACCCGTATGAAGACGGGCTGCAAATGTGAAACTGACTTAGTTTATGACAGTTTCAAGCCGGTAGGGTCAGGTGGTGAATGCATCACCACTTTCGACCAGGAGAAGTAGTGAAGCAAACCCGCCGATCGAAATACAGTGCCATCAAACCCATTGCGCTTCAACATATCGCCAACGGGGCATCAGCAAGCGCGGTTGGCCGCGAGTTAGGGATCCCCTCACCAACTGTCAGGCGGTGGGCGCGACAAGCCGGAATAAAGATTCAGCACCAGTCGCACTACCCGAAGTTGTCGATGATGGATAAGCATCGCGTGATCTACGAGATGCTTATCGCCGGCACATATAGTGTTGCCCAGATTGCTGCACAGGCCGGGGTGTGCACATCCACGGTGTATAACCAGCGGGCTAGATTAACCACTATGAATACCCGCAGCCGGATAACACCCGGTGATGTATCTCGTGTTGGCACTGGTCGGCGGCTAGGGCTGGCGGAACGCTTAGTCATTGCCGAGCATCTGCGAGCAGGGCATTCGCACCGGCGTATCGCCCAGGTAGTCTGTCGTAGTCAATCCACCGTCAGCCGTGAAATCGCACGCAACAGCGTCGATGGCATCTACGATGCCTATCACGCTGATCAGGCAAGCCGCGGGCGTCTTGCTCGCCCAAAGCCGCGCAAACTCGATGACAATCGATTCTTACGCGCCCAGGTTGTCGATCTGCTCAACCGTGGTGCCTCACCGCGTCAGGCCAGTGACAGGTTGGCTGCACTATGGGGTGATAATACGTCCATGACTATTAGCCACGAGTCGATTTACCAGGCCCTTTACGTACAAGGGGTAGGTAGCTTGCGCAAAGAACTTGTGTTTGAAAAGTCCTGCCGGACTACCCGGCCAGGGCGTAAACCCCGCTCGCTTCTCGCCGGGGTGCCCAAACCACGAGGAAAACGCTGGACCCATGATGCCAATATTTCACTTCGCCCAGCGGAAGCCAACGACCGTGCCGTGCCCGGTCATTGGGAAGGGGATTTGATTATTGGCGCAGATGGCACCAGTGCGTTGGCGACATTGGTGGAGCGCCGCAGCAGGTTTGTGCTGCTCGGCAGACTCGGCACTGACCATACTGCCACCAGTGTCAATGAGGTCATGGTGCGGATGATTCGTCGGCTCAAAGAGTCGATGGACACCACGATTTCGACGTTGACCTGGGATCAGGGGGTGGAGTTTGCAAAGCACACGGAGTTTTCTGTTGCGGAGAATATCCAGGTGTTTTTCGCCGATCCGCATTCGCCGTGGCAGCGTGGCAGCAATGAGCGGATGAATCGGGATATCCGGTTTTATTTCCCGAAAGGTACCAACTTTAACGATGTCACCGATCAGGAGGTCGCCGAGGCGGAGGCATTGCTGAATAACCGGCCGAGGGTGGTGCTCGACGGGTTAACTCCCCTGGAGGTAATCTCTGGTGTTATCCATGATGCAATGACCGCCTGACCCTACCAGCCATTTTTCAGGCCATTTTTGTCATAAACGCAGTCAGTATCTCGGCTCGGCCGGCCGCAGCCAGGCACCAACGAAAAACGGGCCCGAATAAGGAGCAAACCTTATCCGGGCCCGAATTGCAGTGTTTGATTGACGGCTACAAAGCTCTAAAGCTCACTAGCGCAAGCCAGCTCAAGCCTTAAGCGTTCTTCTCTGCCTCTTCGGCTTCCTTCTGTGCCTTCAGCAGGCGAGCGGCGTTACGACGACGCTTGCGCAGCAAGTCAACGCGCTCATCCAGCAGCACGTCGAGCTCCTCAATGGAGCGGCGCTCACGGAGCATGTCCCAGTGAGTCCTCGGAGGCTTCACCGGCTTGGCTTCAGTGCCTTCGCCTTCAACCAGCTCACCAATCTGGCCATTCTTGCACAGCCATTCACCTGGAATTTCCGCGTCATCCGCGAATGGGACCTCGAAGATCTCACCGGATTCCGTGCGGTAGCGGACCATCATTCGCGGCGCGAGGTCATGATCGCGATCGGTCTCATACGAAACGGCGCCCATGCGACTGCCACGAAGAACTCGATCTGCCATGTGGAACGTGCCCCCTTTGGTAGAAATACTAGACCACACATTATAACGCCTTAATCTGTATTCATGCCATAATTGACTTCTGTGTCAGATCAAAAGCCGAGCACAACTACCGCCAATTGCCAGTGGTGTGGCCGCGAAATGGAGGTCGCCATCCGCGGTCGCCGTCGCAAGTTCTGCAGCCAAGCCTGCCGGCAGCGCGCGTATGAAAAACGCACGGGCGTAGCAAAAGGCGCTTCCAGGCCGATCGCCGAGCGAATCAATTCGGATCTCACGCTGAAGCCCGCCGCCGATGCCACGAGCAGGCCGGCAGCCGATGACGTCGTAAAGCGAATAGGGGACGGGCTCTTCGAAGTACGTTGTCTCGCCGAAGACTTGCGCACCGCGCTTGACGACGGCATGGAGACTGCCATCCTGCAGGAGATTACGCAGGAATTGATTATGAAAACGCGTGAGGTGGAACGGTTTATCCCATAGCGGATTAAAAGGATAGGATGAGCACTATGAATTCTGGTGTCCGTAAGTCAATTATTACTTTGATAGCCGTTGCAGTTGTTGCGCTCGCAATTGTTATTGTGGGGCCAGTTTTGTATCGCGTTTTCACGCATGAAGGGGTGCGTACTGGGGATTTCGAGGCCACGGAGCTGCCTGCAGCAACAACTGACGCGAATGGCACCTGGAAGATTGTCGGTGGCGATAACTCACAGAACACCTCCGTTGGCTTTACTTTTAACGAGGTGCTGCCGGGCAGCAGGCGGACGACGTCCGGTTCCACCCACGATGTCACCGGTGAGCTGAAGGTTGCTAACAACAATCTTGAGGACGCATCCGTTGTTGTTGATATGGCAACTCTGACTAGCGATATTGAACGTCGTGACATCAATGTCCGCAACAATATCTTCAGTGTTGAGCAGTACCCAGAAGCCAAGTTTGAGCTTGCAGAGCCGCTCGATATTTCAAACATTCCAGATAACGGCCAGTGGGCGAATATCGAGATTCCGGGACGCCTGACCATCCGCGGTGTCACCAATGATGTCACTGTGCCAATGAAGGCCGCTCGTACCGAAAACCTGGTTTTGCTGTCGGGCACTTTGCCAATCAACCGTCTGGATTACAACGTGCGCCTGCCACAGTTTGTAGCTGCTTCCATCGAGGAGAACGGCGAACTGAATCTACGCATTGTCGCGGAGAAGCAGGACGCGTAGGACGCGTAGGTTTCTCGGCTGGCAGACACGGCCATCTAAAGAGAATCGCAGCGGAGCTGATCCGAAAGAGGCTGCCAGCCAGCAAAAATACGCTCCGTTTCGTCACTGTGACGTAATAAAGCCTTTTAGTCACACACCGCAGAAGTCCCGCCAAAAACAATTTTGGTAGGCCAGTTGGGAGTCGCAACGATATGAACACCTACGAAGCAATGTTGCTCGCACGAAAGGTGCGAATGGTGCTACTGATTATCTTCATTGCATTCGTGGCCTACAAGGGCGTGTGGTGGCTCGTGGCTGTCGGCATATTCCTGATTGGCATGACCCTGTGGCAGAACAAGCGACTGCGGGAAGAGATTGCCGTTCGCAACGCGGATGAGCTTGCATCGGACGCCAGGCCCAATGAGCAATAAGCCCGACGGCATAGGTCAAACGCAGAGATAGAACACAGCAGCAGAAAGCGGCGGCGAAAAAGGCGGCAGCCCTGGGAATTCAGAAAACCCCAGGGCCAACCACTTTCGATATTTGTCCGATAATATACATTATGACATTTTGGCCTTAGGGTCCATCCTCCCCATTACCGCCGATGCGCCATTGCCGTCAGACCTAAGGAATTTTTAGTAAGATTTCTCGCATGCCTGATCTCTCAGACACATCCAGCAGTTCAGACAGACCCGATACGTCCGACACGTCAGATAGACCTGACTCGTCCGACGCCCCTGAGCCTCGAGCCAAGGTAAACGGACTCCTTGAAGCCTCAGTAAGCGCAATCACCGCAGCAACCGCCGCAGCATCCTCAGCGAACGCAGCAAACACTTCAGGTGATGCCGCGTGATTGTATCCGCGCTCATCGTATTAGCGGTCTTTCTTTTCCTCGTTTTCGCCAATGCAATTTTCGTTGCTGTCGAGTTTTCCTACCTCACGGTTAATAGGAACGATGTCAAGAACGCCGCAAACGCCGGCTCAAAGTCCGCATATTTAGTAGACCGGGCTCTATCACGCACCTCTACTAACCTCTCCGGAGCACAGCTGGGAATTACGGTCACCAGCCTTGTTGCTGGTTTCCTGACCGGACCTTCCCTCGGAGTGCTCCTCGAAGCCGCATTTGGTGGCACTAGCATCTCTTCCGCCACCGTCACTGCAATCAGCACTACGGGCGCTTTCATTATCGCGACCTTCACTCAAATGGTCTTTGGCGAGCTCGTCCCCAAAAACTGGGCCATCGCCGAGCCCACTAAAGTCGCAAACCTCGTGGTCAGGCCACAGAATGCCTTCATGTTCGCATTCGGCTGGCTGGTATGGCTACTCAACAGCGCGGCTAATTGGGTGCTAAAGCGGCTCGGCTTCTCCCCTGAGGAAGAAGTTGCCAGTGCTAGGACGGCGGAGGAACTCCGTGCCGTCGTCACGCGCTCTAGCGATGAAGGAAAGATTAACCCGCAGACCGCCGAGTTGGTGGCGCGATCGATTGAGTTCGGCGAACGCACGGCGGCTGATGTGATGACGCCACGCACGCAGATCATCTTTATCGAAGATCAGAGCGTCGCAGAGATGCTGACGGTCGTCGCAGATTCTGGGCATGCACGCTTCCCCGTCGTCGGCAACAGCGTCGACGACATTCGCGGCGTGGTGCACTACACCGATCTGCTCAGCGTGCCACACGCACGACGCTTGACGACGTCGGCTGCGAGTCTGGCCAAGGACGTGCTTGTGGTGAATGACTCGACCACGCTTGACCCGCTGATGCGTCAACTGCGTGAGGACTCATACCAGTTCGCCGTGGTTGTCGATGAGTACGGCGGCACGGACGGCATTGTGACGTTGGAGGATCTCGTCGAGGAAATCGTCGGTGAGATTGACGATGAGCAGGATGATCGTTCGTTACTCTACAGCCGGATCAGTCCTAATACGGTGATTGTTTCCGGTCTCATGCGCCCTGACGAGTTGGGAGAGATCCTAAACCTAGTTTTGCCGGAGGGCGAAGAATCCGACACGATTGGTGGTTTTATCACTGAACGCTTAGATCGCATGCCTCGCTTCGGTGACACTGTCACGGTCGAAGCCACTGACCACGAAAACCTCGATGAGGAGAACTTGCCTACCACCGCTGAAGTTGCTTTCCGAGTCGAGCGTATGGCGCGTCACCGCGTTGGCCGTATTCGCGTCCAGGTGGACCGCGTTGGCAACAGAGTCGCGCACACGGATGAAGGCACTGACCACGACGGCACCAGTCACAATAACGTCGAGCACGACAGCGAACAGGAGGGCTAAAACATGCCACTACTCACTCTTATTTTGCTGCTAGCCCTCAATGCCTGGTTTGTCGCCGCTGAGTTTGCGATGGTCTCCGCTCGTCGCGACCAAATCGAACCGGATGCTGTTGACGGCTCTGCCAGCGCAAAGTATGCGCTGCGCGGTATCGAGAACGTGTCGGTCTCCCTGGCTGCAACACAGTTGGGCATTACCGCCTGTTCCCTGCTCATCGGTGCCGTCGGCGAGCCTGCGATTGCGCACTTCTTCGAGCCCTACATGACAGCGCTGGGACTCCCCGCGGGCACCGCCCACGTGGTTGCGCTGGCGTTGGCGCTGCTGATTGTCACTTTCTTACACATGGTTGTCGGCGAAATGGTGCCGAAGAACATCGCTATTGCGGCCCCCAGCCCGACGGCGAAGTTCGTGGCTATTCCGCTGTATGTGATTGTGCGGGTGCTCAATCCGGTTATCTGGGCGATGAATACGACCGCGAACATCGTGGTTCGCAAGGTTCTTCGCGCCACTCCGAAGGACGAGGTCGATTCCTCCTTCACCGCTAGTCAGGTGCAGGATTTCGTCGCCGAGTCCGGGCGTCAGGGCCTTCTCGACAATGACGAGCTCGCGCTCCTCCACAAAGCTCTCGGCTTCGAGCATCTCACCGCCGTGGATGTCACTATGCAACTCGACACCCTCGTCACCATTGGCCCCGACGCCACCGTCGCCGACATCGAAGAGCTCAGCGCACGCACGCGCTTTTCCCGCTTCCCCATCACCGATGCCGACAGCAGCTTCATCGGCTACCTTCACGTCAAGGATTTGCTCTCGCTTGACGACGGTCACCGCGACCGCCCCTTCCCGCGGAATCTGATTCGCACCTTCGCAAGCGTCAGCCCGGATGCCAAGCTCCAGACGGTCATGCGGCTGATGCAGCGAGAGCAGGCTCACTTCGCCTTGGTGACGGCGAAAAACAGTACTTCGGAGAACTCTGTCAGCGGAATCGTTGCACTGGAGGACGTACTAGAAGAGCTCGTCGGCGAAGTCCGCCAGGCAACAGCCTAGCGAGTGCGCCGACGAGCCCCGTCGATTCCAGCTGGTTACTTGCTGCTGGATCTAGTTGGCTAGTTACTTCAGTGCAGCCAGTGCGGAGTCGTAGTCCGGCTCCGTTGTGATTTCATCGACCAGCTGGTTGTAAATGACCTTGCCCTCTTCGTCAGTGACGACTACGGCACGAGCAAGCAGGCCAGCAAGCGGGCCATCCTGCTGGACAACACCAAAGGCTTCGCCGAAGCCGTGGCGGAAGTCCGAGGCAACCTCAACGTTATCCAGGCCTTCTGCAGCGCAGAAGCGGCCGAGAGCGAACGGCAGGTCGCGCGAAACATTAACCACGACGGTGTTGTCCAGCCCAGCAGCGTCCTCGTTGAAGTGACGCACCGAAGCTGCACAAACACCAGTGTCTACCGACGGGAAGATGTTGTAGACGACCTTCTTACCAGCGAAGGTCTCATTGGTGACCTCACCGAGGTCACCACCGGTGAGGGTAAACTCCGGAGCCTTGTTGCCCACCTGGGGCAGGTCTCCGGAAAGCTGGACTGGGTTGGACTGAAATGCGGTTTGTGTCATAGCGCCCTTTTTACCGCCTTTCGTCCGGATCCTCCAGGCTGTTTCCTGGAAATCAGTAGAATCGTGACAGAAATGAAATTCCGGGCCGCAGTATCTTGAGTGATCTTGCGTATCTTGCGGTCCGGGCCACGCTATTCAGCGGGTCCCACGCTTAAACTCCGAGGAAAGGCAGCCATGAGTTTGATTACCGCAATTGTGTCCATCGATGTCGAAGCTGACAAGATTCCGGAGGCCGCCGAGACCATCGTCGAAATCGACGGCGTGACTGAGGTCTACTCCGTTACTGGTGACTGGGACTTGGTCGTCGTGGTGCGCGCAACTAATCACGATGATCTGGCGGAAATCATTCCAAACCTCATCAGCAAGGTCGACGGTGTCATTCGCACTCAGACTCAGCTGGCTTTCCGCACCTACTCTCAGCACGACCTGGAAAGTGCATTCTCCATCGGGCTGGAGTAGTCGCGAATTCTTCCACCGAACCGTGCGGTATGCGGGAGCTACTTAACCACTTCCGCCATCGCACGGCCTGCCTGGCGGCCACTGAAAATACAGCCGCCCAGGAATGTACCTTCCAGTGCGTTGTTGCCGTGGACGCCACCGCCACCGAAGCCAGAGGCCTCTCCTGCGGCGTAGAGCCCCTCAAAGGGAGTTCCGTCCGGATGCAGGCACTGGCCGTCGAGGGTCGTCTCAATGCCGCCGAGCGTCTTGCGGGTCAGCATGCGCAGACGGATAGCAATCAGCGGACCATTCTTCGGATCCAAAATCGGTGATGGCGGCACGGATCGGATGATCTTGTCCCCAAGGAAGTTCCGGGCCACGTTGACGTAATTGACCTGATAGTCCTTGGAGAAAGGGTTACCGGTCTGCATGTCGCGCTGACGAATCTGTTCCTCGAGCTTCTCCAGGTTAATCTTCGGCGCTGCGGATCCGGACTCCCCGCCCGAGCTCGCCTCCACGATCTCGTTCATCCCTTCGACCAGCTTTGGCAGATTGTCGGCAACCACCCAGTCTTCGCCGTTATCCATAAACGCCTGAATGGGCGCGGCGACACCAGCGGTCACCTTGCCAATCAGCTTCTTAATCTCCTTGTCCGTCAGATCCGGATTTTGTTCTGAGCCAGAGAAGATAAACTCCTTGGCCACGATGTTCTTATTCAGCACAAACCAGGAATACGAGTGTCCGGTAGCCAGAATGTGCTTCATCGTGCCAACCGTATCCGCGCCCGGAATATATGGCGCAGGCAGGCGGTTTCCTTCCGCGTCGAACCACATGGCCGACGGCCCCGGAATGATACGGATACCGTGATTCGGCCACACCGGATCCCAGTTCTTCATACCCTCGGTGTAATGCCACATGCGGTCACGGTTGACGAGGTTTGCGCCGGCTTGCTCTGCAATCTCAATGCCACGGCCGTCAACATGCTCTGGCACACCGCAAACCATGTCCTTCGGCATCTCGCCCAGGCGCTCGGTCGGCCAGCACTTACGCACGGCTTCCAGGTTGCCGCCGACACCGCCCGTCGCAATGCACACGGCCGACCCGCGGATCTCAAAGTCCTCCCCTGTTTCCTCGCGTGACGACGCCACTCCTCGCTCTAAAGATTCACAGGGAACCAGAATCTTGCCACGCACGCCGACGGCGCGGCCGTCTTCTACAATCACCTCGTCAACGCGGTGGCGATGGCAGTATTCCACCAGCCCCTTCTTCGCAGCTTCGGCGACTGGCTCTGCGAAAACGCGGACGATTTCAGGACCGGTGCCCCAGGTGAGGTGGAATCGGGGTACCGAGTTACCGTGACCGTCGGCACGCCCTTCACCGCGTTCCGCCCACCCGACGACAGGCAGGAACTTCACGCCGAGATTGCGGAGGTAGTCGCGCTTCTCCCCTGCCGCGAAGTTCAGGTAGGCCTTGGCCCACTTGCGTCCCCAGTTGTCTTCCTCGCGGTCGAACTGCGCGGAGTTGAACCAGTCAGCTTCAGCGAGCTCGCGGTTGTCCTTGACTCCTAGGCGGCGTTGCTCTGGCGAGTCGACGAGAAAGATTCCTCCCAACGACCAGAAAGCCTGTCCGCCGAGGTTGTTGGCATTCTCCTGATCGACAAGGATGACCTTCTTACCTGCCTGCGTGGCCTCATACGTCGCGACCAATCCGGCAAGTCCGGCGCCGACGACAACAATGTCTGCAGTACGTGTGGTGCTCTGTGCGTTCATAGTTTCGTTTTTAGACCCTAAACACCGCCTTTGAGGTGGTTTTGCCTAAAAACGTTATTTATTTTTGCAGGCTTTGTTTATCTAGCGAATTTCCAACGCGTCCGGAGCTGCCCGCTGCTAGTGAGGCCTGCGTGGCGCATGCACGAGTTCGACCTGCACGAGCGTGACTTTCTCTGCACGCACGAGCGCTTCAAACAACGACAGGTAGTAATTCCACATCCTCCGGAACACTCTGTCGTAGCCGATACCAGCGGCTTCACGCGCATGAGCTGCAAAGAAATCGCGCTGGAGCTGCAAGGTCGTCGCAAAGTGCGCCGGAATGTACTCTTCCGCCGCGATGCGCAGGCCGGTTTCCCGGTCTACCATCTTGCGCAGCTCTTCCATCGTGAAAAGTTGCAGCTGTGGCCACACGTAAGCGCGTACGAGATCCAAGCTACGCTCGGCGAGCGCGTCGAATTTGTCCGTCGCTACCACCATTTGGACGACGATGGTGCCGCGATCGACAAGCAGACGCTCGGCGCTCTTCAGCCAGCGCAGCGCACCTGCACGGCCGAAGGTCTCCAGACGCCCGACGTTGATAACCGCCTCGAAGTCGGACTCGAATTCGCGTGGCGACGGAATGTTGCGATCCATCTGGATTACATCGACCGCGCCGCGCAATCCGGCCTTTTCCACCCGTTCCAGCACCGTGTCGGTGTGGTCATCTGAGACGGTAATAACCTCCGCACCCGCTCCCCTTTCTGCAGCCCGAAGAGCAATTTCTCCGCCTGCCGACGGCCATTCGGCCACACGGTCGCCAGCCCGCACTCGAGCGAGATCGAGCATGTGCTCAATATTGCGCACCTGAGCATGCAGAAAATCGGCCCGCGCGACGGATTTTGGGGCATCGACGTAAGTCACGTCAACTGACCAGTGCGAGGGAACCCCACCCTTGCCCGCACCACGGGCATAGTTTTGAATCTGTTCACGCGACGAGGTTCGCACTCCGGAGGCAAACAGGCCAGAACCGCCCATCAGCAATTCGCCGGAATAAAGCTCCAGCAATGAGGTCGGCAACTCTCCCGCCATATCGGGCCCATCGAGACGCGGGCGTGAACGCGCGACTTTCATCAGACCACGTGCCAACGGCCCCAACGAGGCAATATCAAACTCGGCGCTGAGCAGTCGACTGAGAAGCTCTGGCAAGTCATCACTGGACCACTCGCCCGCGAGAAAGGCCTCCCCCAATCCGAGCCATTCTGAATCAGCTAGTCGAGAATAGAAAACAGGATCAATGACGCTGAAAACGACTGGACGAAGCGATTCAGAACTAGTGGGAGATTCACTGCCACCGCTAGAGCTGACGCCACCGACCCCGTCGATAGCCAAATCGGCGTCACCCGTCGACCGAGTGATGAAGGACTCTCCGACAAACTCACCGGATTCAACCAGTTCAATGCCGTTGTCCTGGCAGAGCCGCTCAAAAGAGCGTTCCATCATTTCAGCACGTTTCGCTAAGAAACGCCCCTCTGGAATACGCGCAACCCGAGGCCATCGCTCTGCGTCAATTGCCTGCCGGCTTGCCGAATTCACCCTGCCCAAACCTCCTAACAATCGCGCCGCATAAAGGTACGAATAACGAACTGAGTTTGCTCTCGAAGCCTACCGCGCAGGGGCCCAGAATAGGCGGTGGCGCACCGAGAGGATTACTATTGTGGCTTGCCGGCTAAAAGCCGAATCTAAAACTTCGAGAACTTTAAAGTCTGTGAGGAGAAAATACATGACCGAGACTCCGTACCGCCCGCACTCCGGACGCCCGCACGTGGTCGTCATCGGTTCGGGTTTCGGTGGCTTGTTCGCGGCGAAGAAGTTGCAGGGCGCCGAGGTCGACGTCACTCTCATCGACCGCACTAACCACCACCTGTTCCAGCCACTGCTCTACCAGGTAGCAACGGGCATCCTGTCCTCGGGCGAAATCGCTCCGTCCACTCGTACGATCTTCGACGGTGTTCAGAACGTTCGTGTTGTCAAGGGCGATGTCACCGACATCGACGTCGAAAAGCAGGTTGTGACTTCGGAACTGGGTCACCAGACTTCCAAGTGGGAATACGACCACCTCCTGGTCGCCGCTGGCGCTGGCCAGTCCTACTTCGGCAATGATCACTTTGCCGAGTTTGCTCCGGGCATGAAGAACATCGACGACGCACTCGAAATCCGTGCCCGCATCATCGGCGCGTTTGAGCGCGCCGAGCTGACCGACGATCCGGCTGAGCGCGAGCGTCTGCTGACCTTCGTCGTTGTCGGCGCTGGCCCGACCGGTGTTGAGCTTGCTGGCCAGCTGGCCGAGCTGGCTAACCGCACCCTCGCATCGTCCTACCGCAGCTACAACCCGCACGCTGCACGCGTCGTCCTGCTCGATGGTGCTCCGCAGGTTCTGCCGCCGTTTGGCAAGCGTCTGGGCCGCAAGGCTCAGAAGTCCCTGGAGAAGATGGGCGTCATCGTCAAGCTTGGCGCGATGGTGACTGACGTCAATGAAGAGGGCGTCACCTACAAGAACATGAAGGATGGAACCGAGGAGTTCATCCCGTCGTTCTGCAAGATTTGGTCCGCCGGTGTTTCCGCTTCCCCGCTGGGCAAGCTGATTGCCGAGCAGACTGGCGCCGAGACCGACCGTGCTGGCCGTGTCGTTGTCAACGAGGACATGACAGCTGGTGACTACAAGAACGTCTACGTCGTGGGCGACATGTCCAACCGCGAGAACCTGCCGGGTGTTGCTCAGGTTGCTATTCAGGGTGGCGAGTACGTCGCCGCCAACATTGCAGCTGAGGCCGACGGCCGGGATGTCGCAGAGCGTCAGCCGTTCGAGTACTTCGATAAGGGCTCCATGGCAACCGTCTCCCGCTTCTCCGCAGTGGTGAAGATGGGCAAGGTTGAGGTCACTGGCTTCATCGGCTGGATTCTGTGGCTGGCCGTCCACCTGATGTTCCTCGTGGGCTTCCGCAACCGCCTCGTCTCCTGCGTCAGCTGGGGCCTGAACGTCCTGGACCGCAACCGTTGGCAGATGGTTTCCACCCGCCAGCAGATGTATGCACGCAACGCCATCGACCGCCTGGCCGAGTTCAACAAGGACAAGGCTGAGCAGGATCTGCCGCTGGAGGTTCGCGACACTCGCCGCGAGCACCGCGCAAAAAGGAACAAGTAGTTAACTTGCAGGTGGCCAGATTAGAAAACGCCTAATCACGACAAGCCACCTGCGAGCTTCCTACCAGGCCCGTTACCACCTATAACGATTTGCTACAGCGGCTTGTCGAGTACCGCAATTCGTAGGTTGGTGCGGGCCAGTAGTTTTTCATCTGCCTTGCGGGTGTGCTCAATGCGCCACAGTTGCATGGTGCGCCCCAGGTACTCAGGCTCCGCCGTGGTAACGATTACTTCGCCAGCTCGAGCGGAGCGGTAAAAATCGGTGTTGTTGTTCACACCGACAACCGGCTTCTTCGCACCGCAGGCAACGAAACCAGCAATAGAGCCAGCAGTCTCACCTAGCGAGCAGTAAACACCGCCATTGGCTAGGCCCCACGGTTGCAGGTGGTCGGGCCCGACCTCGAGCTCCATCTGAATTCGCTCCGGCCCGACATGGACAAACTTCGTGCCCAGCAAGGTATCTAGACCGCCGATTCCGCTATCCCCCAAGGTGCTGTTAAAAACAGCCAGCTCCTCATCGCTCAGCGCTTCCTGGCTAGCCTTCGTCGCCAGTGTCATGTAATCGCGCAGCGCCTTCCTCTTCGCCTGCTCGGCGGCGGAAGCTGCAGGGTTAGAGTCCTGTGAACTGCCATTATTCGCAATAGTCTCGTCAGTCATGCTAAACATTGTGCCAGCGCACACCGTCACTCGTGGCAGTTTTAACGTTAAAAGCAGTAACAATTTCTGAGTCCCAGATACAACGAACCCTGGTCAGGCTTTAAGATGGTGGGCATGACCGATAACAATGAACTCGCACAAATTGGTGTCGTCGGGCTCGCCGTCATGGGCTCGAATATCGCGCGCAACTTCGCCCACAAGGGACACACCGTTGCCGTGTACAACCGCAGCCCGGAGAAAACTCGCACCCTCATCGCTGAACACGGTGATGAAGGCTCATTCATCCCGTCCGAGACCATTGAAGAGTTCGTCGCTTCGCTGGAGCGCCCGCGTCGCGCTCTGATCATGGTTCAGGCAGGTGCCGCTACTGATGCGGTCATCGATCAGCTTGCCGACGTGATGGAGCCCGGTGACATCATCATTGATGGCGGTAACTCTCTTTACACGGACACCATCCGTCGCGAGAAGGCTATTCGCGCCCGCGGCCTGCACTACGTTGGCACTGGTATTTCCGGTGGTGAAGAAGGCGCTCTGACCGGCCCATCCATCATGCCGGGTGGCACGAAGGAGTCCTACGAGTCCCTCGGCCCGCTGCTGGAATCCATCTCCGCTCACGTCGATGGCGTTCCGTGCTGTACTCACATTTCCTCTGATGGCGCTGGCCACTTCGTGAAGATGGTCCACAACGGCATCGAGTACGCGGATATGCAGGTCATCGGCGAGGCCTACCACCTGCTGCGCGAAGCTGCTGGCCTCACCCCTGCCGAGATTGCAGATATCTTCCGCGAGTGGAACAAGGGCGACCTGGACTCTTACCTGGTCGAGATCACCGCTGAGGTTCTCTCTCAGGTCGATGAGAAGACGGGCAAGCCGCTGGTGGATGTCATCGTTGATGCTGCTGGTCAGAAGGGCACCGGCCGTTGGACGGTCAAGGCCGCTTTGGACTTGGGCATTCCAGTAACTGGTATTGGCGAGGCTGTGTTCGCTCGCGCCCTGTCGTCTTCCCTTGCTCAGCGTGAGGCTGCCCGCAACCTGCCGTCGGGAAGCCTGGCTAAGGCTCCGGAAGATCGCGATGCTTTTGTGGAGCGCGTCCGTAAGGCGCTCTACGCTTCCAAGATCATTGCCTACTCGCAGGGCTTTGATGAGATTAACGCTGGCGCCAAGGAGTACGGCTGGGAAATCGACCGCGGCGCGCTGGCGACCATCTGGCGAGGTGGCTGCATCATCCGCGCACAGTTCCTGAACCGCATCAAGGAAGCGTACGACCGCAATCCGGAGCTGCCGGCGCTAGTACTCGACGAGTACTTCCGTGACCAGGTCACCGAGTGCCTCGACGCGTGGCGCGACGTTGTCGTCACTGCAGCACAGATGGGTATCCCGGCTCCGGTGTTCTCCTCCTCGCTGGCTTACTACGACGGCCTGCGTGCGGAGCGTCTGCCGGCAGCACTGGTTCAGGGGCAGCGTGACTACTTCGGTGCACACACGTACAAGCGCGTTGACCGCGAGGGCGCTTTCCACACCCTCTGGTCTGGCGACCGCTCCGAGGTTGAAGCGTAGTCTTGAAGTCTGTCGCTTCACGCTCTTGAAGTTAAAAGGGGTCTGAGATGCCATTTCCCAAGAAGGCAAAGCCTGATTTTGTGCCACGAGTTCTTTCCATCGCCGGCACAGACCCAACAGGTGGTGCTGGGCTCCATGCCGATTTGAAATCAATCGCCGCCGCCGGTGGTTATGGCATGGGCGTGGTCACCGCTTTGGTATCTCAGAACACCGTGGGCGTTCGCGCCGTCCACACCCCACCTGTTGACTTCCTCGTCGAGCAGCTGGCTGCTGTGACCGAGGATGTCACCATCGACGCGGTGAAGATTGGCATGTTGGGTTCACGCGAACTCACGCAGGCCGTCACCAACTGGGTTCGGGAGACCAAGCCAGCCGTGGTTGTTCTCGATCCGGTGATGGTCGCCACTTCCGGCGACCGTCTGCTTGACGAAGATGCCATGGACGCAATGCGTGACTTGGTCGCGGAAGCCACCGTCATCACGCCGAATGTTCCCGAACTGGCATTGCTTGCCGACGCCCCGGAGGCCAGCGACTTCACTGAGCTGATTGAGCAGGCGCTGGAGTTCGCGAGCAAAAACGATGTCATCGTGATTGCAAAGACTGGTCACTTAAGTGATGAAGAAGCCGGCAATGCCGTGGCATTCCCCGATGGCCAGGTTTTCTTCAGCTCTTCTCCCCGCATTCACACTGAGAACACCCATGGCACGGGTTGTTCGCTGTCCGCAGCTCTAGCCACACGGATTGGTGGGGGCTCTGCAATCAATGATGCCCTGCGCTGGACTACGCGCTGGCTCAGCGAGTCCATTCGTTTCGCGGATAACCTCAACGTCGGCCAGGGGCACGGCCCCATTGACCACGGCCACAGGGCTCGTCGCCTGGAAAAGGTCGCGCTTCGCCGAATGCAACCAGTCCATCTGAACTCCAGTTTTTACCCGGAGGCCATCGAAGGCACTGACACTGAGCAGACGCCGAAGGAGCTGGAATCTTTCTTCGGCCACTCACTCCAGATTGCTCCGCCGGGTCCCTTTACTTCCCAGCTGTGGCGGGACATCGAGGACATCGTTGCCGAGATTGGCGGAATGTTCAGCGTCCCCACGATGCTCCGCGGCGACCTTTCCTCGGAAGATACCAACTTCTTCGTAGCGCAAGAGGCCTGGTACTTGCACCAAACTTTCCCAGTCCTGTCGCATCTGGCAACCAAAGCACCCTGCGCAAAGGAACAGGTTTTGTGGTCGGAACTCGCGCAGGAAGCCCTGGTGCGTGCGTTGGAATTGAGCAATAACGCGCTGGAAGAGGATTCTTCGGCGCTCGAGTACATCGAGCCAACAACCATCACGCAACTCCTGCTGGACGTGCATTCTTCCTGTAGCGCTTTCAATCCATATCGGGTCGCCGTAACCAGTATCGTCGCCGAAATGTGGATTGCAGCCGAGCTGAATTTGCAAGGAAAATCCCTGGTTGATGGGGATTCCGCGATCGCGAACTGGGTGGAGATATATTCCGAACCCGAGTATGTTGACAGTGTCCAGCAGGCTCTCGAAGTCCTTGAAGAGAATATGTCCACGGCCAGCGATGCGGAGCTCAAATCCATCCGCAACATCTTCCGTCGAGCCGCCATTCTTGAGCGCGAGGTCTATGCACAACCGGGTCGCGGTTGGTAAATCTCATGGGATGGTAGTTTTCCAGCTCACCGGACGTGCCTATTGCATGGCAGTCCGGGGATAGCGGTATTCTAACAAGCATGCCCCCTCCTGCTGAGTCCAGTGATTTCAGACAGTTGGGCACGCCTGAAGCGATTGTGAGTATTCTGCGTGCCCAGCACATAACTTCGCCTACCGCCGTGCAGGTGGCAACTTTGCCAGATGCTTTCGCTGGCAAGGACGTTCTTGCACAGGCCCCCACAGGCTCGGGCAAAACGCTCGCATTCGGCATTCCGCTGGTCGCGTTACTCAATAACGCCTCTCCAGCGCTTCCCGGTTACCCGCGCGCGCTCATTATTTCGCCGACGCGCGAACTCGCAGATCAGATTGCTGATGTCCTCGCTGACATCGGTGCCGCTGCAGGTCTGCGTGTCTTGAGCTTGGTCGGCGGTGACTCCGTGGCCAAGCAACAGACGCTGCTCGCTGCGCCAGTCGATATCGCTGTAGTCACACCGGGTCGCGCACACGATTTGCGCCGCCGCGGCGTACTCAGCCTTGAGCACGTTCTCGCCGTCGTCGTAGACGAAGCGGACATGCTCGCTGACATGGGCTTTCTGCCCGATGTTCTGGGCCTGGTCCGTGCGTGTCCGAAGTCGGCACAGCGCATGGTTTTTTCCGCCACGATTAACGACGACGCCGCGGGGCTTATCCGCGACCGTCGCGCAAGTAGCACCGAAGTTGCGAAGCACAAGGTCACTGCCTCCCGGTTGACCATGCGCAACATGCGGCATCTGTTACTTCGGGTGGAGGACAACAACGAAGCCGACGAGGTTGTCGCGTGGATCGCCTCCCGCAAGGAACAGTGCGTCATCTTCGCCAACTCTAAAGCGCGTGTCGTGCAGCTGGCTAAGTTTCTACAGTTCTACGACATCAAGTTAGGTTTCCTCCACGGCGATCGCGGCCAGGCAACTCGTCGCGCAGTCCTCAAGGCCTTTGCCGACGGTGAAATCAATGTCCTCGTCACCACGGATGTGGCCGCTCGTGGCATTGATATCGATGCTCTTGACTTGGTTGTGCACGCGGATCCGCCAAGGGATTCCGCGACGTATATTCACCGCTCGGGTCGGACGGCTCGTGCAGGTGCTTCCGGCACGGTAGCGATGATTGTGCGTGACCGCCAGGTTGATCAGGCCCGTGAGCTGCTGGCAGGGGCCGGCGTTGAAGCTGAAGAGCTCCGCGCCGCTCCGGGGCTGCCGCGATTTGTCAAGGAACTGGGCGCACGGCGTCCGCGCCGGACTCGTCAAGATCAGAGCCAATCTGCAGGCAGTGCTGGTGGTGCCGGTTACCGCGGTCGCGGTGGCCCGTCGGCAAGCGGAAAGAATCGTGCTGGCGGTCGCGTACACCGCCCCAAGCGAGGGAAAAAGAAGAAGAGATAATCAGTGGATATTGTTCTCAATATTGTCGCGGTTGTCGGCTTTATCGCGCTAACCGCTGGCACCGGCCTCTTTGTGGCGTTTGAATTCGCGCTGACGGGACTGGAGCGGTCTACGATTGACGCCGACCGCGCCCGTTCGGCGGATGCACCTGCTGAGGCCGTTTACAAGGCACATAATCGACTGTCCTTCCACCTCTCCGGTGCGCAGCTGGGCATTACGTTGACGACACTGGCAACTGGTTTCCTCGCGGAACCGGTGCTGGCGCAGTACTTCACGCCGATGTTGCATTGGATGGGGCTCAACGAGTCTGCAGCGGGACCGACCGCACTGATTCTTGCGCTCATTGTGGCCACGATGTTGTCAATGGTCTACGGCGAATTGGTGCCGAAGAACGTCGCGATTACAGAGCCGCTGGCGGCTGCGCGCGTTACGGCTCGTCCTGTGATGGCGTTTAACTGGGTGTTCCACTACTTCATTCAGTCGCTGAATGCCTCGGCGAACTGGCTGGTGCGCAAGCTCGGTATTGAACCGGCGGATGAGCTGGCGTCGGCGCGTTCCCCGCAGGAGCTGGAAGCACTGGTGCGCAATTCTGCAGAGCAGGGTGCATTGGATGAGTCGAAGGCTGCTGTGCTCGAGTCGTCGTTACGCTTTGGCGAAACTACTGCGGAGGACCTGATGACGCCGCGGTCGACGATTACCTCCCTCGATGTCGATGACACGGCGCTGGATCTGCTGGCTGTCGCCATCGAATCGGGACATTCCCGCTTCCCCATTACTGACGGGGACCTCGATGCCACTGTCGGTGTTGTCCACGTCAAGGACGCATTCGCGGTGCCTGCGGCGAAGCGCTCAACTACCACCATGCGGGAGGTTGCACGGCCAGTGCCGACGCTGCCGCAGTCGCTGGACGGCGATGCCGTACTGGAGGCCGTGCGTTCGGCTGGTTCGCAGATTGCGCTGGTCGCAGACGAGTATGGCGGCATCGCCGGCATTGTCACCATCGAGGACGTCGTCGAGGAAATTCTTGGCGAGGTCTGGGATGAGTACGACGACAAAGAGTCCGAGCAGGAAGTCAAGCGCGCAATTGAAGGCTGGAATTGCTCCGGCCTTGTGCGTACCGACGAGCTGCCGACCAAGGTCGGATACTTCGCCCCGGAGGGCAGCTTCGAAACCCTCGGTGGCCTGATTATGTTTGCGCTCGGTCGCATCCCGGAGGTCGGTGACGTCGTCCTGCTGCCAGAGACCGAACGCGACTTCATGGACGAGTTCGAATCGGGTATCGCCGGACGCTGGTACGCACGCATTCTGGCGATGGATGACCGCCGCGTGGATCGTGCCATTTTGATTCCTGTGACCAACGAGCGCGCTAAGGAGATGTTCAACCTATGAGTGACTGGTTTGGAATCCTCCTGACCTTCTTCTTGTTGTTGGTCAACGCATTTTTCGTGGGCGCGGAGTTCTCGCTTATTGCTGCTCGCCGCGATCGCTTGGAGGCGCTGCTGGCTCAGGGAAAGAAGCGCGCTCGCACAGTTATCAATGCTTCTGAACACCTGTCGATGATGCTCGCCGCCGCACAGCTGGGCATCACTATTGCCTCGCTACTGCTGGGTAAGGTCTCCGAGCCGGCGCTGGCACATCTGCTGGAAGCTCCCTTCCAGCAGATGGGTATTCCGGAGTCGCTGCTGCATCCGCTGAGCTTTGCCATCGCATTGATGCTGGTGTCAGTGCTGCACATCATGCTCGGTGAGATGGTCCCGAAGAACATCTCGCTGGCAGGCCCGGAAACGATGGCTATGCTGCTTATTCCGGTTCATATGGTCTTCTACCGCCTGACCAAGCCACTGTTGCTGCTGTTTAACTGGATGGCTCGCCATACGCTGAGGCTGTTCGGCATTGAGCAGCGCGATGAGCTCGACACCACTGTCGATTCGACTGAGTTGGCATCGATGATTGCGGAGTCTCGTCAAGAGGGGCTCCTTGACAGCGAGGAGCACGTCCGACTTCGTCGCACGCTGGCTTCGGCCACGCGCACCATTGAGGAGGTGCTAATTCCGCACGAGCAGATTCGGCGCCTCCCCACCGCACCGACTGTGGGCGACCTAGAGACGGCGGTCACCGAAACTGGCTTCTCCCGGTTCCCCGTCGCTGCGGCCAACAATGAACCCAACGAGTACCGTGGCTATGTTCACGTCAAGGATGTCCTAGACCGCGTCATGGACCCTGCCTCCGGACCGGAGACAGCCATCCCCGATGACGAGATTCGCCCGATGATCGAGATTCCCATCGATGCCACGCTGGATGAGGGATTGCGCATCATGCGCCGCTACAGCGCCCACATGGCAGTGGCTGTACGCGCTCGCATGCCAAAGCCGCACCTGCGCGCAAACGCCCCGGCAAGTATCGCCCCGAAGACTGGTGCTTTCTCCGGCGCGGAGCAGATCGGCATCGTGGCTCTGGAGGACCTCATCGAGGAGCAGGTCGGTGTCGTGCGCGACTGGACCCACGAGGTCTCCCCGCGTCGCAGCGGTGCGCCAAAGCAGCACTCGACCGTGAACCAGCCCCGGACCCGACCGGGCACCACGCAGGGACGCCAGCAGTGACACCTATGCCCGAGTCGTCTTTCGATTGGCGTGAAGCCAAGGCAAGGCATATCGCCCGCGTCGATGTCCTGACCCGCGACCACCTGTCCCGTCGCAGTCGCGGCCAGCGCCACCCGGTCTGGGACTTCATCTTCGAGTACTACCCCGTTAAACCCGGCCAACTCCGCCGCTGGTCACCGGGCATCGGCGTAGATCTTCCCGGTGCGACGGCCAAGGACATCAGTCACCTGAAGTTCTTTACCCTCGACACGGGCAGCGCTACCGACAGTCCTGCCAGCAAGGACCCCACCGATACCGCCTCTGGGACGGCGCGCATGGATGTTTCGGCGTACGTCGATAAGCGAGGTACGACGGTGGCGTACATCGGCAATCTGCTGCGTTCGACGCGCGCGAATCCGGCGCACTTTGACTGCTTTGGTCTGCATGAATGGGCGATGGTGTATCGCCAGCCCGAGCATCGTCATCCGGAGCCACTGCGGCTAGGTCAGGCAGGCACGGACGAGGTCGTCGAGGCCCACACGGTTCGATGTACGCACTTCGATGCCTTCCGTTTCTTCACGCCCGACGCCGTGCCGCTCAACGAGTTTGCACCGACGCGCGAGACGCAGCCGCACTGTGAGCAGATGGGGTGTCTGCACGCCAACATGGACTTGTATAAATGGGCGACCAAGCTCGGCGAGGCGGTCCCCGGCGACCTGTGGCTGGATACTTTCGAGCTCGCGTGCAGTGCTCGTGAGTTGGATATGCGCGCCGCTCCCTACGATCTGCGGGATTGGGGTTTTTCACCTATTCGCATCGAAACGCCCGAAGGCAAGGCCGAGTACGTCCGCCGCCAGCGTGAGCTCAGCGCGCGTGCCGATGTTCTGCGCGGCCGTCTTCTCGAAGTGGTAGATGTCGCATTGTCCACGCAGTAAAGTTGGCAGCAGTTACGTGCGCGTTTGTGCTTTACGATGAGGTCTGCTGCGAGTCGACAGTGCCGAGCACACTCAGCATAGAAAGGGCTAGAACGACATGGGACGACACGCCTCGGGTGAGAACAACTATCGAGTAGCTAAGGGGCCTTTTATTGCCGTCTTGGTCGTAATTGTTCTGGTGGCTGCGGTTTTTGCCTGGGTTAATCTGCGCAAGAGCAACGATTCGTCGATTGATGCTGACCGTGCACGGTGTACGAAGGGTGACCTGACACTGGTGGTGACCGCTGATCCTGCTGCGGTGGGCTCGGCACAGAAACTCGTGCAGGACTATGGCGAGTCGAATCCCGTGGTGAGGGACTTCTGTGTGCGGCCACAGATTACGGTGGCGGGCTCGCAGGAGGTTGTGAACGCCCTGACTGAGGCTGGCGGTGCTGAAGCTGGTGAGGGAGCTCCGGAGGATCCCGCTGCGGGTGAAGCCGACACCGGAATTATGACTCCGGGAGTCTGGATTCCCGCCGATGTCTCTTTCGTGGACCAGGCGAAGAACTCGAACAAGGTCAAGGTCAACGCCCCCAAGACGTGGTTGCCGCCGATTGCCAGCGGCGTGGCCTTCACAACCAATCGTGCTGACCAGCTGAACAACGCCACCTGGGAAGAGCTTGCGGGATTGCGCGTGGCCGCCCCCGGTGGCTCCGATGCGGCACTGTCGGCCGTGATCAGTGCTCGGCTTGGCGGTGGCCCGGATGTCGCTCGCGAACGCGCTGACTTGGGTGAGATCTACACCTCCAATACTCTGCTGACCATGCTCAGCCAGAACGTCGCCGACTTCGACGGCGTGGCCGCGACCCAGCCCATGCTGCAGATGGCCGGAGAGGGGCTGAAGCTGGTCTCCCCTGCGGATGCACCCCAGTTACACGCGCCAGTTGTCACCTTTGGCTCCGGTGGCAAGATCGACGAGAACACGGCTCGCGCGGCCGAGGACTTCCGCAACTTCGCAGCAGATCACGGCGCCGACGGCGAAGCTGCTGAGAGCACTTTCAGCCCTGAAGTAGCGGAGAACTTTGGAGTGCTCTCGCAGATTCAGACGGATTCTTTTGCGCTGCCGCCAGCACTGGAGCAGCCGGACGCGCAACAGCCCGCAACTGCGGTGGGTTCGGCGCTCCTGCTCGCTGACACCTCCGAGGGCGTCGATGTCGGAGCGCTGTCTGCGGCACTGACCGGCGCTATCGATGCGGCACCTGGCGGCCGCTACGGCCTGTGGACATTCGCACCTGAAGTAAACCGCCTCGCGGAACTTCCCGCCCCCGATGACCAGGCCAACAATGGCGCGGACGCCGTAAAGGGTTCGCTGGCCGAACTTCCGGCCGGTGGTGAGCCACAGTTCTGGCCAGCGCTTATCGATGCCTACCAGGCCGCCCGCGACACCTACTCCCCTGACAAGCCCAACCGTCTCGTCGTGCTCACCTCGGGGCGCGATGCCTCGGGTGCCGATGCCGTCGAGTCTGTCGAGAGGATCAAGGAACTCATTAGCCCGGACCGCCCGGTAACGATTGAGGTCATCGTGCTTCCCGACGGCGACAGTTCCAGCCCCGAGCTGCAGGGAGTGGCAAATATGACCACCGGCTCTCTGCGCATTGCGGCTGACTACGGCGATGGCCTGGCCTCTCAGTTGGCTGCGGCTATCGGTACGGAGTAAGTAGCAAAAAACCGCCTCCATCTGGTCCAACCTCGGGAGAGGTAAGACGGAACCAGTTGTGGAAGGCGGTTTTCGTTTAGTTTGTTTCGCTTCTTTGAGCGGCGGCCATAGCAGCGACGCCGCTATTCAGCCATACAGTTGGCGGTTACCGTATCTGTTGGCGGTTAGGAGATGCGGCGGCGACGACGCTCAGCCAGCTCATCGATGCCAGTACCTGGGTTCTCCTGAGTACCGTCGATACGCTCGGACGGGAAGGAGGCGATGGTGCCAGTCAGTTCCTTCATAATGCCCGGGACAGCAATGCCGAACACTCCCTGGCCACCGTTGAGCAGGTCGATGACCTCTTCATTGGAGCGGCACTGGTAGACGGTGCGACCGTCGGAAACCAGCGTGATGGTAGCCAGGTCATCGACGCCGAGGTCGCGCAGGCGATCGACAGCCAGACGGATATTCTGCAGGGAAATACCGGTGTCCAGCAGACCGCGAACAATCTTCAAAACGAGGATGTCGCGGAAGGAGTACAGACGCTGGGTACCCGAGCCCTTAGCGGTACGGATAGAAGGCTCCACCAGCTTGGTGCGTGCCCAGTAGTCCAGCTGGCGGTAAGAAATGCCCGCTACCTGACATGCGATAGGAACGCGGTAGCCAACCTGCTCGTCCGGTCCCATGTCGAACAGGGATTCCTGAACCGCGCGCGGCTCTTGCGAGTCCGACGCACGGAGCTCATTGTCGCCAAAGAGCGAACCGCTGCTGTCGTCGACCATATAAATTCTCCCGAGGTAGTTTCACTGCCGTTATTTATCTTTCGCCAAGGTTAATCGGCTGTCAATACATCACAGCACGACACGCCGAATCTCTAAACCTAAAGTTAAGGTTTAGAGTTTGGAGTCACAGTTTCCCCAGCTCAAGCACGACCCGGGAGCAAAACCGCAGGACGGGATGAAACTATAACTTACGAAAAGTTACCCCTTTTATGGGGGCATTCAGCGACACGCCGGAGGAAATAAGCGTCACAACTACCTCAAAAGCAACCGGTTATTCACTCCAGTCACACGTTTAACGGTCGCCATCGGAAGCTGAATCGGTGCCACCGTCGGCTTCACCATCAGACTTCTTGTCCTCCGCATCACCATGCGGCTCGGCGAAGTAGTCAGCATCAATGCTGTCGAGGAATTCCGCAAACTCCGACACCGATGCCTCGACGGAGTCGGTCTCCGACTCGTCGGCAAGCGAACCGCCATTGGTTGCGACGAGACGCGCCGCTACCGACGTGGCGTCGAGCACATCACGCGCGACATACAGCGGAACCTCAAGCTCGCTAGCGATAAGGATGAGGTCGGAGGGCCGCATATCAATCTCTGCGCCACCTTCGAGCACCAGGCTGGCGATGAAAACGCCCTCGTGCACGCCCGTAATCTGGCCGCGTAGGGCGCTCTGCCCCACCATGTCCAGCGTATCGACGAAGACCTCATGCATGCCTGGGCGACGCTGCGTAGCGCCGGTCTCACGGGCGGAGTACTCCGTCGCTGTCGCCAAATCAATCCAAATCGGGATAATCCGATTGGTCTCTTCGGCATGCAGGAGTAGCACTGGATCGTCCTCAGGAGGATGCGCCATCCAGTCTAGAAACTTGACTTCTACGAGTTTTTCGTCCATAACAGCGATAATTGTAGCGAGCCACTATTTACGCGGGACTACCGACTACTTCCCCAGGTCCTTGTTGACCTGGCGCTTGACCAAAGTGCCGTGCAGCGTGACCATCAGCGCAGTCATCTCACGGCCCATCTCCACAGCCTTCTGCTTGCCGCTAGCCGCACGCGACTTACTCAGCGGACTAGCAGCGAGTGACACCAAATCTGCCTCACGAGCCGCAGCGGTACGCACAGTTTTGAGGTGCCGGGCATCCAGGCCAAACTCAGCCAGCTTGACCGCCGTCTCAGTGATAAGCAGGTCATCGCCATCGAACATGTTCAGCGTGTCCGGAGTAATCAGGCCCACTCGAACCAGTTCAGTGATGAACTTCTCGCTAGCGCCGGTGCGCTCTGCCAGCTCCGCCTGCGTCAGCGAAACCACTGCGGCTTCGCGGAACTGATCCGCCGTCACCAGTGGAGTGACCGATGCCAGACCATCGCCGCCAGCGTTGCCCGCATCAATTTCGTCGAGCTGCTCTTTAATAACCTTCAGCGGCAAGTAGTTATCACGCTGAACAGTGAGAATGTAGCGCAGGCGGTCAATGTCCGCCTGGCTGTAGCGACGATAACCCGAGGAGCTACGCGACGGGCACAGCAGCCCCTCCGACTCGAGAAAACGAATTTTGGACAGCGTTACATCAGGGAACTCAACCTTGACTTCCTTCAGCACAGCACCGATGGTCTTCTTCTTGCCCACCGAGCGTGCTTGCTTCGCAGTGCCTTCCGACGAAGTCGGCTGCGAAACTGCTGATTTGCGTACTGCTGCCACTGGTCTTTTCCGAGCCTTTACAAAAATAAGGGGTTAATGCCGATAGGTGCCGACATTAACCGATGTCGAATTAGTTACCGATCAGGAAGACGAGGCGGAACTTACCGACCTGAACCTCGTCACCATTAGCCAGAACCGCGGAGTTCTTCGGCTCGCGGTTAACGTAGGTACCGTTCAGCGATCCCACGTCGACAACCTCGTAGGAGTCACCGTTCTTGCGGAACTCTGCGTGACGACGGGAAACAGTCACATCATCGAGGAAGATGTCGCTGTCCGGGTGACGACCAGCGGTGGTGACTGCCTGATCGAGCAGGAAACGCGAACCCGCGTTTGGCCCCCGCTTGACAACCAAGAGTGCCGAGCCCGCCGGAAGTCCTTCAACACCGGAGACCGTGGAGTCCGTGTTAGAGCTGGACTCCATTTCCTTCAGCAAATCTGCACGGAAGACCGAGGTGGTCTCGACCGATGCCTCTGGCTGGCCGCTATTGCTAGTCATATCTTTCCCTCCGGGATAACCTTGGGCGATTTACTCGTTACTTTTTAGATAATAGCGCCCCAACCGCTTTCGTGTTGTTACCTAATCCCAACCATGTTGTGACACAGCTCACCGACAGGGTATGTACAACATGATTGATATGCGTAAATACCGACATCGGAGAGCTCTCTCTGTGGGGGCACCTAGGCCGGCCACCTGAGAAAATATTTTCAAATTGTTACCAAACGCGTGGTTACGGCTTACCTAAACATCGCTGCAATTGAGCCGACGACCGAGCCGCCACCATTGCTCAATGGGTTGTCGTTGACCATGTAAGTCCACGTCGAGCTCGGGCGAGCAAGACCCGTGTCCTCCAGATGTGCACCATCGCTGTCGATTTCGACCTCCTGGAAGGTCTGCACCGACTCGGTGACGGCATTGTTCACCAGGTTCTTAAAGGCTCCGATGGCGGCGCGGTGGAACTCATCAATGGGGCTTTCCTTAGCCAGCGCACGCAGGTGAATCGACTCCCGCAGGTCATCCAGATCCGCCAGGTGGTCCGACCACCCGCGATCCAGGTGGCTCAACATGATTTCCCGGGCAGCGTCCTCGGCGACATCGCGCCCAACTGCGGCTTCGACTTCCTTCGCCCGCGCCGATGCCAGCTTGGACAGTTCTTCCCAGGCAGCATTAGTAGTCAGCAATTTCTCCCGGCGCTCATCCAGAATCTCGCGCTGGTCACCGATGAGCTTGTTGTACTTCCACGTCGTCGCATGAATCGACAGCATGGTCGCCTCTGTCACTCGCTGTGCGCGGTCGATGAACTGGTAGGCCCTCTTATCGCGAACGCGGCCATCGTCCTCGGGCAGCACGCTCAGCGTCTCGCCAGCAGCGCCTTCGGAAATCACCGGGTCATCCAGGGAGACAAAGAACACCGATGAACCCGGATCGCCCTGGCGCCCGGCGCGGCCACGCAGCTGGTTGTCCAGTCGGTCAGTGCGGTGCTTGCCCAGACCAATGACGCATAGTCCACCGCGTTCGACAACGGCATCGCGGTTGGATTCGTCTGCTCCGCCGAGGCGAATATCGGTTCCTCGTCCGGCCATCTGAGTGGACACCGTGACGCGACCAATATCGCCAGCATTGGCGATGACTTGGGCCTCCAGCTCGTCATTTTTCGCGTTCAGCACCGAGGATTCGATGCCGCGCAGGACCAGCGCATCGGCCAGGCGTTCCGATTCGGCCACGTCACGGGTGCCTACGAGTATTGGTCGACCAGTGCCGTTGAGTTCCACGACCTCGTCGACAAGCGCGTTAAACGCGTCGTCGGTGGTGGCGTAGATGCGGTCGGGCTCGTCGTCGCGGATGCATGGCACGTTGGGTTCGATGACGGAGACGTGGAGTCCGTAGAACTCGCGGAACTGGTCGCCCGCGGAGGTGGCGGTGCCGGTCATGCCGCAGGTGATGTCGTAGCGGCCGACGAGTTGTTGGATGGTCATGGAGTCCAGGATGCGGCCTCCCTCAGAGACTTGCAGGCCCTCCTTGGCCTCTACTGCCGCTTGCAGACCGTCCGGCCAGCGCTGCAGTTCCGCCACGCGCCCCTTCGAGGCGTCGATGAGCTGTACCTTGCCGTCGCGCACGATGTAGTCGACATCGCGCTGCAGCAGCTCGTGGGCGTGCAGTGCGACGTTGACCTGAACCAGAGTGGTGCCGACGTGCTCGGCGTCGTACAGCGAGCCGATGCCAAGCAGCCGTTCGACGCGCGCAGCGCCGGTATCGGTGAGGAAGACATTGCGACGGCCTTCGTCGACGGTGTAGTCATCGCCGAGCTGCAGTCGGCGCACCACGTCGGTAATCTGTCCGGTCGGTGCGGTGCCAGGCTCAGTGCCGGCGAGCACGAGGGGGACCAGCGCTTCATCGACCAGTACGGAGTCGGCCTCGTCGATGATCGCGACATCAGCGGGCGACTGCACGCGGTCCTCGATGGTCGGCGCGCAGCGGTCGCGTAGTAGGTCAAAGCCGAGTTCGTTGACGGCGGCGTAGACGATGTCTGCCGCATATGCTTTACGACGCTCCCCCGGACCATCCTGCGGCGAAATAGCCGCCACCGAGAGTCCAAGGAACCCGAACAGCGGTTGCATCCATTGCGCGTCGCGGCCTGCGAGGTAGTCGTTGACAGTCACGGAATGCACGCGGTGGCCACGCAGCGCGAACCCGGCTGCGGCCAGGGCGCCGGAGAGAGTCTTGCCCTCACCGGTGGCCATCTGGATAACGTCTCCCTCCATGAGCGCCAGCGCGCCTTGCAGCTGCACATCGAAGGGGCGCATGGACAGGGTGCGCTGGGAGACTTCGCGGAGCGCGGCTAAAAGCTCCGGTGCATCGGTGGCGTGTTGGCGGGCGAAGTCGGCGAGGTCGGCGTCGGAAAGCGCCTGTACCTGTGGCTCGAGCTCAGCGGCGCGCGCCACCAGCCCTACGCTGCGTTTTTGGTTGCGCCCCTGCTTGCCGCCGAGAGCCTTCCAAAACCAATTAAACCCAGCCATCTTTTACCCTTTCCTGCGCACGTGTGGTTGTCGGCGCGTTCTGACTCACCAGAGTAATCAATCTGGACCAGCCTTCGGAGTATCAATCGCTGCCAGCGAATTTGCACCATATGTCTTTAGTCACATCTTGAGTTTGAAACAATGGGTTTAACACTTGATGCGAGCAATTTTCGGAAGGACTTGAATCCCCTATGGCAATCGAATTCATCCCCACCGCTGACCTGGTTGACGAGATCGGCCCGGACGTGCGTTCCTGCGATACTCAGATGCGTAACCTCGGCGGTCGCGTGGAGTTCTGCGGCAAGATCTCCACGGTCAAGTGCTTCCAGGACAACGCGCTGCTGAAGAAGGTCCTCTCCGAGCCGTCTGAGGGCGGCGTGCTTGTCATCGACGGTGACGCTTCTGTTCACACGGCGCTGGTCGGTGACGTTATTGCGGGGCTCGGCAAGGACAATGGCTGGGCTGGTGTGGTCGTCAATGGCGCGATCCGTGACTCCAAGCTGATTGGCGAGATGGACTTCGGCTGCAAGGCGCTTGGCACCAACCCGCGCAAGTCCACCAAGACCGGCGAGGGCGAGCGCGACGTCGTTGTCTCCTTCGGCGGCATCGACTTCGTTCCGGGCGAGACGCTCTACGCTGACTCCGACGGTATTGTCGTGCGCTAGTGCGCTTGTGAGCTATGGGCAAACAAAAGCCTTAAGCAATAGCCGTAAACAAAACCGCCGCCTCCCGGAATCTTCCAGAAGACGGCGGTTATTTTGTCGGGCTGACCGGATTTGAACCGACGACCCCCTCACCCCCAGTGAGGTGCGCTACCAAACTGCGCTACAGCCCGCGTGCACGAAAGTGCAACGAGCTATAGGTTACATCATTGGAGTTTGAAGGCGAAAATCGCCCCTGGCACCTTCCCTGGCCACCGCATTACTGCAGGTAGATGGTCACAGGCGTGGATGTCTCCGCCATCTGTCCCTCCGGCGGATCGATCGAGGCAACCTTACCCATGATCGCGGCCACAGAGTTGGTCGGATTGCCCGCGGCGTCGACGACAGTCACATTCTGGTAGCCGTTGGTACGCAATTCCACCTCAACCGATGCCGGACTCTTGCCCACCACGCCCTGCGGGATGGTGCCCCAACCGCTGCTGCGCTCACCGGGGCCGGGGATAGCTGGCGGCGACTCGCGAAGTTGGTCGAGCTCCTGCTCGAGGCGCTCACGGGTGTCGTTAATCGTACCCGACGGGTCCAAGCGATCGGTGGGACTTGTCGTGGTTTCTTCCGGCGAGGTTGTCGTCGGCGTCGGGCTTGACGACGTCTCCTGCGTCGGCTCCGCCGCATTGTCGTTGGTGTCCTCGGTTCCGGAAGTAAAGGACAAGACTAGGGCTACCAGCGCGACTACGGCCACCATGGCGGCGATGGCCACAATGGCGACAGGCTTACCCCACCCCTTCTTGGAGTCATCATTGCCACTGTTGCCACGGTTATTACCGCGGTTGTTGCCGTTGTTCATGTCACCGTAACCGCCTGCGCCACCTGCGGCGTACTGCTGGGTTGCGCCTGCCTGCTGGCCCGCCTGACCATAGCCGCGTTCTTCTTCAGAAAGCGGAGCCCAGTACTGGCCGCTCCCCTGCGCGCCACCGCCTTGCGCTCCGGCACCAGCGCCGGCACCGGCTCCTGCACCGGCACCTCGCGAGTTCTCAAAACGTGTTTCATCGCCGCGCTGCAGGAATTGTGTCTCAGAGGAGTCGCCACCGAAGTATTCGGTCGGCTGCTCACCCGCGAAGTCGGCATCTGGGTTATATCCGCGGTATCCCTCGTCCCGCGGAATGTAGCGAGTCGCGGAGTCATCGCCGTATGAGCTTGAGGAATCGCGTCCGTAGCTGTTGTCTCGGCCATCGTGCTGAGAGCCGTCACGGTTATTGCCGCGCCTGACCATTGTCAGTTCTCCTTATCGCTAATTTACTGAAACTCTAAAATGCCAACGAAAAGCCCAAAATGCAATTGCCTAAATCACATTTTGGGCTTTTCTCGGCTCGCCTCGCGCAACTGGCGGAGCTTAACAGCAGGTCCTAGCGGCGCTTCTTCTTCTCGCGGACACGCACCGCGATGCGCACCGGCGAGCCCTCAAAACCGAATTCTTCACGCAGCTTGCGCTCCAGGAAGCGACGGTAGCCGTGCTCCAGGAACCCAGTTGTGAACAGCACAATCACCGGCGGGCGCGAGGATGCCTGGGTGGCAAACAGCACGCGCGGCTGGCGGCCACCACGCAGCGGTGGCGGGTTCTGCTGCATGATCGCACGCAACCAAGTGTTCAGGCGACCAGTGGAGATGCGCTTATCCCACGACTCCACGGCCTCCAGCATGGCCGGTTCCAGCTTCTGCACAGCGCGACCGGTCTTGGCGGAGATGTTCACCCGACGAGCCCACGGCACGTGTGCTAGCTGCTCTTCAATTTCGCGCTCGAGCAGATCGCGGCGGTCCTCATCCATGAGGTCCCACTTGTTGTAGGCCACCACGAGTGCACGACCGGAGTCGAGAATCATGCGCAGCACGCGCTGATCCTGCTCTGTAATCTGCTCGGAGGCATCGACCAGGAAGATCACGACCTCGGCGTTGTCAATCGTCGAACGAGTACGCAGCGAAGCGTAGAACTCGTGGCCCTTGGCGGTCTTGGTCTTCTTGCGGATACCAGCGGTATCCACGAAGCGCCACAGCGCCTCGTCCATCTGCACCAGCGAGTCCACCGGGTCAACCGTGGTACCAGCCACGTCGCTGACCACAGCGCGATCTTCACCGGAGAGCTTGTTCAACAGCGAGGACTTGCCCACGTTCGGCTTGCCCACCAGCGCCACGCGACGCGGCCCGGTCGGCAGCGACTTCGCACGCGGCACCTCCGGGAAGGAGGACACCACTTCGTCCATTACGTCGGCATTGCCACGACCGTGGAGGGCCGAGGTTGGGTGCGGCTCGCCGAGTCCGAGGGCCCAGAACTCCGCGACGTCGCCAAGCTGCGAATCCGACTCAAACTTGTTGGCGGCGAGAATAACCGGCTGCTCCGCGCGCTGCAGGCGGCGGGCCATGACCTCTTCCGTGGCGGTGATGCCGACGGTGGTGTCGACGACCATGACAATCACATCGGCGGTCTCCATGGCGGTCTCCGCCTGACGAGCAATCGCCGCATGCATGCCCTTCGCATCCGGATCCCAGCCGCCAGTGTCCTGCACCCAGAAGCGACGACCGCCCCATTCACCCAGGTAGGAGATGCGGTCACGGGTCACGCCTGGGAAGTCTTCGACAACTGCTTCACGACGGCCAATGAATCTGTTAACCATGGTGGACTTACCAACATTCGGTCGTCCCACTATGGCCACGGTCGGAAGAGCTTCTTCCTCCTCGTCGCTCACACCAAGCGCTGCGAAAGCATTTTCCAGTTCTTCCCAGTCGGCATCGTCGTCGATCTGGCCGGTCTCGGCGCGCTCGATGGCTTCGGAGATGATCGTCTCGTGGTCAGCGATCGTGCGGTCGATGAACTCATCTGCGCTGGTGTGGCTGCCTGCGGTGCCCGGCGCGTTTTCGCTCTCCACATTTGCGACCAGGTGTCCGGCGGTGTCGTCCTCGGAGTCCTCGTAGGAGTCCTCGTAAGAGCCCTCGAACTCCTCGTTGTCGACATCGTCCCAGTCCATGGTGGACCCCGGGTAGCCGGTCTCAACGACATCGAGGACGTTTTCCACGACCTCTTCGATATCCATCTCAGAGGTGTCCAGAATGAACGCATCCTCGGCTGGCTTCAGCGGAGAGGTCGCACGGTTGCTGTCGAGTTCATCGCGGCGGATGACGTCGGCAAGCACGGTGTCGAAGTCAGCCTCACGACCAGCAGCGATGTCCTGGTCGTAGCGGCGGCGAGCGCGTACCTCGGCGGAGGCGGTCATGAAGATCTTCGCCGGAACGTCCGGGAGCACGACCGTGCCGATGTCACGGCCTTCCACCACACAGCGCACAGCCGATGCGGCCAGCGAACGCTGGAGTGCGACCAGGTTGGTGCGCACGGCCGGAATCGCGGAGACCGCCGACACGTTGCGGGTGACCTCCGGGCCGCGAATCTCGCCGGAAACATCCTCGCCGTCGAGGAGGACGGCGGTGGAGTTCGGGTCATCGGAGACTTCCAGCGGCAGGGCGGCCGTCGCCTTGGCCACGGCTTCCTCGTCGGTCGGGTCGATGCCCTGGCGCAGCACCCACAGGGTGGCCACGCGGTACATTGCGCCGGTGTCCAAGTACTTTGCACCCAGCTCGGTTGCGACCATCCGGGAGACAGTCGACTTGCCAGTGCCGGAAGGGCCGTCAATGGCAACCAACAGCATGTCGTCAGTGTTCTGCTCGCTCATGTGGGCTCCTTCAGCTCCTTGGTTTTCTTCGTTCTTTTTCACTAGTGCCATTTACAGCCCCACCGCGTTGTAGAGGGAGGTCAGCTCAGCGCGGTTGAGTGCGCGGAGAGCGCCCGGGGTCTGCTCGCCCAACTGGACAGTGTGAATCTTAGTGCGCACCAGACGCTCGACCGGGAAGCCCGCAGTCTCGAGCATCCGGCGGACGATGTGCTTGCGGCCCTCGTGCAGCTCGATGCGGACGATAGAGCGACCCTGCCAGACGTCGATGATCTGCGCCATGTCCGCCTTAGCGATGCCGTCATCGAGTTCAATGCCCTTTTCCAGCTCACGCATGACCTTGGCATCGACCTCGCCGACAACAGTGGCCATGTAGGTCTTGGTGACCTCGTAACTCGGGTGCATCAGACGGTTGGCCAGCTCACCATCGTTGGTAAGCAGCAGCAGCCCTTCGGTGGGCGCATCCAGGCGGCCCACGTGGAAGAGTCGCTGACCAGCGCTGATCTTCTCACCGATGATGTCGCCCACACACGGGCGGCCCATGTCATCGTGCATGGTCGACTGCACGCCACGTGGCTTGTTCAGGACGAAGTACTGCATGTCCTCATTGACGATGACGCGGGAACCATCGACGCGAATCACCGACGTGTTCGGGTCCACCCGCACGCCCTGTCGCGTCACGATCTTGCCATCGACCTCGACGCGGCCTTCGTCGATAAGCTTTTCCGCCATGCGACGCGACGCCACGCCTGCCTGCGCGAGCACCTTCTGCAGGCGCACACCCTCGCCTGCTTCGCTGTGAACGCGCTTGCCCGAGCCTCGGCGGTCGGAGTCCACGTGCTGGTGGCGCGCCGGGCGGGCGTTGGATACGTAGATGTCCTTCGCGTGGACGTTGGAGGTCTCCATCTTCGCGCCGCTGTCGCGACGGCTGCGGTTGCGCTGGGCGTTAGTGGAGCCGCGGTTGGAGTGATTCTTACGGTTCTTGTGTGCCGGTGTGCCTTCTCGGCGAGCGGGTTTAGCCACTTGACCTACATCCTTTTCAAGCGTTGGAGATTGTTCTGTTTGTTAGAACGTCAGCGCCAGGCGACGCTGTTCTCTCCCCCGTGGGCCCAAAATGGCCGGTGGAAGCAGGTTAATAAAGAGAATTACAGAGAAAGCCTCGCGCCTTGTCGTCTAGCCACCTTAGCACGTTTTTCGCAAAACGCCAGCTTAACGACGTCCCGCGCGGCCTCCACCTACAGCGTCTTTTACAGCGCTGCGGCCCACTCTCGCACGCCCGGCAGCCACTGCGTAGCTTTCGCCACAAACTCCTGCCGGTCCAGCCTGCCCGCTCCGGCCTGCACCGACCCCAGCAGCGGCACCCCGGTGATGCGCGGCAGTTCCTCCAGGTTCGTCTCAATGATCGGGTCGACCTCCGCCGGCAACGAACCGCCGACCAGCGCCGTGACATTGACCCCACGGCCCCGCGCCACCTCGACGGTAAGCTCCGCCTCGTTCAGGCAACCCAAATCCAACCGCGTCACGACCACCATCTGACTACCCGGCAGCAACCCCGCCAGCTCCGGCAGCGCCCAGTCCTCGCCGAGTCGCACCAGCAGCCCGCCCGCGCCCTCCACGAGGACAACGCGGTTCGGCCCGTCGATAAGCTTGATCTTCTCCGCGATCTCCATGGCCTCCGGCAGGCGCATTCCCGCGCGCTGCGCCGCCGCCACCGGCGCCATCGGCTCGGGGTAACGCTCGAAACCATGCAGGTTGTCGATCCCCGTCAGCTCCGCGACAGTGTCCAAATCACCGCCATTTGGGCCCGGAAAACCGGTCTGAATCGGCTTGACGACGTGCACCTCCTTGCCCTCCTCGCGAAGTGCCGCTGCCAGGGCTGCTGTGCCGACGGTCTTTCCAATATCGGTACCGGTGCCTGTGACAAGGACGATGCTCATGGTGGTTGATGCTCCTTTTGGTTGCGCTACTTGCGTTCTTTCTCGGCGGCGACGATGGCGGCGATGGCCTCGCAGATGCGGTCGACCTCGGCATTGGTGCTGATGTACGGCGGCATGGTGTAGACCAACTTGCCGAATGGCCGCAGCCACACCCCGGCATCGACAGCTGCTGCAGTGGCCAGACCCATGTCCACTGGGCGCTGCATCTCCACGGCACCGATTGCGCCAAGAACACGCACGTCGACCACGGCATCACTGTTGGATAGGGGCTGGAGCTGTTCGCGGAGCCGGGATTCGATGCGCGGGACATCCTCACGCCACTGCCCCTCTGCAATCAGGTCGAGCTGCGCGCAGGCCACCGCACAGGCCAAGGGGTTGCCCATGAAGGTCGGGCCGTGCATGATGCCTCCACCTGCGCCACTGGAAATGGTGCGAGCCACATCGGCGGTGGCGAGGGTGGCTGCGAAGCTCATAAAGCCGCCGGTCAGCGCCTTGCCGACACACATAATATCCGGCACAATCCCGGCCGCCTGCGTCGTGAACAGGTCACCGGCCCGGCCGAAGCCGGTGGCGATCTCATCCGCGATGAGAAGGATTCCGTGCTTGTCACACAGCTTCCGGAGCCCCACAAGCAGCTCGTGGTCATGAAACCGCATGCCACCCGCTCCTTGGACCACCGGTTCAATGATGATGCCGGCGACGGAGTCGTCGATAAGCGAATCGAAGTGCGCGAGATAGCGTGCGCGTTCCTCTTCGGTTGCGCCGCGGGCGGGTGGTTTGTCGGCGAAGACCTGCGGAGTCCACTGGCTCGTCCACAGCGAATGCATGCCGCCCTCGGGGTCGCAGACGGTCATGGGCGCGCGGGTGTCACCGTGATAGCCGCCGCGCCACGTGGCCAGGCGGGTGCGCTCGGGATGGCCTTTGGCCTGCTGATACTGCAACGCCATTTTGATCGCCACCTCGACGGAGACCGAACCCGAGTCCGAGTAAAAAATGGCATCGAAGCCGGGGCCTGCGAGCTTTAGGAGCTTCTCTGCCAGCTCAATGGCCGGACGGTGTGTGAGTCCGCCGAACATGACATGCGACATCGTGGTGGCCTGCTTCTTCGCGGCTGCGACCAGCTTCGGGTGCGAGTGGCCGTGACAGGCGGCCCACCAGCTGCTCATGCCATCAATGAGGGTGCGGCCGTCGGCGAGGTGGAGGTTCACGCCCTCGGCGGACTCAACCAGCTTGGGCGCGACCGGCGACGGGATGGGGCCGTATGGGTGCCAGATGTGGTCGGCGTCGAATTCGGCGAGGTTGGCGATGGCTGGCTGGGAGTGCTGCGGGGTGTGTGGTTGGGCGGGCGGCGGGGTGGTTTCCGAGGCTGTCATGATACTCAAGCATAATACCTGTACAGCGCCCGACTTGAACGCCGTTCGGGGTTGGTGGTGGAACTTCTCACAAGGATTACAGACAGTCTCAGCGACTTTACGACACCCATGTCACCTCGTGGCAGCTGTGGAGGTGGCATGAGGTGACACTCGTGTCGTGAAGTGGAGTTTGGGGTGGCGTTTGGGGCGCGACCGGAAGCGGCAGCGGGATCGGCTGCGGGAGCGGCAGCGGAACCGGGGCTAAATCCGATAAGCCAGCCAGCTAGTACAGCCGCCCCGCTTGGCTCCACACTCGTCGGCGACGCATGGCCAACTCGGCCGCCTTTCCTGTGATTGTGAGGGGCGGCCTCCCGAAGGCGTAGTTTCCGCGATAGCAACTGCCACCATTTGCCAGGTGACGCCGGATTTCCGCAGCCGCTTGCCGCAAGGTGGCTACGGCAGAGCCGTCGAAAAGCTGTGACCAGACGATCCGGATGACATTCAGTCCGAGATTCTTCAGGCGTTTCTCGCGCTCCAGCTCCTTTGCGATTGCCACCTGCGTGTCCGCGACCCCGCCATCAGTGTATTTCATACGGCCATCGAACTCGACGATCAGCCCAAGTTCGGGCAGGTAGAAGTCCACACGCGCGATGAAGCCACGATCATCCCGAAAGGAAACCTGCTGAAGCAACGGAGCCCGAGAATCGTCGACAGCAGCTAGCCCCGCCTGGACGATTGCTTCTTTAGTGAGCGATTCCCCAATGCTTTCCGACGACGCTGTCGCTTGCCTCAACAACCTCCTGGCCTGTGTATTTCCCGGAGCGCGAGGATATGCAGCCAACGTAGCCAACAGTTCCTCGGTGTCCGTGTGGCGCTGGAGGGCGGCGTCGGCAAGCACTAGTGCATTGTGCGGGGTGCGGGAACGGCAGACGTCGATGACGGACTTTGGGACATCGGTGACGAGGCGGCCATCGACTTCTACGATGTCCTCGGGGAGAATCCGGCCGGAGACGCGGATGAGGCGTTTGTGCGGCTGGTACGGGCCATTCGGTGTGCTTCGCGATTGCCCGCGCTTGCGGCCGGAGTTGGCGATTGCGATGGGAGCGTTGTGCGTGAGTAGAGGTAAACCGTGGAGAGCAGCGGCGGCATCGCGGGTGACTACGGTGGCGGTGCCGCGATGGATGAGCGCTTTAATTTCCAGGATGTAACGTTCGGTGCTGTTTAGGGCGAGCCACCTGTCGACAGGCACGTACGCGCCGTGTGCGAGCCACAGGAGGCTGCCGCTTTTGGCCCGCCGGAGGAGATCTCGGTCGGAGTGCTGGCCGATTCGGGAGATTGCGAATGTGCTGGGCCGGGCGCATTCGCGCTGCTGGCCGGTACGGATGATGTCGTCGACGTCGAAGATCCACTGCGGCATCGGATTGCGCTCCTGAGGTCCAGGCAACTGCTGGTGGGTGGTGTTGTGAGTGTTGGTGAGTGTTTGCGTGTTTGCGAGTGCTTGCGAGTGCTACGTTCTCATTTTTGGGCTCACACGGAGACTCAGGAGGCATCGATTTGGCGTCGACTGTGGATAGTTTGCAGTTTTCGGGAGTTATCCACAGTGTGTGTGGTGGGTGTGGTGTGCGGTGTGGGGGTGCAGTGGGGTGCAAAGGCTCGCGGTGAGCTGTAGCGAGCAGCAACCCAGCCCGAAATGCGACTTCACGACACCCATGTCACTTCGTGGCAGCTGTGGAGGTGGCATGAGGTGACACCCGTGTCGTGAAGTGGATCGATGACCGAGGAGCGAATCAATAGCCGTCAGGCGAATCTATTAACGGAGTGAGCCCCACCTAGTCCAGCGGCTCGTCGATCAAGTCGACCTCAGGCAACAGCGGAGCCAAATCAGGCAGCTGGTCCAGCGAATCAATCCCCAAAAGCTCCAGGAACAGCGTCGTCGTAACGTACAAATGCGCACCGGTTGCCGGGTCCTCTCCGGACTCCGCAATCAGACCGCGCGCGACCAGCGTGCGCATCACGCCATCAACATTGACACCGCGCACACCGGAGACCTGCGCACGCGTGGCCGGCTGTCGGTAAGCCACCACTGCCAGCGTCTCCATAGCTGCACGTGAGAGCTTCGACTGCGAGCCATCCAGCAAGAATCGCTCCACCGCGCTGGCGTGGGCGGGAGCTGTGTAAAACCGCCAGCCCTCATCCGTTTCACGCAGCTCAATGCCGCTGCGTCGTGCACGGTATTCGTACTCGATCTCGCGAAGCACGTCACGGACATCGCTTGCGGAAACATCCAGCGCCCGCGCCATATCCTCCGCCGCCACCGGCGTATCGACTACCAGCAGAATCGACTCCACGCCTGCTCGCAACGGGTCAATGGGCGGCAACTGCGCCGAAGAAGCAGACGCGGGCTCCACGGCCTGCTCGGATGGTGCGGAACTGGTTTCGCTCATGCGCGTCAGATTACGCAACCTTCCGCGCCGGGCGCTAATTGGCCGGGCGCTAATCAGCTGTTAGCACCAGCCGCCTACTCCCAGTTCGCCGCCGCCACGACGGCCGGGTCCACGTCGAGCCCTGTCCAGGCCACGTGGATTTCCTCCAGCGCCTCCTCCTGCTCCACACCAATCGCCTTGGCTCGGTAGAGCTCCAGCAGCGCCAGGAACCGCCCGACAACTTCCATGGACACGCGGCACTCCGATGTCAGCTGCGTAAACGTCAGCCAGGTCCCCTCGCCGGCCAGCCGCAGCGAGTCCAGAATCTTGCCCGCCTGCTCCGGCACGGACACGGGCACTCCGTGGATGTGCCCGACGCCGACTTCCTCCGGGGGCTTCGGCCGCATCACGACGGCCGCAAACTCGGCGAACTCCCCGAGCGTCATGCCCAGGCGCTCGGGCGGCAGCAGCTCCTCGAACTGCTTGTCCGGCCCCACAGCTCGCGGATAGCGTCGAGGCGCGGTCTTCTGCCACTCCTCGAACTGATCGGCTACCTTGCCATAGGCCTGGTATTGCAGCAGTCGGGCGAACAGCAGGTCGCGCGCTTCTAGCAGTTCGAGGTCTTCTTCGCTGTCGACGTCGCCACGCGGCAGAAGCCGTGCGGTCTTGAGGTCGAGCAGCGTCGCTGCCACGACGAGGAATTCGGTGATTTCGTCGAGGTCGCTAACCGCATCAAGGCTGCGCGTGTACGCGATGAACTCGTCGGTCACCGCCGCCAGCGCGACCTCCGTGACGTCCATCTTTTTGCTGCTGATGAGCTGCAGCAGCAGGTCGAAAGGTCCGTTGAAGTTCGCGAGCGCGACGCGGAAGCCGGTGATCTCTTCCTGCACGCCATCGCTTGACGACGGTTCGGGAGTGTAACTATCCGGGGAAGTCACCTATTATTTGCGGCCTTTGCGCTCGATGACCTCGCGGGCCAGGTTGCGGTACTGTGCCGCAGCTGGGGTGTTCGGTGCCCAGGTGGTGATGGGCTCGCCGGCGACGGAGGTTTCCGGGAAGCGGACGGTACGGGTGATGACCGTGTCGAAGACCTTGTCCCCGAAGACCTCGATGAGGCGTTCCATGACTTCCTTGGCGTGGCGGGTGCGGCGGTCAAACATGGTGACCAGGATGCCGGAGACTTCCAGGTTGAAGTTCAGGCGGTCGCGGACCTTGGCCACCGTGTCGGTGAGCAGTGCCAGACCGCGCAGGGAGAAGTACTCCGCCACCATTGGGATGATGACGCCCTCAGCGATGGTCAGCGCATTGACGGTCAGCAGGCCTAGCGACGGCTGGCAGTCAATGATGATGAAGTCGTAGTCATTCATCACTGGGCGCAGCGCGCGTCCGAGGGCCTGTTCGCGGCCGACTTCGTTGACAAGCTGGATTTCCGCAGCCGACAGGTCAATGTTGGCCGGGACCAGATCCAGGCCGGAAACCTTGGTGTGGTGGATGGCGTCGCGGACGTCGGTGGTGTCGTCGACGATGAGGTTGTAGACGGTCAGGTCGAGTTCCTCATGCGGGACACCGAGGCCGGCGGATAGTGCGCCTTGCGGGTCCAAGTCAACGAGCAGGACTTTACGGCCGAACTCAGCCAGCGCCGCGCCCAGATTAATGGTCGAGGTGGTCTTACCCACGCCGCCCTTCTGGTTACACATTGCCAGGATGACTGCGGGGCCATGACTGTTCAGGGGTGCGGGTTCCGGCAGCTCACGTGCCGGACGACCGGTGAGACCGAGTTCAACTCGATCGGCCTCAAACAACCCTTCTTCAGCCACAGTCAATCCCTCTTCCTTGAAGATTTCTCATCAATTCTACTGCGCGATATATTACCGCCACATATTACCGCGAGTATTCAGCCCGTGGGTGAGCCCCCGCCCAGACTCGGCGCATATTCTCCGCGGTAATCATGGTGTAAATCTGGGTCGTCGTCACCGAGGCGTGCCCCAGCAGCTCTTGGACAACGCGCACATCGGCACCGCCCTCAATCAGGTGTGTGCCGAAACTGTGGCGCAGGGTGTGCGGGGAAATTTTCACCTTCAGCCCGGCGCGCTCACCCAGCTCCGCCAGTGTATTTCCCGCCGACTGCCGAGACAGCCTGCGCCCCAGTGAGTTAATAAACAGCGCCGGCCCGGAGTTCGCCCGCACCCAGCTTGGCCGCCCGCGTGTCAGCCACGCATCCAGCGCCGCCATGGCCGGCGATCCCACGGGCACGATGCGCTCCTTGCCACCCTTGCCGCGCAGCAGCACGAGGTTGGTGTCGCGGTCCACGTCATCGATATCCAGGCCGGTGACCTCGGAAACGCGCGCACCAGTCGAGTACAGAAACTCCACCAGCGCGCGGTTGCGCAAATCCGTCACGTCAGCGGTGTCATCGTTGGGGATGGACTCGATAAGCCGGGTGACCTCATCAATGCTGAGCGCCTTCGGATACCGCGAGGGCTGCTTCGGCGGCGCCACCCGCTTGGCGACATCCACATCCAACGCGCCCTCACCCACCGCGAACTTGTGGAAGCTCCGCACGGCCGACAGTGACCGCGTCACCGAGGTCGGGGCCAGTGCCGGCCTGCCCGTCGACTTATCTCCCCGCGCGAGATACGCCAAGAACTCTGTCACATCTTGCTCGGTGACCTGCGCCAATTCCGCGCGCCCAATCTCCCGCAGATAGGTGCGGTACTTCTCCAAGTCGCGCTTATAACTGGCGAGCGTATTCGCCGACAAGCCCTTTTCCACCGCGAGGTAGGTGACGAAGGCATCGACAAGCGGATCGATCGAACTCATCGGATACGTTTCAAATCCGCGCCGGCGCCGAGCTGCTCCGTTCGACGCTGAGCCAGGGCCGTCGGCCGAATGTCGAACGGCTCCGCGACCGAGCGCGGCGTCGCACCCCTCAGCAGCACCTCCGCCGCCAGCAGAATGCCGGACAGCGCGATACCGTTGAGGATCTCTCCGCGCAGTGCCATCGCCACCGCATCCTCGACGCCGATCCACGACGCAGTCATGTCCGCTTCCTCATCGTGAGCTTCCGGCTTATCGACGGCACGGAGACCCCGGGCCAGATAGATTCGAACCGCTTCCTCTGCGAAGCCGGGCGAGCTGAACATATCGGTAAGCAGGGACCAGGACTCGGCCTCCAGCCCAGCTTCCTCCACCAGCTCCCGCTTGGCGGCCTCCAGCGGGTCTTCGTCTGCGACATCGAGAAGCCCGGCCGGCAGCTCCACTAGGCGCTTCCCTGCCGTCTGCCGCCACTGATTCAGCAAGTAGAGACGGTTATCCTCATCTGCGGCAACGACCGCGACAGCGCCGAAATGTTCCACAATCTCGCGGGCAGAAATATTCCCACCCGGCATTCGCACCTGGTCGCGACGGACCGCGAGAATAGGTGCCTCGAGAACAATCTCGGAATCAACAACGTCAAATTCGTGCGCCATGAGATTCACTCTAATAGGTAGGCCGGATTCACCCTCGCGGAGCCGAAGCTAGTTGTGCTTGAGGGCTGCGGCGATGAGGCCGTCGAAAAGCGGATGGGCGTGGGTGGGGCGTGACTTCAGCTCCGGGTGCGCCTGCGTGGCCACGAGGTACGGGTGTACGTCCGTGGGGTACTCGACGAATTCGACGAGCTTGCCGTCCGGCGAGGTGCCCGAGATGACCAGGCCCGCCTCTTCGAGCTGGGCGCGGTAGGCGTTGTTGACCTCGTAGCGGTGGCGGTGGCGCTCGGTGACTTCGGTGGTGCCGTAGAAGCGCGCGACGACGGAGTCTTCGGCGAGCTTCGCCGGGTAGGAGCCCAGGCGCATGGATCCGCCCAGGTCAGCCTCGCCGGAGACGGCCTGGAGCTGCTCCTCCATCGTGGCGATGACCGGCTCTGCCGCGTTCTCGTCGAACTCAGTGGAAGAAGCGCCTTCAACACCTGCGGTACGTGCTGCCTCGATGACAACACACTGCATACCCAGGCAGATTCCCAACAGTGGCGTGCCGGTTTCCTTGGCGTAGCGGATGGTCGCGATCTTGCCTTCAATGCCGCGCCCGCCGAAGCCACCGGGGATGACAATCGCGTCCACGCCGGCCATGTTCTTCTTCAGCCCCTCCGGGGTTTCGCAATCATCAGAGGCAATCCAGCGGATGTTCGCCTTCACGTGGTGGGCGAAACCGGCGGCACGCACGGCTTCCGCGACGGACAGGTAAGCGTCCGGCAGGTCAATGTACTTACCGACGAGCGCCACCGTGACCTCGCCCTTCGGGTTGTGGACGCGCTCAAGCAGGTCTCCCCACACGGCCCAATCCATGTCCCGGAACGGCAGGTTCAGGCGGCGAATGATGAAGGTGTCCAGGTGCTCTTCATAGAGGACCTTCGGGATGTCGTAGATGCTCGGTGCATCCGGGCAGGACACCACGCCCTCGCGGTCGATGTCGCACATCAGCGCAATCTTGTTCTTGAGGGAGTCGGGGACGTCGCGGTCGCATCGCAAAACGACGGCATCGGGAACCAGGCCAATCGAGCGAAGTTCGGCCACCGAGTGCTGGGTGGGCTTGGTCTTCAGTTCCTTGGAGGGGCCGAGGTACGGAACCAGTGACACGTGGAGGTAGAAGACGTTTTCGCGGCCGACGTCGTGACGCACTTGCCGCGCGGCTTCCAGGAAGGGCTGCGATTCGATATCGCCGACGGTGCCGCCGATTTCGGTGATGACCACGTCGGGCTTTTCGCCGTTCGCGTCGGCATTGCCCATAGCGACGATGCGGGATTTAATCTCGTCGGTGATGTGCGGGATGACCTGGACGGTCTGGCCGAGGAATTCGCCGCGGCGCTCCTTGGCGATGACCGAGGAATAGACCTTGCCGGTGGTGACATTGCCGCCGGCGGAGAGGTTGCGATCGAGGAAGCGCTCGTAGTGACCGAGGTCTAGGTCGGTTTCGGCGCCGTCTTCGGTGACGAAGACCTCGCCGTGCTGGAAGGGGTTCATGGTGCCCGGATCCACGTTGAGGTAGGGATCGAGCTTCTGCATAGTCACTTTGAGACCACGCGAGGTAAGCAGGCGGCCGAGCGACGCCGCGGTTAAGCCTTTTCCGAGGGAGGAGGCTACGCCTCCTGTAACGATGATGTATTTCGTAACCACGGGACTTCAGAATATCGCTTGCGCGGGTGTAAGCGCAAGCGACTTTTCATAATGGCGGATACTTATTTCATATTTGGGTAACTTTTGCGGAGCTGCACCCCATCCGCCGGTGGGGTCCAGGGGCAAGTGGCAGCTACGCGATATTCTCAAAAATCATGGTCTCCTGGATGCATAAACGCGATCTCGTCATTACCCTCGGGGCTATGACTGATTTAACGAATAAGACCATTGCAGTATTGGCCACTGACGGATTCGAGGACTCCGAGCTGACTAGCCCGGCTGAGGCCGTGAAGGATGCCGGTGCGACCGTGCACGTTATCTCCACGGAGGAAGGCTCCATCGAGGGCAAGAATGGCACGAAGGTGGACGTCGATAAGCTGACCAACAGCGTTTCTGCTGATGATTACGATGCCCTGATCCTGCCGGGCGGCACCGTGAATGCTGACCAGATTCGCATCGATAAGGATGCCGTGGCCCTGGTGAAGGGATTCGCCACAGCCGACAAGCCCATCGGCGTGATTTGCCACGGCGGTTGGATTCTCACCGACGCGGATGCACTGAAGGGTCGCACGATTACCTCCTACATCAGCGTCAAGACCGACTTGGTGAACGCTGGCGCTAACTGGGTCGACGAGGAAGTTGTCGTTGACGGCAACCTGATTTCCTCCCGTACCCCGGCTGACCTTGAGGCTTTCAACAAGGCGCTCGTAGAGAACTTCTAACTCGCCTGCCCCAAGACTCATCAAAGGAAGGCTGTTACCATGACTTCGTATTGGGATAATCCAAAGTCACTGTGGGATCAGATTCCACAAAATGATGCGGAAGATGCTTCCAAGCAGCAGCCCTCCGAGCAACAGCTTTCCGCGCAGCAGCCCTCCACTCCTGAGCAACCTCACGCACCTGAGCAGCTTCCGCCACAGCAAGGGCATTACCGGGGATTGCTCTCGCACAACAACATCGTTATCCAGCAGATTCGAAACTTCATAGCGGATGATTTCGACATCCTGGATACCGAGGGCAATTGCATCGGCAAGATTGAAACTACTGGCGGCACGCTGAGCCGCATGTTTATGGGCTCTCGTCGTCTGACAGTGTCCGAACCAGACGGCACTCCGGTGTTCGTTATTACCGATCCGACCGATTTCGCCCTTGACAGCTACGAGGTCTACTACCCCGACCCGCAGGCGACAAGCCCCGAGGGCAAGCAGCAGGTCGGAGCAGACTCGTCGCGCCTATTGGCAACTATTCAGCAAAAATTTGCGTTCTTTAAGCGGCGACTGGAGATCTCCATCCCCGGTTTTGCTCATTGCGAGGTCGACGGCGACGTTTGGCATTACGACGCAACCTACAAGATTAATGACATCGAAGTTGCACAGATGTCACGCAAGTGGTCGGGTTTTACAAATATGCTAACCGGCAATGAGCGCTATGTACTGCAGCTCAAGGATGATTTGCCGCCACAGCTACGCGCAGCCATTATTGGCGCGGCCATTGCCCTGGATTTGATGGCAAAAAAGGCGCGATCCGACAGCCAGTGACTGCTGCCGACAACGCGCCCTACCTCTTGTCTGGTTCTACCGCCGCTTATTGTCGCGGTTGCGACTATCGCTACCGCGATCCCGCAGCCTGAGCGATGCGTCCGTCGATTTCCGTGATGCCGGCAGAAACGGCATTGACATGTTCTGGGCGAACATTGGCATTGTCATTGATGCCGCCTTCCACAAAGCCGGTTACCGGCACGCACGGAACTTCTACGTTGCGCCCCAGCGCATTGGCTACCTGCGCGATTGCCCGCGGCGAGAAGGTCAGGCCCATATGACCCGACAGATCGGCAGAGCATCCCTCTTGGAGAAGAATGTTTGTGGAAGTCGGCGCCTGCCACTGGCTTGCAGCCATTGGAGTGACGGCTTCATCAACCTGGGTAGAGATTGCAACATAGTTGACACCCGGCTGCTCCAAGCCGCCCTCATTCATCTTGGCCATGAACTCGCTATGCTGCAGCAGATCCACCAGGCTCGGGCTGACAATGTACCCCGCAGCCTTATTGCCAGCATTGTCGAACTGGTCGAGCTGCTCCAAACCATAGGAGATACCGAGCAACGATGTGCCGTGCAGGACTCCCGCCAGGGACACTACCGTGCCTATACCCCGGCCCTGCTCCTGCTTGGCGTAAGCGGCAGCCAATGTGCCACCAGCAGAGTGACCAACAATATCGACGGCGGTAGCACCAGTTTCAGCCTTGAGAGCGTCAATCTTTGCAGTCAGCTCAGCCAAAGCGGTGTCTAGCGGGGTCATATTGCGCATGGTTGGAATAGAGCCAAGCACCGAAAACTCGTCAGGACCCAGCTTGCCGACGTTAAATGCGTACAGACACTTACCCATTGCCTTTAGCTCCGGCGCCATGCGCGCATAGGTCTGGTACGAGTTCGAGTTCATCCCGTGGATCATGACCACCGGATTCTCTCCAGGAGCAGGAACACAGTGCACATTTGTGCCCTCTGGACTGATGTTTTCCGTCATCCCCTGGTTAACCATGACGGTGGGGAAATCATTTGCCTTTGGGCCCCACTCACCCATTTCCGTCCAGGACAGGACTTGATTACCGCCAGCTTCTGCACCCGAAGCCGGTGCGGCAGCCGCGATAGGAGCCGCTGCCATAGCGACACCAGCTGCAGCTACCAGTGCCGTAGCTGACCGCGCCAGCTTCGAAAATGCTCGATGAGTACCCATGATTACTCCTTGCGTAGAACAGTGAATAGTAAAACGCTTCCAATAAGAACTACGGCATGGGCAAGAGCAAAAACAGGCTATGAATCACAATCGTACTTTGAAAGGCGACCAATCAAAGCCCCTAAATAGGGTTAATAAAATGTGAACTAAATATAACTATAATACTATCCACCTCCAGCTCCGCAGGCTTTTAAAGTGATATCGCCCATAGGCCAAAACAGGCCGCACTTTCGTTGCAATGCCACAGGATCACTGCCGATACCTAAATCGCCGGTGAGATTAAACACCTGTTCCATCATTACTTCGGGCAGCGAGCGATGCGGACGCTCGATACCTTCAGCAAGGAAACCGAGTCACCGATTGCAGAAATCAGCGAAAGCACCTTTCACCTGCCCGTACAGTAAGGTATTTCGCATGCACAAACGACACATATTCGCCCTCGCACTGACCATTCCAGCGCTGTGCCTTTCGGCGTGCTCCAACGGAGAACCGGAAAAAGCACCGGAGCCGACTACCGTTACAAAAACCGTCACCAACCCAGAAAGCAGCACAGAATCGACGACACTATCCACTACCAAGACTCCCAACCCGTCGACACCCCCGACCCGGACAACGGAAAGCTCCGGACCCACTGGTTACACTGGCGCCCCCCACTGGTGAGCCGACAGCTATAAACAAAACAATTTCGCATTGTGCGAAATCCTCGCAGGGACTCTACGAACAAGGCACCACCTGGTTTACCGACGGCACCTCCGGCTGGACACAGTATTGCGCCAACAATTTCTATGACGGCCCTTCCACGAACACCGCCCCGGAGCCTCAGAACAACGAGCCATCCCCGTGGGTTCAAGGCCAAATCGACTGGGCTGATTGCCTGAACTCTGGCCATTCCGAGGAAGAGTGTCGCGCGATGTTGAATTAAGAAGCCGCTGCCGCCTTCGCCGAAAAGCACTCGCAGCGGCAGCTTCGCCAATTCAATTCATAGCCACCACCGCCCCCGAAAAATCCCCACGATCCCCTACCGCACGCTCTCCCCAGCCTGCAGCGAGATTGGTGACGCATTGCCCCGCGCCGTCGTCACCGAGAAGTTTGCCTTACTTGCTAGGTAGCGGTCATCGGAGGCCTCAATCGGCACTCCGTCCAGCGTGAATGCACGGCGCCGGACTCGCAGCAAAGGCGCACCCACCTGGATCTTCAGCAGTGCAGCATCCTCTTCATTGGCCGGAACCGCATCAATGGTGCGCGTCGCATACGCAATGTCCACACCGCTATCCAACAGGTGGCGGTAAATGGACCCCGAATCAGTATCAAAGGTCAGAATGTGCTTGCCGACGTCCAGAGGGTAATTCAATCTCTCGACCATAGCTGGTTCCCCATCCATAAGCCGGAGCCGAAGTACGGAGGTAGCCGCCACCGTCCGCCAGGCAATCCCGTCTTTCATTGCCCACTGCCTCTACCTGTTGGACACCAACATCCGCTCGGCCACGCTACTCGGCGTCGTCGGCGCAGTCGGCATTGGCTTCCAGTTGCTCAATGCCTCTCGAGTCAACCAGTTCGACGTCGTCACCTACATCCTCATCCTCATGGTCGCTGTCGTCCTCGTCGTCGAGGCGCTGTCCATGTGGCTGCGGGCCGCCGTTCGTTAATTCACTCCCCAGTCCGCGTCCCCTTCTACCGAAAAAGGAAAAACTCATGACTTACCAGCTCGCTATCTTCGACATGGCTGGCACCACCATCGACGACCGTGATGAGGTCTACCGCATCCTCCGCGAAGCCACCGTACGCGAAGGTGCCCGCTACTCCGACGAGACTTTCCAACGTTACATGGGTACCGAAAAGTTCTGGGCGATCGGCAATCTGCTCCGTGAAGGCGGCATCGAACCGACGCCAGAGGTCCACAACCACGCCTGGGAGTTCTTCCGCGCCGAACTTGCTCGCACCTACAAGGACAACCCTCCAACCCCACTGCCAGGCGTCGAAGACATGCTGAAGGCACTGCACGAAAAGGGCATCAAAATTGGCTTGACGACGGGCTTTGCGCGCGAAATCGTCGATATCATTGTCTCCTCCATGGGCTGGGACAACGGAATTATCGACACAGTTGTCGCCGGCGACGAAGTCGAGCACGGCCGCCCAGAGCCCGACCAACTCCTGGCTGTCATGGAGAAGCTCGGCATCACTGACAAGGCGGCCGTTATTAGCTCTGGCGACACCGAGGCCAATGTCCGTTCCGCCGAGGACACCGGCGTCACCACCGTCGGTGTGCTCACCGGTCACCTGACTCGCGAACTGTTCGAGTCCCTCGGTGCTGATTACGTTCTGAATTCCTCCGCGAACCTACTGGACATCGTCGGAAAGTAGGCCCTGGACTGTAGATCTGACCAACTAAGTACCCAACGCTGATGACGACTCCGGATTCCTCAATGACTTCCGCTTCAACTACGCCGATGGAAATGGCCCAAGCGCTCGTTTGGCACGGCAGCAGCGACTTTCGCATGCAAGAAGTCCCTACCCCTGCTTTGCAAGAAGGCGAAACCTTGGTAGAAATCACCACTGCTACGATTTGTGGCTCCGACCGTCACACAGTGCTCGATCGCCGCAGCGCGCCTTGCCCTAGCGTTCTCGGCCACGAGGGAGCCGGAATCGTCCGCGCCACCCGCAACCCAAGTCTGCGGGTTGTCCAGCGAGTCGTGTTCTCGGTCACCGCACCGTGTATGCAGTGTGACCGCTGTGAACGCGGCATGACCGCCAAATGCCGGAACTTGAAAAAAGACTGGTCACGAGGCTTTCGATAGCGACTGGCCTCTTTCGGGTACCTATGCTTCCCACATTGTGCTGCGCAACCATCAGCCAGTGGTAGTAGTCCCCGACTTGCTTCCCGATTTCGCGGCCTCCATCGCCACCTGCGCCGGCGCCACTGTGATGGCTTGCATGGAGCAGGCTGGGCCCCTTGCAGGTAAACGGGTTCTAGTTATGGGCATCGGCATGCTTGGCCTTATCGCTGTTGAGGCAGCTATTCGTGGTTGCGCCACTGAGGTTGTGGCCGTTGACCGCAATCAAACTCGGCTTGGCTGGGCAAGGGAGCTGAGGGCGGTTGTACCCGACCCGTCAGGGTCTGGTGACGATTCCGAACCAGAGCCTTTCGATGTCACCCTCGAGTTCTCCGGCAGCGAGTTCGGCGTCGCTACCTGCATTGAATAACTCGACACCGGCGGCCGCGCGGTCCTGGCCGGAAGTGTTGCCACATCCCCTACTTATGCCCTCGATCCGGAGTGGCTTGTCCGTGGCTGGCGCACCATCACCGGAGTCCATAACTACGAGCCGCGGCACCTAGAGCGGGCAGTGGAGTTCCTGGCAGATTCCCAGATTGATTGGGACACCGTTGTGTCGGAGCCGATTGCACTGGAGAACGTGCCTGCGGAGGTGCAGGCTGCCGCAGCATCGGATGCGTTCTTACGGGCTGCAGTTCAACTCCGTAATCGCGAGCCGATATATGTAACACGCTCATCAGAGCTTGCGACAGCAGGTTGGAAGCCCCGTCCTAAAAGCAACTCGCGTAATGATCCAATACATTCCGTTCGATTCCAAAAGATACTATTGGAGTAGTTTCTCTCCGGTTAAAGATTAGGATGGGTGTACATGGTCGCTGCACAGGAAACCACACTGCAAGATGTATTAGAAGGAACAAAACAATATATTGTTCCGCTTTATCAACGGCCCTACCAGTGGGGTAAGGCGCAGCTTCAGGATTTGTGGAACGACATCATCGAACTCACTGAAGACCGACAAGGGGGCGACCGATCCAGCCACTTTATTGGCTCCCTGGTTTTAGCCCCTCCGCCGGTCTCGGTTGCGGGTGGTGTTGCTACCTTCTTGGTGGTCGATGGACAACAGCGACTCACCACCTTAACTCTCCTTCTCGCAGCGATTCGGGACTATCGAGATGAAAAAGAGCCCGAAGCTGAAGCCGGAATTGAGATTCACAACCGATTCTTAGTCAACCAGTACAAGAAGGGCAGGCAACATATTAAGCTTGTTCCAACTCAAGCTGATCGCGCCTCTTATGCAGCAGTCATAAGAAAACTTCCACACTTGGGGGGAACCGACCGCATTGGCGAAGCATATCGTTTCTTCCGGACGCAGTTGGAGAAAATTGATGATCCGGAGGATCCAAACGATATTGCTAATATACAGGACGCAATTGTTGAGGGCCTGTCACTAGTATCAATTAGCACTCACCCGCAGGATAACGTGCATCGCATTTTTCAGTCTCTCAATAACACTGGACTGAAACTTACACAGGGCGATCTTCTACGCAACTATATCTTCATGCGGCTGCCAGAAAATGGGGATGATGCATACGACCGCTATTGGAAGCCGCTACAGGAGCGCCTTTCCAACGATGAAATTGAATCACTTTTTTGGGTAGACATCGCTTCAGAGAACCCACGCGCGAAAATTAGTGACACATTTGTCCTCCAGCAAAAGCGTATGGATTCGATGCACACAGAATCGGAGATTCTCAATGAACTCAAACGGTTCGCTGAGCTTTCAAGGCTTTACCAAAAGATTCTTGCTCCCGAGAACGAAGAGAATTCGAGCGTTCGCTATCGACTTCAACGCTTGCGGGAATGGGATGCGACAACCACGCACCCTTTGATGCTCACCCTGCTTACTATGCGTGAAAATGGTGTAATTGATAGCCAAGACCTCGCCCAGACTTTGCTGGTAATAGAGAGCTATATTGTCCGTCGTTTCCTCTCGGGTCGCCCCACACAAGGCCTTAACCGAGTCTTCCGTGAAGCTGCCGGTATCTTTGAGACGAATGAACCTGCGGCAATACAGCTGCGGCGATGGTTTTCCACCGGTCGAAAGCATTTCTACCCAGACGATGCTCTTCGAGCCTCTATTAAGGAGCTTCCTTACTATCTGAATGGTCGACGAGCTCATCGCCCACTTTTCTTGCGCTGGTTAGAGCAAGAATTTGGATCTCGAGAACCAGTCGATACATCCGAATTATCGATTGAGCATGTCATGCCTCAGAATCTAAGTCCTGAATGGCGAGCAGATTTGTCGGCTTGGTATCCAGGGGTTGATATCGACGAAATGCACGACACTTGGAAACACACACTTGGAAACCTTACTTTGACGGGATATAACTCTCAGCTCAGCAACAAGGGGTTCGCGTGGAAGCGTGAAGAACTTGCGCGCTCCGGACTTAGGTTGAGCACGAGCCTTATCGACAGTGAGCGATGGGGACCAGATGAAATTGCAGCACGTGCAGATTCGCTTACGGACTTAATCATTAAGGCATGGCCAGGTCCGACTACCGGCGCTTCCTCAAGTGACTCGGAAAATCCTAAGTGGCGGAAACTCAAGGAAATTCTCGTTGCGATTCCTACTGGTCGGTGGACTAGCTACGGAGAAATAGCGGCAGCTATTGGTTCCGCGCCCCAGCCTGTAGGTACCTATATTGCAAACAACATATTGCCTAACGCCTATCGAGTAATGAGAGCCTCTGGCGAGATCCCTGAGGGATTTCGATGGTACGACGAGAGCGACACTCGCAATCCTCAGGAGCTTCTAGCATCTGAAGGTATTGAATTTTCAGCCTCGGGTCACGCGTCTAGGGCACAATTCCTTGATGCAGAAGACCTTTCTGAGTTGCTGGAAATTCCCGATGCCACAGTGTAAGGATGGTGACGAGCTCAGGGAAAGAGTCTGCCCCTGAGCTCTCATCTTCACTAGTTTCGTACGGATGCTTCTCGAAGGCGAATATAAAGAAACCTGTGTCACTTCAGGTATTTCATCCAGACCTTCATCACCTACCCGGCTAAACGAATAACGACGGCAAAGAAAGCCGGACTAAATCGAGACTCAATCACCTATAAATCCTTCACAATCCGCACCGTCTCCATAGCAACTCGCACCACGCGTCCAATGAGGGCCACGATGTAACGCGGGTTCCCCACCTCATCAGCCCAGTCGTTCGGGTCGTTAATGATACCGGAGGCTTTGTCCTTCTTGACCTGATAACGATCAATCAGCCATGCCACCGCTGAACGCGAGCCCAACATATACCCGTCGGCTTCCGCAGGAATACCCGAAATGGTCACGCGCTTGTTGTAAATCAACTTAGTCACGTCATTGACGTTCTTGCCTGTCTCCGGATCCTTGCGCTTGGCCCACCTCATCTTGAGCACACGCCAGGTCTCCCGGTTAGACTCATCCCCCTTAACCTGAATATCCAATGGCCACGGTTCCACAGACTCGTAGCCCACGTGCAGCTCCATCAGCTCTTGGCCCGCAGTAGCAAACTTATCGAACTCCGCACGCGAGCTTGGCGTCTCAATATGCGGCAGCATCTTCTTCAAGTCGGCCGCATACTTCGTGCGGTAAGCAGGGTCATGCAACTTGCCGTACACAAAGTGGAAAATATCATCGCCTGTAATGTCCGCACCCAGCGCATCACGGTAAATCTTCTTGATCTCGTCGGTGATATTGTCCACGCGCGCATAGCCATGAACGATTTCACCAATCTCGCCGTAGACACTGGTTTCGCCTTGCTTTACGACGCTGTTCTCACCAAACAGCGCACCGTCATCCTCCGTTACCGCAGCCCAAGTGAAGCGGGGGAAATACTGCCCGGATCCTGAACCACTAAGGCACAAGTCCGGCACTAACACGGTTGCAATAGCATTGAATCCACGGGCAGCACTACTGGCTGCTGGGATATAAAAACCGATATTCCGGTGCTGCGGAGTCGGGAACATCGATGGCAGTTGATATCGTCGATGATTCAGTTGACTGTCAAAATAAACGATTTGCCGACAGAATGGCCGGTAAAGCCCGAATGCAATGTAACCGAGGCAGTCTAGAGGTAATCGCCTATCCAACTGGTTCTCCAGACTTGATGACCATTTGCTACGTCTAGGATCAACAAACTGGGGATTTCGCTGAAGGAAATCTTTTGCTTTCTGCCCTTGCTGAATTGTTGCCAAAGCCTGAGTGTAAGTATCTTTCAACGTAGCAATTTGCATCTCAAGCTCTGACTTCGAAGTAGCATAAACCCACGCATCTCGATTCGTCTGGAGCCCAGCAGAAAACGTGGTGAAGAAAGTTGTTGAATCGCCTTTCTTTTCGCCAAGCACTGGCCAAGTGCCAAAGGCATCCGAGCGCTGGTTCACCCAGTCACCATAGGTATTAGGAGTGATGGACTCCCATTTAATGGACTCCACCGTTTCTGTATCCACAATCCGAAGCTTGTCCGCCGCAGTCAGGTAATCTCCAATATCCCGGTAGTGCAACTGAAAACCGGACTTTACGGGATTTTTAACTCCGAAAGTGATGGCTACCGTATTCCGCGAACCCGAACCAAAGACCTTTCCGCCTTCCTTGCGGGACTGTTCTCCTGCCGTTCGCTGATTGCCACGAAGGTTAAACACATACAGGTCAGTGAAGTCTTCGGCCATGGATAACCGCACACCGTCGCCAGTGTTGCCGTCAATCCAACCGCCATTTGAAACGAACGCCACTACGCCTTGGTCACCAATGCGATCGGTTGCCCATCGGAAGGCACGTAGGTAGGAGTCATACAGCGAGTTCTTGTTCGTAGCTGTAGATTTCGCGGCGTAAGTTTCAGCGATGCGTTTGTCCAGGCTCGGATACTTCAGATTCGCATTCAAGTCGTTAGCGGACTTCTGGCCTGCTGAATAAGGCGGGTTACCAATCACCACGTTGATTGGAGCGTTCTTCTGGCGCTCGATAGTGGCGTTGTTCTCGCGGAAGATGTTGAGGTCCGGAATGTCTCCTTCCTCATGAATCTGGAAAGTATCGGCCAGAGCAATGTTGGCGAAGGGCACATACTCCGGTGCGGGCTCACCATTGCGCAGCGCTGCTTCTTCGCGCAGTGCATTGTAAGTGGTCTCAATATTCACCGCAGAAACGTAGTAAGCCAGGAGCATGATTTCGGTCGCGAAAAGCTCGTTGGCGTACTTGCGGGCAAGGTCCTCTGGCTTGATGAGGCCGGACTGTAAGAGGCGAACCGTAAAGGTCGAGGTGCCGGCGAAAGGATCGAGGATACAGACGCCTTCGTCGGTAAGCCCCTTGCCGAAGTGCTTCTTGGACACGTCATCCGCAGCGCGCAGAATGAAGTCCACGATTTCGACTGGGGTATAGACGATGCCCAAAGACTCAGCCTGCTTCTTGAAGGCTTTTTGGAAGAAGCGCTCGTAAAGCTCCTTGATGACCTGCTGTTTACCGGAGGCGGAGTTCACTTCAGAGGCTCGAACACGGACGGACTCGTAGAACTTCTCGAGGGACTCGGTTTCGGTATCAAGATTGGCTTCGGAGAGGGCCCCGACCATCTTCTCCATAACCTGGGCCACGGGGTTATGGGTGATGAAGTCGTGGTTCTCGAAAAGAGCGTTGAAGACCGGAGCTGTAATGAGGTGCTGCGAGAGCATTGAAATGGCATCATCTTCGCTGATGCCGTCGTTGAGATTGTTTCGCAGACCCTCAACAAAGCTATCGAATTCTGTGCGGAGGGTGGCATCAGCACCGTCGACAAGCGCTTTGATGCGCGTGATTTGGTTTTCCGCGATGGTAGCGACGTCGTCCGCCCAATCCTCCCAGTATGTGCGGGTGCCCACTTTGTCGACGAGCTTGGTGTAAATGGCCTCCTGCCACTCTTCCAGAGAAAACAGTACGAGCTGTTGAGTTAGCTCATCATTATCGGCCAGCGGCTGCGGATTCTTCACCGAGTCGGCTTCAGCCTCGTTAATGGCATCGGTGGGAGAAGCGCTCTCGGAATCGGTGTCGGAGCCCGTTTTCTGGGAATCCTTTTTGCCGATGTGGTCGACTTCGATTGGCAACTCTTCAGCAGGATTCGTTTCGTTCAACGCGATGGAATTGACCTTGGCATTGAAGCGGTCATCATGCGCCCGCAACGCATTCAGGATCTGCCAGACAACCTTGAAACGTACGTTGTCATTGAGTGCCTGCGCCGGCGAAACGTCCGGAGCAACTGCAACCGGAAGAATAATGTAGCCGTAATCCTTTCCTTCGGACTTGCGCATGACGCGACCGACAGACTGCACCACGTCGACCATGGAATTACGCGGGTTGAAGAAGATCACAGCGTCCAACGCCGGGACGTCGACACCTTCGGACAAACAACGGGCGTTTGTGAGTACGCGGGTGTGCTGCTCGGCTGCTGGAGACTCCAGCCAAGAAAGCTTGGTTCCACGCTCAAGGGCGTTCATACTGCCGTCGACATGCTGCGCAGAGATAGAAACGTCCACGTTGTGCAGCGAGACATCATTGAGAACTGCCTTCTCTTCGAGCAGTTCTCGATGCATGTTCACCAGTTGCGGATAGGAATCAGCAATTGCCTGCGATGTCTTGATGTCACGAGCGAATGCCACAGCACGCTGCATAGGTGCGGCATCTTCATCGAAGCCGCCCTTCTTACCCTGCAGAGAACCGGAGCGCTTTGCTAGGCCATTCCATGCACCAATCATTGCCGAAGCCAGAGTGAGATTGATCTGGCTGTTCTGGCTGCGAGCCATGGCATCGGCGGCTACGGACTCGTCGACCGTCATGACGAGAACCTTGTAGTCGGTGAGCAGGCCTTTTTCTACGGCTTCGCCGAATCCGAGACGATAGAACTCTGGGCCGTAAATGGCTTCGTCATCCATGGAGGCAAGTTCGGCTGAGTGATCCAAGGCCTTGCCCTTGACGGAATCGTCGTACAGGCGCGGCGTGGCCGTCATATAGAGGCGCTTCGTGGCCTTGATGTAATCGGCATCGTGGATGCGAACGAAGTTACTTGCGTCCTCACCGGCGAGAGTAATGCCGGTGGTGCGATGCGCCTCATCACAGATAACCAGGTCGAAGTCATCGAGGCCTTGCTGCTGGGCGTCGTGAACTGCCGGCAGCGACTGGTAGGTTGAAAAGACGATGTGGAGCCCCTTTGCCCGCTTGCCGGATTCAAATCGCTGGGCAATTTCAGCGCCGTTGGTTGAGACTGGGACTTCTAGGTCGTAGGTCGCAATATCCTCGGCTTTACGGGAGACCTTCGAGTCAGAACACACAGCAAAAGTGCGCATGTCCAGGCGACCCTGTGCTGTCCATTCCTTGAGAGTTTGCGACAGGAGCGAAATGGATGGAACGAGGAAGAGAACTCGAGCCTTCCCCGTTACCTTGTGAGTGTCCCCGATAATGGGGATAGTCGCTGGTCCCGGTATGGCTTACCTGCCCTGTAGTTTCCATAATCCGGGGGGTGTTGCCGCCGGGTGCCAGGACTTTCGATGACAGCTGATAGGGACACGGCCAGTTTTAAACTAGGTCTCTTTGTAACGTGGGTGCTTGCAACGAAGGTCATGACACCAGCGACTGGAACAACGCCATACCCATCTCGTTTTCTAGGAGCTCATCATGTCTCCGGAGCATTCCATCGACATATTCCTTGGGTTAGACGTCGGCAAATCTGAACACCACGCCTGCGCCTTAGACCGTGATGGCAACAAGGTCTTCGACAAACCGTTGCCTCAACTCGAATCCGAACTAGCAGGCGTTTTTCACCAGCTTCAGAAGCTTGGCACCGTGCTCGTGATCGTCGACCAACCCAACACCATCGGCGCACTACCGATTGCTGTAGCCCGGGACTGCGGTTGCGAAGTCGGATACCTGCCAGGTCTTGCGATGCGCAAAGCTGCAGATCTCTATCCGGGACGTGCAAAAACAGACAAACGCGACGCATTCATCATCGCCGACACCGCCCGCACAATGCCCCACACGCTACGTGCCGTCGACCGCAATGATGAGGTACTCTCCGCCCTAAAGATGCTGTCCGGCTTCGATGATGACATCGCCCGCGATTGCACTCGCACTGTCAATCGGCTTCGCAGTGTCCTCACCCAGATCTACCCCAGCCTGGAACGAGTTTTTGCTGGTAGCACCCTGACTCGCACGCCGATCCTGGAATTATTGATCCATTACAAGGGACCGCAGGGGCTAAAAAGAGCCGGATACCAACGAGTGTTGAACTGGATGATCAAGCGCACACGTAAAGACCCCACCCCGCTGGTAGACGACATTTTTACAGCGCTGAAAGCTCAAACAGTCACCGTGCCTGGAAGCGATGCCGCCGAGTTAGTAATTCCTCAACTGGCTGCAAACATCCAGGCCCTCAAAGAGCAACGAAACACCATTGCTGAGCAGGTTGAAGAGATGCTCGCTGATTTCCCTCTTTGTGAGGTCTTGATGAGTATGCCCGGAGTCGGCATCAAGACCGCAGCGCAGATCCTTCTTGCGATCGGTGATGGCTCCGACTTCGCTAGTGCTGGCCACTTAGCTGCTTATGCTGGAATAGCACCCGTGACTAGACGATCCGGTTCGTCGATCAGAGGTGAATTCCCGGCACGGTCAGGCAATAAACGACTGAAAAACGCCTTGTTCTACTCCGCATTCGCAGTTATCCGCAGCCACGAACCGTCACGGCGGTATTACGAACGCAAACGCGCTGAAGGAAAACGCCACAACGCAGCAGTCATCTGCCTGGCACGACGCCGATGCAATGTCATCTACGCGATGCTGAAAAACAAGGAGTTCTTCCGCGAAATCCCGCCACGCCCCGTCGCCGCATAAAGCCCCAAAGACGAAGCCGACCAGCACACGCTGGCCGGCTCCTAGGCACGCCTAAGAAACTACTCCCAAGACTGTGCTCGTCAACATCGGTCTGGCACTTGACAAAAACATAGGGACACCCCCCCCATTTTCCTCAGCTACCCGCTCGGCGAGACGAAGAGCAGTGAAGGTTTTACCTGTACCGCAGGCCATAATGAGCTTGCCACGGTCGCGAGTAGCAAACCCCGCCATAGCGCTATCGATAGCTTCTTGCTGGTGAGGGCGGGGTTCAAAAGTCTCGCGCTGGGAGAGATTGATTTGGATCTCCGAGCCGGGGAAAGCGACATCCCAGTTAATCGGAGATTCAGCGATTGCTGCCGTGCCGATACGACTGGTGGGAATGAGCTGATTAGCGAGGGCTTCTTCTGCATGCGAGGACCAGTGGTCAGTTGTAGAGATAACGATACGGCTGCCGAAGTGTTCCGGGCCGGACTCAGTGTTGAAGGATCGCCCAGACGCTTCAAAGAATGAGTCCAGGTCCGCCTTGGCCAAGCGAGTCGTTGGCATATAGAACTTGCACTGGATGGCTACCCACGTGCCGTCGTCAATGCGACGTGCGACCAAGTCAATGCCGGTATCCGGCGCTCCCCCGTTGTATTTCCAGTCCGACCATCGATAGATCTCGTCAAACTGCGCTTTCAGAGTTGGGTCAGTGCGGAAATAGTTGACCATGAGCTTCTCGAAAGCGATGCCATACTTCGCCTTCGGCTGATTATTACGGAGCTGCTCAAGGACCTCTGAAAACTTGGACATGAAAGTATTATGCCCTAGGAAAGCTGTGTTTCCATCTACGACATGCGAGCACAGCTAGCTGTGCTCGCATGTTGCTGCTGCGGACACAAAGTAAGTGTTAAACCGTAGAAACAGCACCTAAAGCTACTACCGCCGACGATTTCCGTCCGCTCGGCCACCGCGGCTTGCGCGGACGGAACGCTCTCCGCCTTCGTTACCTAGGAAGTCATTACCCCAGGAATCTTCACCGATAATGGCGTAGTCGTCGCGCCATGACTTTCGCGTAGCCTGTCGCTCCATGCGACGCTCGAAACGCTTAATTGATTGTTCCCGCTTGCTTGACACTGTTCATTCCCTACTTCTTCAACTCCCCAACAACCCCAATCTGCCCCGCGGCGTCAGACACAGCGTCCACACGCTTCACGGCAGGGCCGGCGCCCCAGCGCTCGTCCGGCAGTGCACTAACACCTTCGCGGTTAAAGCCGTCAGTCCCCACCACAACGTGACCAGCCACGTCATCACCAGCGCCAAAGCCCTCAGCCAGCGCCACCGCTAGATCCGCAACCAGGCCAGCACCGAACTCCGGGTCCTCGCCCTTATCAATCGCAGCGCGCGACACCGTGCCGTGGTTACCAACAATCACAATGCCAGCAGCCGGACGCAGAGTCCCCTCCTCATACTCGACAAAACCGCCGCCCTTCAGAGCCTCCAGCAGGAGCTTTCGGTCCGCTGCGGAAGCCCGCTCTCCCCCATCCTTATCCAGCTCCAACACCGGAGCCAGCGCCTGGCCAGCCTGGCGGCCCGGCTCACGACGCTCCGGGTCCAGCTGCACATCAGCCGGCAGCGAGGTAGCGACAGTATCCTTCAGCTCATCCGCGCCAGCGGAAGAGAGGAACTTATCGGTCAGCTTCAGCACGCCCGCGTCCGGGGCACCAGCAGCACGCAGGGTCTCGGACACCCCTGCCAGCTGCTCATCCGTGGCATCGGGGGTCGCGATAACCAGGACGGGCACGTCCTTCAGCGAATCCTTAACGATCTCCCCGACGATGGGCTCGATGATGCGATTGGCTTCATCGGCACGCGCTTGCTGTGCATCGGCACGTGCGACAGCGGCATCGCGCTCAGAGGCGGCACCGGTGCCAAAATCAATGCCAGCACCAGCGGGGTTCAGCACATACGCACCCAGCGCAGCACCCGCCGCAACACCGAGGGCAGCACCTGTCACACCGGCTGTAAACTTCCCGCTCCTGCGCTTCTTCGCCATCGCCTGTCCCTTTTCCTTTCGCCGACGCCTCAATCAGCTCTGACAGCCGAAAACATTAGGCGCTCATAGTGCTCTAAATACCGCTAAAACTACTTAAACAGCCCCTGGAACCACAGTGCAATGGAGTTCCAGGTATCAATCAGATTCTCACTGACAGAACCATCGCCAGAGGTACCAGCAATAGCGAAAATCACCGCAACAGCGACAAAGATAGCCAGGATTGCCCAGGCCACACCGAAACCACGGCTATTGACCTGGTAGAGGTCGGCGACCATGCGACCGTCGACAAGCTTTTCCCCGACCTTCAAACGCGACAGCAACGCCGACGGCACGCCGCTCTGGTTCTCAGCGTGGTAGATGCTGTCGATGTTCTGCGGGGCGCCGACGGAGACGACCATGTCGGCGTCGTGATGCGCGGCGAACACCAGCGCCAGGTCAGTGGCGGAATCGGACAGCGCCGGGAACGTCATGGCGCCAATGCCGAGGTCCTGAATGCGCTCAAGGCCTACCGCGTGACCGTCCGGGTCGGCAGGAAGAATCACGCAACCGGCAGACCGCAGCGCCTCAGAGTTGATGTTCTCCGGATCACCGATGATGTAGTCCGGCTGGTACTTCAGGTCGAAGAGCGTGTCGGCACCGGTGTCGACGCCGATGAGCAGCGGCTCGTACTCGCGGATGAAGTTCTTTAAGTCTTCCAGCGTCTTGCGGTGTCCCTCACCAGGGCTGACCACAACGACCTTGCGGCCACGCAGTGGCTCTGTCTCGTCCGGAATGCCCAGGCCATCGATGTACAGCGGGGACTCGGTCTTGGCGAACTCCACCAAGTTGCCGGAGAGCGCCTCCAGACGGTCGACCATGCTGGTGCGGCCCTCGTCGAAGGCGCGCTCGAGCTCATCCTGGTCGACTGCGTCGCCCTGCCCAATCAGGCGGTCACCGTGGTAGAGCTTGCCGTCGTCAAGCCTGCCGTTCTTGCCGTCCTTGAGCTTCTCAAAGACCTTGTCGCCGACGTTCTGCACCATCGCAATGTCGGCGTCGCGCATCATCTGCGGGCCGTAATTCGGCACAAAACCCGTGGTGAACGCGCCAGTGTTCACCACTGCGGCGACCTTGGCATCAATCAACTGCTGTGCCAGTGAACGCGAGATATCAGGCGCATCGATCACCACGATGTCGCCTTCGCCCATGCGCTTCAGCGCACGGTCCAGGCGGGAACCATCCCGCACAGTCCCCGAAATGCCAGGAAGATCTTTTTCGTTCCGAGAGAACAGACTCATGGCACTTAGTGAAACATAAGTGCAGCTACTTGGCCGCGAAGGCGCGCCGAGCTTGGTCCAGAAGATCTTGCGCGTGCGCACGTCCGGAGTCCGAATCATCCAAGCCCGCCATCATCCGCGCGAGCTCGTCAATCCGCTCCTCATCCCCCAGGCTCGTCACCTTCGACGACACCGCACCCGAGCGCGCATCCTTACTGACCACCAAGTGGGTATCCGCAAACGCCGCCACCTGAGGCAAGTGCGTGACGACGATCACCTGGTTATTCACCGCCAACTGCTTCAGGCGCTTGCCAATTTCCACAGCCGCGCGCCCACCAACACCGGCATCGACCTCATCGAAAACCATCGTGTGCCCGGCCTGTCCTTCGGCGAGGACAACTTCCAATGCCAGCATGATGCGGGAAAGCTCACCGCCGGATGCGGATGAGGCCAGCGGGCGCGGCTCGGCACCTTCGTGGGCACGGAGCTTGAACTCGATGTTGTCCACGCCAGCGGGGCCAAAGGTGTCGGCCTTGGTGATCTCCACCACCAGCGAGGTGTGTGGCATGGCCAGGCCCTTGAGTTCCTTGGTCACGGCCTGTTCCAGGTGCTTCGCGGCCTTTGCACGGACCTTGGAGAGCTTCCGCGCGGTGGTGCCAAGCTTCTTCTCCGCGGTCTTGATCTCCGCGGTGAGCTTGTCCAGGGCTTCGCCGGAAACATCCAGCGTGGCAAGCTTGCGTTCAGCCTTATCCCGCCAGGCCAGGACACCTGCGATATCCGGGGCGTACTTGCGGGTGAGGTTCTTGATCTCCACCTGGCGCTGCATGAGCTTGTCCAGGGACTCGGTTTCCTCCGGCAGGCCGGAGAGAAACGCACCGAGGCCTGCGGAAATCTCGGAGAGCTGGCTGGTCAGCTCATTGAGCTGGTTGGAAAACTCGGTGAGCTCCTCATCGTCTGCGGCGGCGAGCTCGTTTGCGGCAGCGCCGAGGAGTTCGGCGGCTCCAGCGTCCTCGGTGGCAGCATCCATGCCGGTCGTGCCCACGGCGGCCGCACCGTCGATGGCGGCAAGCGCCACGGCTGCAGCGTCGCGCAGACCGTCCAGGTCCTGCATGCGGCGGATCTGCGAGGCCAGGTCCTGGTCTTCGTCCGGCTCGGGTGAGACCGCGTCGATTTCTTCGATGGCGAAGCTGAGCTGATCGGCACGCATGGCCAGCTCGCGGCGCTTAGAGGTCTTCTCTTCCAGTTCTTTGACCAGGGTGCGCCAGTGTGAGCGCTGCTGGCGATAAGTTTCTAGGGTTGGCGCGATGGTGTCGGCATCCATGCGGTCGATGGCCGCACGCTGCTCATCGGCGCTTTGCAGGCGCAGCTGATCATTTTGGCCATGAATTGCAATCAGGCGTGTGGAGACATCCGCCAGCGCCGCAGCCGACGCACTGCGGCCGCCAACCCACGCACGGGAGCGGCCTTTCGCGGAGACCTGACGAGCAAGCAGGTACTCATCATTTTCATCGCGCTCGCCGCCGAGCTCGGCGACCACAGCATCGATGGTGGTTGACTCTTCCTCCGAGAGGTGTTCGGTGGAAACGCGGCCTTCCACCAGAGCCTTGTCGGCGCCGGTGCGCACGCGGCCGGCGTCGGCACGCGCGCCACAGAGCAACTTGAGGCTGGTGACCACCATGGTTTTACCCGCACCGGTTTCACCTGTGAGAACGGTCAGGCCTGGGCTGAATTCAAGCGTCGCGTCGGGGATAACGCCGAGGTCGCGGATGGAAATCTCAGTCAGCATGGCGCCTGCAATCAGTCCTTCCCTTGAAGTTGGGGTCTTGTCTGCCGTGGGTAAAAGGCTATTGGGCTTCGGCGGGGCCGCGCCACCCGGACGTCGGCAAGCGGAACTTGTGCACCAGACGATCGGCGAACGGCTGATCGTCAAGGCGCACCCAGCGCACCGGTTGCGCGCCGCGCTCAATTTCAATGCGACTACCTGCGGGCATAGTAATCGGACGGAAGCCATCGAGCACCGCGACAGCCTCCGCGGTGTCGTGGTTGGTCTCAATCGCGATGGTCGAGTGCGGGGAGATCACCAGCGGGCGGGAGAACAGCGCGTGGGCATTATTGGGCACGACCAGCATCGCGTCGAGCTCCGGCCAGAGCACTGGACCGCCTGCGGAAAAGGCGTACGCGGTGGAGCCGGTCGGCGTGGAAATCAGCACGCCATCGCAGCCGTAGGAACTCACCGGGCGGCCATCGACTTCCAAGATGACGTCCAGCACACCACGTCGGTTGACGTTTTCGATGCTGACTTCGTTCAGCGCCCAGCCGGAGCCGATCACGCGGCCGGTGGTGTCACGGACGGTGGCGCGGATGGTCATGCGATCTTCGATACGCCAGGAACGCTTGATAACGCGGCTGATCGCCTCCGTCATGGACTCCTGCTCCCACTCGGCGAGGAAGCCCACGTGGCCCATGTTGATACCGAGCACCGGCAAATCAGCGGAGTGTGCGATGTCAGCGGCGCGCAGGAAGGTGCCGTCGCCGCCGAGGACGAGGACGAGTTCGCATCCCGACGCCGCCTGCGGGGAGTGCCAGTAGCGCGGGTACTTACCGAGCATTGGGTGCGCGGCCAGCGCCTCCGGGTTTTTACCGGCCAGCACGCGGATATCGATACCCGCGGCCTCAAGCAGCTCGGCAGCCTCGGCGGCCATTTCCAGGTTGGCGCTGCGGCCAGTGTGCGGGACCAGCAGGATCTCGCGCTTGCCGGCGCTGGTCTTGGGCTTGCTTTCCCGTGAGTGAGTCTTCGCGCTGGTCGGTGAGCCGGTCCGTGAGCTAGTCATTGTGCGGCCCCTCCTCAACGGCCTTAGCGATGGCCGCAGCCATAGCCTCATCACCAATATCGCTGGCGCCGCCGTCTTTCACCAGCCACAGGAAAAACTCCACGTTGCCGCTCGGGCCCGGCAGTGGGCTGGCCACAGCCGCGCGGAAGGACAGTCCCAGAGTGCGGGCGTACTCAGCGACTTCCTGGACAACTTCCTGACGCAGCGCATCGCTGCGCACGACACCTCCGGAGCCAAGGCGCTCCTTACCCACCTCGAACTGCGGCTTGACCATCGGCAGCAGGTCAGCGCCCTCATCGAGGCAGGAGACAATCGCTGGCAGCACCAGCTTCAAAGAAATAAAGGACAGGTCGCCGACCATGACATCAGCTGTGCCACCGAGAATCTCGGGGGTCAGCGTGCGGACATTAGTCCGGTCGAGCACAACCACCCGCGGATCATCCTGCAAGCGCCAAATCAGCTGACCGTAGCCGACATCGACGGCGTAGACGGTGTCGACATCGCGGCGCAGACACACATCGGTAAAACCTCCCGTGGAGGCACCGGCATCCAGCACCTTTCGGCCCTTCAAGTCCAGGCCCTGCGGCTCAAAAGCTTCCAGCGCCCCGAGCAGCTTGTGCGCGCCGCGCGAAGCCCAGTTCTCGTCTTCTTCCAGGCCACTGACGCGAATGGACACGTCCCCTGTCACCGCAGTCGCGGGCTTGGAGGCAACGAAGCCACCGACCTCCACTCGGCCGGCCTTAATCATGTCTACTGCTGCCTCACGGGAGCGAGCAATCTTCCTTCGCACCAGCTCCGCGTCGAGCCTGCGCTTAGGAGCTTTCTTTGCCACCGCGTTCACTTTCCTTCCCTGCGTGACGAGCCCAGGGCCTCATACAAAATCTCATGCGCCCGCTCGAACTGCGCGACCCTCTCCTGCGGAGTCGGCGCAGGTGCGGATAGTGCAGCCGCAACCTGCTCCCGGACGGCCTCCGGAGTTACCTCGCGCGCACCGGGCATTGCCGCCGGGCTAGGTACAGGGCCGGGTTTCGGCCCCGGCACGGGACCAGACTCCTGCCCCTGCCCTGGCTTCGGTGCGACCTCACTCATCGGCTATCACTTCCGCCAGGCAGCAAGCGCCGCCGCAGCAGCAGGGCCCTCTGCGCAGACCTGCGCGACCTCGACCGCGCCAGCACGACCAGCCTCAGAGTTCCACACCACATCCACGACCGTCAGCAGAGCCGCCACCGCGGCCTCCGCCGGGTTCGCCAACCGAGGATCTTCCGAGTCACCGCCAGAAAGAACGATGACACCGGCCTCCGCGCCGTCGTAACGCGCGGTGAAACCAGCCTGCGGAGCCGGACGTGCCTGATCCAGCTCACAATTCAGCGCCGTCATGTCAGCACCGATGAGCGTCGGACGGTGCTCGGGCGGCGCTGCGATGACATCCATATGCGTGGAAACACCCGTGACCACCATAAACGTGTCCATCTTCGCAGCGTTTCCACCCGCGATGTCGGTATCCAGACGGTCCCCAATCGCCAGCGGATTCTTCGCGCCCACACGCTCCGCCGCCTTAATGAACATCGGCGGCTTCGGCTTACCCGCCGACAGCGGCGCCACGCCCGTCGTTGTCGAAATCGCGGCAGCAACCGAACCATTGCCGACCAGGAAACCGCGCTCCGACGGCAGCGTCGTATCCAAATTCGACACCAGGTAACGCGCACCTCGCGACACCGCCAGCGCCGCCTCCGACATCTGCTTCCACGTCATCTCACGGTTGAGCCCCTGGAACACCGCCGCAGGGTTGTCATCAGCGGAATCCACGAGGTTGTACCCCGCCTCACGGGCCAACTGCTTAAACGACTCCGCACCCAACACAAAAACGTTCGAGCCCGGCTCAATGACCTCCGCCGCCATCTCAATGGCCGCCTGCGCCGACGTCATCACATCGTCCGCGTGAACGTCATAGCCCAGCCCGTTGAGCTGATCCGCCACCGTCTGCGGCGCGCGCGAGGCGTTGTTCGTAATGAACACCATCGGCAGCGCTGCCTCGGTCAGCCCCTCCAACGCGTTCGGAATCGCCGCGCCACCTTCGTAAATCGTGCCATCCAGATCCAGCAGAGCGGCATCATAGGAAGAAGCGACAGAAGCCATGAGGTGCATTTCTCCTTTTACGAAATAGGAACGCTTTACGACGAATTGTAGATGCGCAGCCGGATTGCGTCAGCGGTGCGTTGGCGATAGCTGGTTTTGTGGGCCGGGCGGTGGCTGATTACTTGTTCAGCTCTTCGATGCGCTCGCGAGCATCGAGCATCTCGTCGACATCAATCTTGGCGCAGCGGGTAAACCACACCTTGGCATCGTCTTTACGGCCGGCCTCCACCAGCGCATCAGCGTAGGCGTAGAACAGACGAGCTGCTTCGAAATCCTCACGGTCCGGGTTCAGATCCTGGGTCTCCAGCTCAACCAGAGCCTCATCAATCTGGCCCATATCGCGGCGAGCACCGGCGGCGACGATAGCCAGCTCAGTCTTGGACTCGTTATCCAGCTGCTTGGCCTCCTCGGAGCGAGCCAGCTCGATGGCCTTCTCTGGACGGCCGAGGCCGCGCTCACAGTCCGCCATCACCGCGATCATGCCCGGGCCACCAGAGATGCGACGAGCAGCACGCAACTCAGCCAGGGCTTCCTTCCACTCACCTGCGTGGTAAGCGGCGACACCAGCTGTCTCACGAACGACACCGACGCGACCTGCGCGGTCCTTCGCTGCGCGGGCATGCTCCAGGGCACGCTGCGGGTCTTCAGCCATCAGGACTGCGGCCATAATCATGTGCCGAGCGACCTTGTCGGCGTTGTCCTTAGCCAGGCTCTTCAGATCCTGACGCACGCTCGGGTCGAGCTCGTCTGCACGAATGTCATCAGGCAGCTTCGGCTCGTTCTTGCGGGCCTCAATGCGCTCCTCGCGGAAACCTGGGCGCTGCGGGCCGGTGCGGTGCGTACGCTTCTCATCCTGGAAGCGGCCACCACGGTTAGAGCGACGTGGCTTGCCACCACGACGGTCGAAGTTGCGGCCTCCCTGGCCACCGCGTCCGCCCGGACCGCGACGATCATTGCGGTCGCCCCGGTCGTTACGATCATCCCGGTCGAACCCACGTCCACCGCGACCACCACGGTCATCGCGGTTAAAACGCTCATTACGATCATCACGATTGTTGCGGTTGTAACCACGACCACCACGACCACCTCGCTCATTGCGGTCGCCGCGGTTAAAGTCACGATCGTCGCGATCATCACGACGGAAGCCCCGCGAACCACGGGAATCGCGGTTACCGCCATGACCACCGTGACCACCACGGCCACGACCACCTGGGCCACCGCCCTGTCCACGACGATCGTTGCGGTTGCGCCCGTTAAAGCCGCCCTCGCCACGACCATGGGAACGGTTAGACCCGCGGTTTCCGCGATTTCCTCGGCCTTCGCCGGAACGAGGACCTTCGTGCTCAGCCATGAAGTCGGAGCTCCTTATATGTAATGAGTAAAAGAATTTATGTGTTTTCAGGCTACCAGTAACCCCGGATTGCCTGGTGGTCTACCTAAAAGACCAAACTTTCATACTACTGCTAAGACCTACCCACATTCCAGCCCAGCAAACGCGCGGAACCTGTGGCCTTCCCCACTGCCTGGGACAAATCCCAGACAGCCAGGCCAACCCAGTCGTCGGTGGTGAACTGCGCGGTAGCGGTGGTTCCCTCTACGCGGAGCTCATGCTCAGCATCCGAAAGTCCGTCTGGCACGGCGAGGTTGGCGCCCAGGGCGTCGTTAAGCAATGCCTTGAGTGCGCGGGCATTTCCCTGCTCAGCTCGATGTGCGGCGCGGCGGAAAACGGTGAGCGCTTCCTTAGCGGCATCCTCGGGTGTCACGGTGGCGTCGACTGCGAGGTCAAAGAGGCCTTCCTGCTCCAAGGTTGCGGCCTTGGGCGCCTTGGGCTCGGAACTAGGCGCGGACGTGGTTTTTGTCGGCGCCACATTCGTCTGCGTGCGACTACCCGCACCAGCGAAACCTGGCCCCTCCGGCACGGCGGTGCCCTTCTGATACGCAGTGGCGGCGGCGCGGGCGCGCTGATCAGCGGCCTCGTTCATGTCGTGGCCGGAATGTCCCTTAACCCACTCAAGGTGGATATTGCGGCCGACGAGGAGCTGGTCGATGTCCTGCAAAATATCGACGTTGAGGACGGGCTTGCCGTCGCGCTTCTTCCACCCCTTGCGCTTCCACCCCGGCATCCACTTGGTGACGGAGTTAATCACGTACTGCGAATCGCACAGTACGAAAAGCGGCTCATCGGGGATGTGAGCTGTGGCGCGGAGCAGCTCAGCAAGCGCAGTGAGCTCCCCGCGGTTATTGGTTCCCTCTTTCCATCCGCCGGCGGCCCAGCAGCTGTCGTCGATATACCAGCACCACCCGGCAGGTCCGGGATTGTGCAGGGCGGAACCGTCAACGGCAGCAGTAATAGTCATGAGGCTAGATTGTATCGGCTGCGTGGGGCAGGCCAGGAATTGCCTTAAGAGCCGTAGCAGGCGACCGGGCCATGCGGGCCCTCGACGATGTCAATCTGGGTATTGAAGATTGGACTCAGAACCTCCGAACGCATCAGCTGCGAGGTTGGGCCGTGCTCAACAATCTGGCCGTCCTTGACCGCACAGATGTAATCGGCGTAGCGAGCCGCGAAATTGATGTCGTGCAACACCACCACCATGGTGCGCCCCAACTCGCGCACTGCAGTGCGCAGGTACGACATGATGTCGACCGAATGAGAAATATCCAGGTTGTTCAACGGCTCGTCGAGAAGCACGTAATCCGTCTCCTGACAGAGAACCATTGCAACATACGCGCGCTGACGCTGACCACCGGAAAGCTCGTCGAGGTAGCGACCCTGGAGCGCCTCGAGATTGAGGAACTCGATGTACTGGGAGATGATGCGCTCATCCTCGGCGGTCAGTCGCCCCTGGCTGTACGGGAAGCGGCCGAAGCTGACGAGCTGGCGCACGGTTAGGCGAGTGACGAAGTGGTTGTCCTGGCGCAAAATCGACAGCACCTTGGCCAGGTCCTTCGACTTAGTCTTGCCCACATTGTACGGGCCGACGTTGATGTCGCCGGAGTCCACGGCCAGGAGGCGGCCGATCATAGTCAAGAGAGTGGACTTGCCCGCACCGTTCGGACCAATCAGCGCCGTGATGGAGTTGGTCGGAATTTCCAGGTCAACGGGGCCAATTGACACCTCGCTGGTATAGCTCTTGCTTACACTGTCGAGGAGAATCATAGCCGTCCCTTCTTCAAAACGACGTAGAGGAAGATCGAACCGCCAACCAGCTCGATAATGATGGACACCACGCCCTGAGCGTAGAAAACGTGATTGAGAATGAAATACGCGCCGGCCAACGTGACGTAGCCGATCAGCCCCGCCATCGGCAGCACAAAGCGGTGGTCATAGGTATCAGCAGCCTGGTACGCAATGGTCGCGACCAGGAAGCCGAGGAATGTCATCGGGCCAACCATCGCCGTCGACACTGCCATCAGCACCGACACCGCGACCAGCACAGTGATGGACCGAACCTGGTAATTCACGCCCAGATTCGTCGCGACTTCACGTCCCAGCGACATGACATTGAGGGCCCGCGAATGCAGCGCAATCACCACGACTGCCACTATCACTAGCGGAATCGCCACCGGGAAAAACTCCGGATCAGCGTTGTTGACAGAACCGAACAACCGAGCCGTCAGCAGATCAAAGTCCGAGGGCGTCAGCATACGCTGCATAAATGTCGATAACGAGCCCAGCCCGCCACCGATAACAATGCCCACCAGCAGCATGCTGTGCATATCCGCGCCCTGCCCAGTCAGCAGCCACGCGTACAGCACAAGCGACAGCCCCACCATCAGCACGAGCTGCAGCACAAACGCCCCAACCGAGCCGGCGTTCATCAGACCCGTCGCCCCGAAGAAGTACACCGCAGCAGTACTGATAGCCACGTACAGCGCTTCAAACCCCATAATCGACGGCGTAATAATTCGATTATTCGCAATCGACTGGAACGCCACCGTCGCGACGGCATGGCAGCAGGCAACCACGATCATGGCAATTACGGCATCAAGACGCCGGCGCGCAATCAGCCAAAAACCATCCGTACCGAACGGCAACGGGTTGTCCCACGCAAGCAGGCCCGCCGTAAACAACGCCGCCAAGCCCGCCAGCACAGCAATGACGATCCAGTACCTGCGCGCCGCGGCACCCGTGCTAAACGACGTCGTTTGCGGTCCAGCCTGGTTGGCCACCGTGTGATTTGAACTGAGATTAAGCACGACGCCGCTCCACAATCAGATAGACGAAAATGGCAGCTCCCAGGATGCCGAGAATCACCGATACCGGAATCTCGAACGGGGCAATAATGACGCGGCCAATCAGATCCGCAATCGTCACGGTGCCAATTCCTACCAGGCACACCCACGGCAGGTTGGAGCGCAGATCATCGCCACGGAACATGGAGACGATATTCGGGACGATGAGCCCCAGGAAAGGCAGGTTGCCCACCACGACGGTAACCAAACCTGTTGCGATTGCAATCAGCCCCGTTCCGAGGAACACGATTCGCTTGTAGTTCAGACCGACGTTGGTGGCGATATCCTCACCAAGCCCCGCAACCGTTAACCGATCACTAAATACGAAAACGATCGCAACCACAATGACGACCAGCCACAGGAATTCGTACTGACCTTTATAAATGGCAGTGAAAGAGCCTGCGAACCACACGCCTAGCGATTGCAGCATGTCTGTCTGCAACGCAAAGAAAGTCGAAATCGAACTGACTACCGCACCCAACATGATGCCCACGATGGGCACAACCAAACTTGACTTCAAAGCGACACGGCGCAAGAACAGGAAGAACACTGCCGTGCCGATGAAGGCGAAGATGATTGCCCCGCCCATCCGTCCAAGCATCGAGGCCGAAGGAAAGAAATACATTACGAAAATCAGGCCGAGACCAGCCCATTCCGTGGTTCCCGTGGTGGTGGGTTCGACGAACTTGTTGCGCGTAAGTAGCTGCATGACCAAGCCACACATCGCCATCGCGGCACCCGAGAGCACTAGTGCAATGGTGCGCGGAATACGCGTAGTGGCGAACATCTCCCAGCCGTCGTCGGCGCCCAGGATGTCGTATTGGCCTACAAACAGCGACATAGCCACCAGGACTGCCACAACGGCAATCCCAATGGCTAATCGGGGTTCCAGTAACTTCTGCATAGAGTTGGTGAGGTACTCCTTTGACTGGTCAGAGAACTATTAGGCCTGCTCAAAGGCGTCGGCAAGCTCGTTCAGAATCTCCGTGTACGTGATGATGGACTCGTTGGTGTAAGTGTCCTCTGGGGCGTAGTAGATCTTGCCCTCCTTGACGGCCGTCACGTTCTTCAGCGGAGCAGCTTCCTCGACCACAGACTGTGCCGAACGGTACTCATCGGTACCGCGCACCGAGGTGCCAGCATCGCGGTCGAGAACCATGATGAAGTCCGGGTTCGCCTTAGCGATGGACTCGGCGGAAATCTCATCACCCTGGTGATCATCGCTGGCCTTGTCGACCTCCAGTGCCGACTTCATGCCAATCAGATCAAACAGCGGGCCGAAGGTACGACCAACAGTGGGGGCAATGTAACCGAGCGTGCCGCCCGACGAGTTCAGCGCCATAACCTTCACGTCCGGGTTGTAAGCCTTGCGAGCGCGCTCCAGAGCCTTATCGAAGTCCGCGATAAGCTGGTCGGCTTCCTTCTCCTTACCGAAGACGGTGCCCATGCCCTTGGTGTGGCGCTTGAGCTCCTCATCCAGCGGCTTGCCCTCGCGCGGCTCGAAGTCCACGATTGCGGAGTTTGGAGCGAGCTTCTTCAGGTCGTCGTAGTACTTGTCGAAACGCTGACCGGTGACAATCAGGTCCGGGTCGGCGGCTGCAACAATCTCGAGGTTCGGCTCGCGGTGATTACCGATGTCCTGAACGTCAGGATTGTCCTTGTAGTCGGAAACCGTAAACGGGATAATCGCCTTCGGAGCCGCAGCCAGCTTAATGCCCCACTGATCGAGCATCTCGAAGGAACGGTTGTCCGTGGCCACAACAGTGTCAATTTCGGCCGGCACGGTCTGCTCACCGTGATTGTCGGTAACGGTAACAGTTGCCTCGTTACCTGCAGCTGCAGACTTATCCTCGTTGTCGGCATCGGCAGAACATGCGCCAAGAACAAGTCCAAGGCTGGCAACAGATGCGGCTACGATATTGCGAATACGGCCGGAGTTTGAACGCGCCACTGAAAGGCATCCCTTCGGTCACAGTAGGATTGTTGAGCAAACGTCACTTAGACGCCATTACCCAATCACTTACTTAGGTAATCATTACCTGCGCAACCTTAGCTTAGGATTCCCTATTTAACAAGTAAATACGTTATGAAATTGCGAAGCATTTAGGTCATGCTTCAGATGGTGATTAGCGTTGGCTAATTTACGCTGGTAGAAGAGCCTTTTCTGGGTAATACAGTCAGGTACCCCCGCTACGTTCTTACCGCGTTTCAACCCGGCCTGTTGTGCGGGCATGTCCATGCGCGAAAGAGCTTTTCTTATAAGTTGCCGAAAACCTGAGGCACACTAACCTCAATACCCGTGAATACAACTAACCTGAGCCGCGCGAACTATCGCGCTAAAGCCGCTGCCCTAACCGCGGCCCTTCTTCTACCACTCGGCACTATTTCCCCATCGCCCGCATCGGCTAGCCCTGACGCCTCCTTGTTTAATGCAGTCACAACAGGGATTAGTGCGACCGAGACACAGATCAACGGTCAGGCTACAACCGCCACGGCACCAACCAAATCTCCAGCTCCGATCGAGTCCGGCTCCCTTTCCTCGCTCAGTAACTTCCGCGATGTAGCGGGCAGTAGCGCCAACCCAATCATGACCGAGGACGGTCGCCACATCCACCGCGGCCTGGGATACAGGTCAAACGCCTTACGAGAACCTAGTGACGAAGACCTTGCCCGGATGACGCAGGCAGGTGTGACACGCGTCGTCGATTTGCGAAACATTAAAGAGCGCAACGAAGCCCCAGACATATTGCCCGACAGCGTGACTTACCAAGTAGCGGACATCATCGATGTTCGCAATGGCTTGGGCTTCGTGAAAAGTCCTGTCGCAACAACTGGCGAGCAGCTTTACGGCCATGGACCGGAGTTCTACGAAGCGGCGGGAGAAAGCATCAAAGCGCACGATGCAGAGATTTTCGACGATGAAGTGAAGTACTTCGGCCAACTGCTCGGCTATGAGTTGATGATTACCGGAGAAGCACCGCGAACCGCTTGGAAAGATCTCCTCCAAGCCCTCGCTTACGAAGACGGTGCCGTTGTATTCCACTGCAGTGCGGGCAAAGATCGAACCGGCCTCGGTGCCGCGTTCTTCTTGGCTATCCTAGGAGTTAGTTACGAAGTAATCGAGCAGGACTTCCTTGCCAGCAACACCTACCTCAATCGCGAAGACTCGGTAGACAAAGAGTGGCTCAAGATGTCGTGGGACGCTATCGAAGAGAACTACGGTACTTTCGACAACTTTGTACGAGACGGCATCGGGCTTTCCGACGCCGACATCAACCAATTGCGCCAGAAGTACTTGGTATAGCACCACGCCTTAACCAATAATTGAATTCCGTTTACTTGTGGGTAAAACAAAAGTGGGCCGCAGCAGCCCCCGCCCCACACAAGGGGGCAAGGCAACCACGACCCACCAACAAAACAATTATTTATGCCGGCGGCGACCTACTCTCCCACACCCTCCCGAGTGCAGTACCATCGGCGCTGGTGGACTTAGCTTCCGGGTTCGGAATGGGACCGGGCGTGACCCCACCGCTAACACCACCGACAAAA